>RDYW01000063.1 GCA_004293485.1 Sphingobacteriales bacterium | reverse complement strand
CTGCATTCGTTGCAGTTGCAATCGGAGCTAACGCTCAAGACACACCGCTTTCTATTTCTGGTTACGCAGATACGTATTACAAATTTGATTTTGCTGAACGAGAAAACATTAAAACTAGTTTTGCAACAGACCAAAACTCTGTTTCTTTAGGTATGATTGGTGTTGCTTTAAAGAAAACTACTGGTAAAGCATCTTTTGTAGGTGAATTATCTTTTGGTCCACGTGGTCAGGGGCAATCCATTTACAACATTAATAGTTTATTTGACGAAAGCAAACACGGTTTTAACATCCAAAATTTAAACATGACTTATGCTTTTACGCCTGAGTTTAGTATGGCCGCTGGCTTCTTTAGTACTTTTGTGGGTTACGAAGTTATTGCACCTACTGGTAATTTTAACTACTCTACTTCTTATTTATTCACTAACGGGCCATTCCAAAATGCAGGAGTAAAAGCAACTTACGCTTTTTCTCCTAAAGTTAGTTTAATGGTGGGTGGTTTCAACGATAATTGGAACGTTTACAAAGCTGAGTCGAAATTTGGTATCTCAACTTTAGGAGCTCAGTTAATGCTTGCACCAGTTGAAGGCTGGAGTGCTTACTTAAATGTGCTTTCTGGTTACGTATCAGGTACTATTTTAGATTTGACAAGTACTTACCAAGTAACAAAATCATTTAAAGTTGGTGTTAATGCAGCCGATTGGACTGCGGGTGTCGGTAATACTACTGTTGCTGCAACTAAGAAAGGTGGTTATACTGGCGGTGCTTTGTACTTGCAAAATGCTTTCACAGAAAAATTCAGTTTAGGTGTAAGAGGCGAATACTTTACCTCTAAATCTGTTAAAGATATGGATAGTATGGAAATTGGTTATACATTATCTGGAGTTGCTCCTAAAGAGTCAGTTATTGCTGCAACCTTAACTGCTAACTTTAAAGCAGGTGGTTTAACCTTTATTCCAGAGGTTAGATTGGATAATGGTTCTGTAACTCAGTTTATGAAAAAAAATGGAACTGATATGACTAAACAAGCTACTCAAGCTTCTTTAGCTGTTGTTTACGCATTTTAATCACAATAATATTTTAAAAAAAAGGGCGCTTATGTAAGTGCCCTTTTTTTTTGCCTTTGTGCCAAACATTTTGATTGTATATGTATATTCGTAACTAGTTTTGTAGCCAAATAACAAATAAAACAAAAAGCCGTTAACATCAAATTAAAATATAACAATATGAATAAATTATATGTAACCCTAATAGCCTTGGTGCTTTTTTCGGGTAGTTTAACTGCACAAATAGATAAAAGCAAAAGGCTTAGCCCGCCTGCCACAATATGCGATACCTTATACAATGGCAATATTGTAACTATTGATTATAGCAGGCCTTACCTAAAAAACCGAACGGTAGGTAAAGAGGTGGCAACCTTAGATTCGGTATGGCGTACTGGTGCTAATGAAGCTACAACCATTGAGCTTAAAAAAGATGCAAAAATAAAAGGTAAGCTATTGCCAGCTGGTAAATATGCTTTATTTACTATACCGGGCAAAAAAAAATGGACAATAATTTTTAACAAAACATGGGACCAGTGGGGTGCTTTCGAGTATAAAAAAGAGTTGGATGTATTGCGTGTACAAGTTAAGGTCGAAACCGAAAAAACCTTAACCGAACAGTTTACCATTGAAATAGAAAAAGATGGCGAAATAGAACTAAAATGGGGAAATGTGGAGGTAGAATTTACCCTAAAATAAAGCGAAACAATGGGCTAAATTTTAAAAACTCTATTGCAAATTCTATTTTCTAACATCTTCAATTATATTTGCGGTTAGTATGAGTATGACCGCTAAACAAATTCGCCAAGCATTTTTAGATTTTTTCGAATCCAAGCAACACCAAATTGTAGCTTCGGCACCTATTGTTGTAAAAAACGACCCTACATTAATGTTTACCAACGCAGGGATGAACCAGTTTAAAGACCTTTTTTTAGGTCAAGCTGCTGTAAAGTATTCCCGTGTAGCCGATACACAACGTTGCCTTAGAGTAAGCGGCAAACACAACGATTTAGAGGAAGTAGGTATCGATACGTACCACCATACCATGTTTGAAATGTTAGGTAATTGGAGTTTTGGCGACCCCAACAATCCTGACAGTGGCTATTTTAAAGCCGAAGCCATTGCTTGGAGCTGGGAGTTACTTACCGAAGTGTATAAATTACCTAAAAGCCGTTTATATGTGAGTGTTTTTGAGGGTGATGAAAAAGAAAATCTACCTAAGTCGGTTGTAGCATTACAAGAATGGCAAAAATTAGTGCCCATGGCGCACATTATATTTGGTAATAAAAAAGATAACTTTTGGGAAATGGGCGAAACAGGCCCTTGTGGCCCTTGTTCCGAAATCCATATCGATTTACGCCCCGATACCGAACGAGAATTGGTAGATGGTGCAACGTTGGTAAATAATGATCATCCGCAAGTGATAGAAATTTGGAACAATGTTTTTATGATGTACAACCGTTTAAAAGACGGAACACTAGTACCTTTACCAGCCAAACATGTAGATACAGGCATGGGTTTCGAACGTTTGGTACGGGCAGTACAAAATAAAACATCCAACTACGATACCGATGTTTTTATGCCCATGATTGATTTTATTGCTGCAAAAAGTGGCATACCTTATATCACCCATGTAGATGTAAGCAAAGATACACCACAAGCCATAGCCATGCGTGTAATGGCCGACCATATACGGGCAATTTGCTTCGCCATAGCCGATGGGCAGCTTCCATCTAACAACAAAGCGGGCTATGTAATTCGCCGTATTTTACGTAGGGCGGTACGGTATGCCTACCAATACCTTAACCTAAAGCAACCATTTTTAAATAGGCTGGTGCCGATTTTGGCTGCACAGTTTGAAGGCGTTTTTAACGAATTAATAGCCCAGCAAGATTTTGTACAAAAAGTAGTTTTAGAAGAAGAGGTAGCCTTTTTACGCACTTTAGAAAACGGCATTCAGCGTTTCGATAAATACACTGCCGACCTTAGCACTGCCACCATAAGTGGCGATTTTGCTTTCGAGCTATACGATACCTTTGGTTTCCCGATAGATTTAACCGAGTTAATGGCCCGTGAAAAAAATTTATTAGTGGATATGGCTGGCTTCGAAAACCAACTTCAAAAACAAAAAAACCGTTCGAGGGCGGCAACAGCAGTTGATACCCACGATTGGGTAACCATACACCCTGATGAAGAAGTGATTTTTGTAGGCTATGATGAAAGCGAAAGTCTGACTAAAATTTTAAAATACCGTAAAGTAAGTTCAAAAACAGCCCAACAGTACCAATTGGTTTTAAACCGCACTCCGTTTTATGCCGAAAGTGGTGGCCAGGTAGGCGATACAGGCGTATTAATCGGCAAAAGCCAAACCATCGAAATTACCGATACCAAAAAAGAAAACGGGTTAATTATACATTTTGTAAACCAGCTTCCCCAAAATTTATCGGAGAAATTTACAGCAAAAATTAATACCAAACAGCGCATTGCCAGCCAAAATAACCATTCGGCAACACATCTATTACAGGCAGCATTAAAAACTGTTTTGGGCACACATGTAAACCAAAAAGGTTCGTTGGTAAATGCCCAGCAATTACGTTTCGATTTTTCGCATTTTAGTAAAGTAAGCGATGAGGATATTTTAACCATCGAAAACATGGTAAACCAAAAAATACGCGAAAACATTGCTTTAAAAGAAGAACGAAATGTAGCCTACCAGCAAGCCTTAGATAGTGGCGTAACCGCATTATTTGGCGAAAAATATGGCGATTTTGTGCGTATAATTACCTTTGATGATGCGTACTCTAAAGAGCTTTGCGGTGGTACACATGTTGCAGCAACGGGGCAAATTGGCTTGTTTAAAATTATAAGCGAAAGTGCAGTTTCCGCAGGCGTTAGGCGTATCGAAGCCATTACAGGCCAAGCCTCCGAAGCCTATATACACCAGCAAAATGCCCTAATAGGGCAAATAAAGCAGCTGTTAAAAAACCCGCAAGATGTTAGCAAAGCCTTAGAAAATATTTTAGAAGAAAATATAAAGCTAAAAAAAGATGCCGAAAAATTAGTTCTCGAAAAAGCATCTCACCTTAAAGATAGTTTAAAAGCTACCGCCATACATACGAAGGGTATAAATTTTATTGCCCAAAAAATTAATTTACCACATACCGATGCCGTAAAAAACCTAGCGTACCAGTTAAAAGATGTGGTACCTAATTTGGTTTTGGTATTGGCTACTGTAATTGATAATAAACCTTTATTAACCGTAATGGTAGCCGAAAACGTAGTAAAAGAAAAAGGCTTACACGCAGGTAATATGGTAAAAATATTAGCTAAAGAAATTGATGGCGGTGGTGGCGGCCAAGCCTTTTACGCAACTGCTGGAGGCAAAAATGCAGCAGGCCTAGCCATAGCCTTAGAAAAAGCGAGCAATTTTTTGTAGAAAATAGGGGATTAAGTTTTTAAATTTATTGATAACCAATTAAAACCGTACAATAACTTATTTAAAATAGTTTTTATGTGCGTTGGATGTTACTCAAATAATATTAATACTAAAAATAATTGCATACAACGCTAAACCAAAAATTAAAATTTATATTTACCACATTTATAAATAATGTTAGTAAACCTAAAAGAAATAGATAAATACGAAGCCGTAATAGGGCTCGAGGTACATGTACAGTTATCTACAAAATCGAAAGCATTTTGCTACGATAGCGCTCAATATGGTAGCAAGGCCAATAATCACATTAGTCCCGTGTCGTTGGGCTTACCAGGTGCTTTACCTAGGGCTAACGAGGCCATAGTTAGCTATGCTGTTAAGTTAGGGTTGGCTATTGGTTCAACCATAAACAAGTATAATTTTTTTGACCGAAAAAATTATTTTTATGCCGATTTGCCCAAAGGATACCAAATTACACAAGATAATGAACCTATATGCAAAGGAGGTACTGTAAAAATAAGGCTTGCCAATGGCCACCAAAAAAACATTATTTTAAACCGCATACATATTGAAGAAGATGCTGGAAAAAGCATACACGATGTAGATGAAAATTACTCGTTGATAGATTTGAATAGGGCAGGCGTAAGCCTACTTGAAGTAGTAACCGAGCCCATGATTGCCACAGGCGAAGAAGCCGCCGCATACCTTAGCGAGCTGCGTAAGCTGGTACGCTACCTTAATATTTGCGACGGCAATATGGAAGAAGGTAGTATGCGCTGCGATGCCAATGTAAGCATACGCCTTAAAGGTGATACCGCCTTAGGTAACCGCTGCGAGGTAAAAAACTTAAATTCGATAAAAAATGTACAACGGGCTATCGAACACGAAATTAGCCGCCAAATACAATTAAGCGAAGCAGGTGTGTATATTCACCAAAATACCCTAAATTTTGATGCCCTTACGGGGATAACATCCGTACTACGAAGCAAAGAAATGGCCAACGATTACCGCTATTTTCCCGAGCCCGATTTATTGCCTTTACACCTATCCGACGAGTATATTGAAGCCATAAAACAAACCATGCCCGCCCTACCCGAGGCATTGTACCAACAATTTATTTGCCAATTTGGCCTGCCAGCTTACGATGCTTTGGTGCTTACCGCCGATAAAGAAATGGCCTATTATTTTTTAAGCTTAACAGCATTGGTAAGTAATTACAAAGCAGCATCAAACTGGGTAATGGGTACTATACGCTCATACCTAAACGAAAATAATATAGGGTTCGATAAGTTTCCCATTTCGGCACAGCAAATGGCCTTATTAATTAATAAAGTAGAAACTGGCGAAATAAATAATAACCAAGCAAAAGATAAAGTTTTTGTGGCGCTGTTAAAGCATCCTACCCAAAATATAAACGAACTTTTAAAACAATTAAACGTTTTGATAGAAACCAGCACTAGTACAATAGATGGGTTTATTATAACCGCAATAAATAAGTTCCCTGATAAGGTAAAAGAATATAATACTGGCAAAAAAGGCGTGTTAGGCTTATTTATGGGCGAGGTAATGAAAATATCAGGCGGCAAAATAGACCCTAAAAGCGCTAATAAACTGTTGGTTCAACAATTAGAAAAATTAAAATGAAAAACTTTATTGTAATAATTTTTACACTACTAATAGTAGGCTGTAAAGATAAAACCAAATTTGTTATAAACGGTAAAATTAACAACGCAAGCGAAAGTAAACAAATGGTGCGCCTACTCACCCAAACCGAAACAGGCGAAATGCTTGCCATAGATTCGGCCATTGTGGGCGAAAACAAAACCTTTAAATTAAAGGCTGTTGCCAGCAATGCAGCTATATTTCAAATACTGTACAATAACAAGCAGTATTTACTTGTAGCCCAAAATGGCAACCAAATACAATTACTAATTGATGAAAAAGAAACTACCAATTTTAGTGTTGAGGGTAGCTATGAAGATGAAGAAGCACAAGCCTTAAATAAACTAATACAAACAATTGAGGCCAAAAATATTGTTTTAGGAAATAAATTTAGCCAGCTTATTGAGCGTAACCCCGAACAAAAAGATAAAATTATGGAGGATTTTACAATTCAATCAAAGTTATTAATAACTCCATTTTTAAAAGAAATAAACCAATTTTTAAGTAACTATAACCAAAGCCTAACTGCTTTTTATGCAGCAAATTTATTACGTAACTTAGATGAAGGTAACATCTACGAAAGTAGTATATTTGCCTATGCCAAAGCTATAAAAGGTAAATTTAATAACAATGTAATAAACGAATTTGTTAGCAAAATAGAGGGCATACAAAACATATCGGTAGGCAAGCAAGCACCCAATATTATAGCCGAAACACCCGAAGGAAAAATAAGTAAACTATCTGATTTTAGAGGCAAATATGTACTCATTGATTTTTGGGCTTCGTGGTGTGGCCCATGCCGCGAAGAAAACCCCAATGTTGTACAAGCATTTAAAAAATATAAAAATAAAAACTTTATTGTTTTTGGTGTTTCGTTAGATGATGATAAAGATAAATGGGTAAATGCCATTGAGGATGACCAACTTACATGGACACAAGTGTCGGACTTTAAAGGCTTCGAATCGCCCATTGCATTAACTTACAACGTGGATGCTATACCTTTTTCGATACTGATAAACCCCGAAGGAAAAATAATTGCCAAAAATCTAAGAGGCAGAAGCTTAGAAAGCTTTTTAAACAAAACCTTAAATTAAAAATTAGTGCATATTTTTTTTTATGTTTATTTTAAAATCAAATTGTTAAATTAAAATACCAATTAACAATTTGTTAATACTAACTTAACTAAAGCATGCATAAATCCGCATAAATTCGTACCAAACTTAAACAAGCTATGAGTACCGTTAAACCAGTAATATTAATAGTTGATGACGAACCCGATATACTCGAACTTATCGAGTATAACTTAAAAAAAGAAGGTTATCAAGTATATACCGCATCTAACGGGCAGCAAGCCGTGGCCGAAGCCAAAAAAGTAATCCCTGATTTAATAATTTTGGATATTATGATGCCCAAAATGGATGGTATTGAAGCCTGCCGAATGATGCGGGCCATGCCAGAGTTTAAAAATACATTTATGGTTTTTTTAACTGCCCGAAACGAAGAATATTCGGAAATTGCTGGTTTTAATGTAGGTGCCGATGATTATATTGCTAAGCCAATTAAGCCTAGGGCATTAATAAGTCGTATAAATGCTATACTTAGGCGCAATGCACAAAGCGAAGAAATTTTAGATAGCAAATTAGAAATTGGTAATTTGGTGATTGATAGGGAATCTTTTTTGGTTTTCCAAGGAAATAATAAAATTTTTTTAGCAAAAAAAGAATTTGAATTATTGTACCTATTGGCATCAAAACCAGGTAAAGTTTATACCCGAGAAGTAATTCTAAAAAATATATGGGAAGATAGCGTAGTAGTAACCAACCGTACTATCGATGTACATATTAGAAAACTTCGCGAAAAATTGGGCGACTCGTATGTTACTACCGTAAAAGGTGTGGGCTACAAATTTGAAATAGAAACGGAGTAGTGTAGGGGAGGAGGGTAACGGGCAACGGGCTTCGGGCTTTCATAGCTTGTGGTTAGTGGCACAATAAACACGATGATTTTGAATTTTAACTTTTGAATTCACCCACGTCTTCAAATAAAATATTAAGTTTGTAGCTAGATGAAAAATCATACCATACAAAGCCTTATCTTGTTTGAAAACGATGATTTATTGGTTATTAACAAACCACCTTTTATAAGTTCGCTTGATGAGCGTGAAGGGGGCGAGATGAATATATTACGCCTAGCCAAGCAATATCATGCCGATGCGCAAATATGCCACCGATTAGATAAAGATACCTCCGGAGCCATGATAATTGCTAAAAACCCCGAAACCTACCGCTTTGTTTCGATGCAGTTCGAACACCGCGACGTAAAAAAAGTTTACCATGCCATTGTAGATGGTACCCATGTTTTTAATGATTTGTTGGTAGATTTGCCTATACTAAACGTAGGAAAAGGAAACGTAACCATAAGCCGCACCGAAGGCAAGCGAGCCGAAACGTATTTTAATTCGCTCAGCTATTTTAAACATTATACTTTAATACAAGCCCAGCCTGTTACAGGCCGTATGCACCAAATACGCATACACTTAGCTACCCAAAAAGCAAGTATAGCTGGCGATGCCATGTACGGCGGCAAGCCAGTGTTTTTATCGCACATAAAACGGAATTATATTTTAAGCAAGCAACAAGAAGAGCAACCTATTATGAAACGCTTTGCCCTACACTCTCGCCAAGTAACCTTTAAAATATCCGACACCAAAACCAAAACTTTTATAGCCGATTACCCCAAAGATTTTGGTGTATTGCTAAAGTTATTACAAAAAAATGATGTATAATCATCTATATTAATACCGTTTTTTAGCGTATATACAGCTTGGCTTTAGTAATTGTTAGTTCATTGAAGATATAAAAAACTAAAATCAATAGTTTATAAAATCTCACTTAATATTTACTACAATACATAAAAGCATTTATCCAAATTAATTATATACCTATATTTTTAAGCCATTTTTACCTAATTTAGCCTTAAAAAAATGCCCCACAAAAGCATTTTAAAATCAATTAATACATGAAAATTACCGAACATATTAAAAATGCAAAAGGCAAAACCCTTTTTTCGTTCGAGTTACTACCTCCCGTAAAGGGCCAAAGTATCCAATGGATTTACGATGCTATCGACCCATTGATGGAGTTTAAACCTCCTTTTATTGATGTTACATCTTTACGGGAAGATTATATTTATAAGCAAAAAGAAAACGGTTTGCTCGAAAAAGTATCGTACCGAAAACGCCCTGGCACCATTGCAATATGTGCCGCAATCATCAATAAATATAAAGTAGATGCTGTACCACACCTTATTTGCGGTGGCTTTACCAAAGAAGAAACCGAAAACGCATTGATAGATATGCAGTTTTTGGGTATCGATAATGTGCTGGTGCTACGTGGCGATGCCCGTAAAGCCGATGCCAATTTTGTACCTACACCCAATGGGCATAATTACGCTACCGATTTATTGCAACATGTAAAAGACCATAACTCTGGAAAGTTTTTACACGAAGATATTGAGAGTAACGATAAAAGCGATTTTTGTATTGGTGTAGCAGGCTATCCCGAAAAGCATTTTGAAGCACCAAACCTTAAAACCGATTTTAAATACTTAAAACAAAAAATAGATATGGGAGCCGAGTTTATAGTTACCCAAATGTTTTTTGATAACCAAAAATACTTCGATTTTGTAAAAAAATGTCGTCAGAACGATATTAATGTACCCATAATACCAGGCTTAAAACCTATTAGCGCATTAGGCCAACTGGTAGCATTGCCCAAAATTTTTCATATAGATTTACCCGAAGATTTAAGCGAAGCCGTACAAGATTGTAAAACCTCAAACGATGTAAAACAAGTAGGTACCGAGTTTATGATTAAGCAATGTAAAGAACTTATTGCCTTTGGCGTACCCGTTTTGCACTTTTACACGATGGGTAAACCGCATCAAACTAAGCAAATAGCAGAAGCTATTTTTTAAATAGTACGAAAAAAATATTTTTTTTTTGAATAAATACTAGCTGCTTTGTTAAAGTAAAATAACAGTACGATGGTTAAAAAAATAAAATTGTTACATAAAATACTTCATCTTATAAAGCAAAGTTACATAGCTTTTACCAACGATAGGGGCTTAAAGCTAAGTGCGGCTTTGGCTTATTATACTATATTTTCTATAGCACCCATGCTTATAGTTTTAATAGCCCTTACAGGGATTTTTTATGGGCAGGAAGCCGTACAGGGCAAAATATTTTCGCAATTACATGATTTTATTGGCAACAAATCGGCAGCCCAAATACAAGATATTTTAAAGCAAATGCAGTTATCGGGCAAGGGTACTTTTGCGTTTATAACTGGCGTAATTACTTTAATTATAGGTGCATCGGGGGTTTTTGTAGAAATTCAAGATTCGATAAACCTAATTTGGCGGGTAAAAGCAAAACCTAAAAGAGGCTGGGTAAAGTTAATTATCGATAGGATACTCTCTCTTTCGATGATTGCAAGTTTAGGTTTTTTATTGATTGTATCTTTAATAATTAATGGCTTAGTATTGGCTACAAGCAGCATATTAACCCGTTTTTTGCCCGATATTACGCTCTTAATTATACATTTACTTAACCAAGGTATAACCTTAATGGTTTTGGTAGCTTTGTTTAGCATTATTTACAAGATATTACCCGATGTAGAAATTGATTGGAAAGATGTAATAGCAGGGGCTATATTTACTTCGTTGCTTTTTATGCTAGGTAAATATGTAATTGGCCTGTATATCCAAAGCTCATCTATAGCTTCGGTATATGGTGCTGCGGGTTCGTTTTTATTAATAATTATGTGGGTGTACTACTCGGCGGCAATTTTATATTTTGGTGCCGAGTTTACGCAGGTGTATGCACACTGCTACGGAGGAAAAATAAAACCATCAAAACATGCAGTATATGTCGAACAAACTATTATCGAAAAAGAGGTGGCTTATTTACCCACACAAAATCCGCTTGGCTAAATTTAGCAGCCTTGTTTTACTACTTATATTTTCGTGTGCCAGCACCCCAAAACCGGTACATGGTTTAAAAATTATTTCATCTATAAGCGATTATCATAGGCAAGTGGCTTTAAATACCAATTGTGCTTTGCTAGATATAAAAAAAAATATACCAAGCATAGTACTAGATATAAGGTACGCCACCAAAAATAATTTTACAGGCATAGCGGTATATAAAAGTGGCCAAGCTTATGCCCGAAAACCTGTGGTAATGGCCCTACAAAAAATACAACAAAGCCTAGCCCCCAAAGGCTTGGGATTAAAAATTTATGATGCCTACCGCCCTTACGCTGTAACGGTAAAATTTTGGCGTATCACACCAAATAATAAAAAACAATATGTAGCCAACCCCGCAAAAGGATCACGCCATAACCGTGGCTGTGCCCTCGATGTAACATTAATTGATTTAAAAACCGGGCAAGAACTGGCTATGCCCACCCCTTACGATAGTTTTTTAAGCAAGGCTTACGCCGATTATAGCGAACTACCCGAAAATGTTTTAAAAAACCGAAAAATTTTGCAAGAGGTAATGACAAATAATAGGTTCACAATTTTTAAACACGAATGGTGGCATTTTGATTTTGAAGATTGGCAAATGTATGACTTAATGGATATTGATTTCGAAAAATTGTAGTAGCATCTGCAGGTAATATATCAAGGGTTATTACAGCAAATAAAACTTTTATAACACCTTACGCCACACCAAATAAAACTTTAGCTTTGCTAACTCGTTTAGTGGCTTAATGTTTATTTATAACCTTAGCCTTCATAAATAAAATACAACACAAAAAATATAACAATGGCCAGAAACGGACTAAACAGCAGTTCAGCACAAACACAAGAACTTTCTAAAGCAAAAATCAATATAGAAAACCTGCAAAAAATTTCGGGTTTGTTAAAATACCTTAAACCTTACCGCACAAAATTTGGTATTGGTATGGTGTTTTTATTGCTATCAAGCTTAACAGGTTTGGCTTTTCCGGCATTAATAAAAATGATGGTTGAAACCGCACAAGGCCATTTGGCAGGTTATGGCTTGCCACAAACCGTTAACGGTATAGGTTATTTAGCTTTCGCGATTTTGTTTTTACAATCTTTTGTATCGTTTTTTAGGATACGCTTATTTGTTGAAGTAGCCGAAAAAGCCCTGGCCGATATTAGGCGTGATACTTATTTTAAAATGATTACCTTACCAATGAATTTTTTTGCCAACCGCCGTGTGGGCGAGTTAAATAGCCGTATATCGGCCGATTTATCGCAAATACAAGATACCATTACCACTACCCTAGCCGAAATGATACGCCAAATTATTTTATTAATTGGTGGCATTACACTGTTAATAATAGTATCGGGCAAGCTTACACTGTTTAACTTATCGATACTGCCTTTAATTGTAGTTGCAGGCGTATTTTTTGGTAAAGCTATACGCAAAATATCACGCAGTGCGCAAGATAAATTGGCCGAATCTAATACCGTGGTTGAAGAAACCTTGCAGGGCATAGCCAACGTAAAAGCATTTGTAAACGAAGCTTACGAAGCCAACCGATACGATAAAACCTTGCGTGAAGTAGTTAAAATTGCCCTTAGAGGGGCTAATTACCGTGGTGCGTTTGCATCGTTTATTATATTTTGTTTGTTTGGAGCTATTGTAGGTGTAATTTGGTACGGCAGTTTATTGGTGCAGGCTGGTAGTTTATCGGTAGGCGATTTGTTGGCTTATGTACTGTACTCGGTATTTGTAGGTGCGGCAATGGGCAGTTTTCCTGAGCTTTATGCCCATGTACAAAAAGCCATAGGCGCATCGGAGCGGGTTTTAGAAATTTTAGACGAAGTAAACGAGCCTATATCCATCCGTGAAAACGATAATAAAATTAACCAAATTATAAAAGGCGATGTGGCATTTAAAAACATCCGCTTTGCGTACCCTAGCAGAAGCGAAATTACGGTTTTACACGATGTAAGTTTCGAGGCAAAAATGGGGCAAAAAGTGGCTATAGTTGGTCCATCGGGTGCAGGAAAATCAACCATTGCGGGTTTAATTTTAAAATTTTATGATGCCCAAGCTGGCGAAATATGTTTTGATGGGAAACCTTCTTCGGCATTTTCGCTTACCGATATACGCAACCAAGTAGCCATAGTACCACAAGATGTAATTTTGTTTGGCGGCACAATTTTAGAAAACATTGCCTACGGTAAACTCGGCGCAAGCCAACAAGAAATTATTGAAGCTGCCCAAAAAGCTAATGCACACCAGTTTATATGGGCTTTTCCCGAGCAATACGAAACCGTAGTAGGCGAACGTGGCGTAAAACTATCGGGCGGGCAACGCCAACGTATTGCCATTGCAAGGGCATTGTTAAAAAACCCAGCCATATTAATTTTAGATGAAGCTACCTCATCACTCGATTCCGAATCAGAACGGTTGGTACAAGAAGCCTTGGAAATTTTGATGAAAAACCGTACTTCTATTATTATTGCACACCGCTTATCCACCATACGCGATGCCGATAAAATTATAGTTTTAAACCACGGCAATGTGGTAGAAAGCGGCACTCACCAAGCGTTGGTACAGGTAGAAAACGGCTTGTATAAGCATTTGAGTGGGTTGCAGACCAATCCCCCCCCGCCCCCGAAGGGGGTGTAGCCGAAGAACGGTAGTAATATTTGGATTACACGGAGGTTTTTTCACAGACTGTGCCGTTTTGACAAATTTCATAAAAAAATTGTTACATGTTGCCTTTTAAGTTAACTTTGTTTAATGAACGCTCATAGACAAATTATTTTTTATGAACACTATTTCACAGACTTTTATCTTTTACAGAATGAAAAGGTACAAGAGAAAATCGAATATATTTTTAAAATTGTACGCACCGTTCAGAATGTGCCGAAAAAGTTTTTAGACCATCTCACAGGCACCAACGGTCTTTTTGAAATAAGGATAGAATTTGAAAGTAATATATACAGGGTTTTCTGCTGTTTCGACAAGGGTAACTTAGTGGTGCTTTTTAACGGCTTCCATAAAAAAACACAGAAAACACCTAAAAATGAAATCAATTTAGCCCTAAAGCTAAAAGACGAATATTTTAACTCAAAAAAACTAGAAAATAATGGAAAAAGAAAAAATTAGAAACGCTAAAAACTTTGACGAACTATTAGACTTAAAATACGGAACATTAGGAACTAACGAACGAGACAGGTTCGAAGAAAATGCTCAATACTTTGTTATAAGCGAAATGTTAAAAGAAGGTCGTAAAGAGGCTAAAATGACACAGGAGCAATTAGCTGTAAAAGTAGGAACTAAGAAAAGTTATATTTCACGACTTGAAAACGGTAAATGTGATATTCAACTTTCAACACTTTATAAAATTTTTGAATTTGGTCTTGGTAAACAAATAAATTTACTAATTGGGTAAAAGCTAATGCACACCAGTTTATATCGGCTTTTCCCGAGCAATACGAAACCGTGGTAGGCGAACGTGGCGTAAAACTATCAGGTGGGCAACGCCAGCGCATTGCCATTGCAAGGGCATTGTTAAAAAACCCGGCCATATTAATTTTAGATGAAGCTACGTCATCGCTCGATTCCGAATCAGAACGTTTGGTGCAAGAAGCCTTAGAAATTTTAATGAAAAACCGTACTTCTATCATTATTGCTCACCGCTTATCCACCATACGTGATGCCGATAAAATTATAGTTTTAGACCACGGAAATGTGGTAGAAAGCGGCACTCACCAAGCGTTGGTGCAGGTAGAAAATGGGTTGTATAAGCATTTGAGTGGGTTGCAGTTTGAGGTGTAGGGGTTTATTTAATAACGGTATTATCAACATTAAGTTTAATTTTAGGCACAGCCCTACTACCCCGTTTCGGCACTTAAATTTATTCTATCTATTAAATAAATTATTTTGTTAGCTGTTTGCATATCAAATACGCCCGAAATTCCACTGGTATTGATATCTGTAAACGGAGGACTAAATAACATACTTGGCTCAATAATTCCTTTTACCGAAAAGAAATTGATAAGCGTATCCATAAACCTAATTTGCTGCGAATTTAAAGTTTGATGGCTTAAAATATCACCGAAAGCTAGTTTTGCAGCGTTAATGTCTAATCCTAAAATGCCACGTATAAATTTGCCTAAAGGTTGTGCACCATAGGCTTTAGTAAATTCGGCTTTAGTACCTATTTTGCCTTGCTCAAAAAGCATAATTTCCAAATCTGCCAATTCTTTTTCGGTAATAGATATGTTGTTTCTGATTTTATGAATAGTTATGTGGTTACTTTTTTCTTTTAGATAATGCGCTACTTTTTGTTGGTATGATTCTAAATCGTTAACGTTATAAATAACCTGATGTTCTTTTACTACACCATCAAATTCGTCTTCAAAAGTGGTGTAATAAATTGGTGTAGTTTCGTCATCCAAAAACTTAATTAAGTCTCTTAACTCTAAACGAACCCGTTCTATATTAGGGATAGTTGCCGCTTCCCAAAACAGCTTGTTTTGAACTTCGTTTAAGGTTTCTATTTTATTGGCAACCATTGGGATAGCTGTTTTTTTAGTTAGTTTGGCACCAGTTTTTACTACTTTATTAATTAATACCGCTTGCTTTTGCGCACCAGTTAATACATTTAGTTGAATATCTAGCATTAACAAATCAAAACGTTTTGCAGCTTCGTCTTGGTCTATCTCGGTTACCAAAACAGCAATATGCTTAAAAATTAATGTGACATTTAAGTCTGTTAAATTATTCCATTCGTTTGCGTCTTGATATTTTTCTACTACTTCCCAATGCTGCCTGACCACAAATTTTGCGGTATCTAACGCTTTAGTTTGGCTAACTAAATGATTGATTAAAGATTGACCGTAACTTATTAGATCTTCCTTTTCATCTGCTAAAAGCAAAAGTGCAATACGCAACCTTAACTCAAACAAACGCTGACTTAATGATTTTGAGCTTCCTGTTTCTACACCTTTTGGGTTAATGTTAAAAAACTCAAAATTTTCGCAAAAATCAAAAATGATAAACTCTTTTTTGTTATCGTTAGTACCAAATAAATCAACACATAAACGTGTTCCTCGGCCTATCATTTGCCAAAACTTGGTGCTGCTTCTAATTGGTTTAAAAAACACCAAATTACACACTTCGGGTACATCAATTCCGGTATCTAGCATATCTACCGATACTGCAATTTGAGGCATTTTCTGTTTATCCTTAAATTTATTCAGTAAATCGTATTTATACTCTTCCTGGTAGTCAATTACTTTTAAAAAATCGCCTTTATACTCTGGGTATTGGATATTAAAACGTTTTTCTATAAACTGAGCATGGTCGTGAGAGCGGGCAAATATCATGGTTTTAGCCAGCTTATCCCCTCCTTCTACTTTAATTCCAAACTCCATTAAATGGCCAATTACTTTATCAACCGTATCGGTATTAAAAAGCCAATTGTTTAACGCTTTGGCATCTATTTCATCGGGATATTCGCCCGTTAATGGGTCGGTAAATTCTTCTTCATAAGCCAGTTTGTCTGCCTCGTTTAACTCGGCATATTTAATGCCTTTACGCTGAAATTTTACAGGTACACCTATACATTTTGGTGGAACTAAAAACTGATCATTTACGGCTTGCTCTAATTCATAAGCATAGGTTGGGTTACCGGGCTGCATATCAAAAAGCCCATAAGTATCTTTATCCGTTTCTGATTTTGGCGTTGCGGTTAAACCGATTCTTATGCCATCAAAATATTTAAAAATATGTTGGTAGCGGTTATAAACAGAGCGGTGTATTTCATCAAAAATTATTAAATCAAAATGCCCTACGCTGTAAAAACGATTATTGCCATCTTTTTCGCCGTCAATCATGTTTATCATGGTTTGGTAGGTAGAAAATACAATGCGGCTACTTTCGTCTTCCTTTTCTTTGGTTAAATCTACGGCAGGTAAATTGGGCAAATAATCGTTAAAATTAACTTTTGCTTGGTGAATTAATGCGTTTCTATCGGCTAAAAATAAAACCCTTTTAATCCAATTGGCTTTGCTTAAAAAATCAACCAAACTAGCCGAAACTCTTGTTTTTCCAGTTCCAGTAGCCATAATTAATAGTGCTTCGCGATGGTTGGTTTCTAAAGCTTCTGATACCTTGCGGATGGCTTCATGTTGGTAGTATCTATCGGTAATGGCATTATTAATTGTTTGCCCTGCTAAAGGTTTTTTAAAAACTCTTCGCTGAATTAAAGCTTGCAGTTCGTCTTTGGTATAAAAACCATAAACCTCACGAGGGGCGTAATTCAAATCGTCCCACAGCCAAGTTTGGTAACCATTGCTATAAAATATAACAGGGCGTTGTCCGTTTTCCTTTTGCAAACCATCGGCATATAATTTGGCTTGGTGCTGCCCAACTCGTGGGTCTCTTTTGGTTTTTTTAGCTTCTACTACGGCTAGGGGTTTGCCATCATCGCCCCATAAAACATAATCTACAAAACCATCGCCTAAATTACCTGCTGCCTGGGGCATACATGCTTTAAGCGGATATTCTTGTGTGTTTTTAGCATGTATATCCCATCGGGCTTCTTGTAGCAAAATATCTATATACATTTTGCGGGTAAGGGCCTCGTTAGGGTTTATTGGTGCAGGTACAAAAGAAATATTTTGCTCTTTTAAAGTTTTAAATTTTTCTAATTCTGCTTGTAGTTTTTCTAGCTCTGTTTGTTGATGGTGATAAGCTCTTTCTAGCTCTTGCAGCTCATCCTTAGTTTTATCTTCTCCTTTTTCTTTTGGTACTATTGATTCATCAAAGGCTGGTAAAATGATTTTTTCCTCAGAATAAGTTGCAATAACCCATAAAATAAAACCATGCAAAAGTTGCAAAGCATGTAATGCTTCTTCGGGCTTTATCTTGGTTTTGGTATGAACCGCAGTATTTCCCAGCTTACGTATAAGATTTATTTGATGAAAATGTGTAGGGGCAACTAATTTTTTGAAAGTCTGAGAATATATTAAAGAACTTAATTTGGTATCATAAGGTAATTCTAAATCAACATCGTATTGGTAAAGCCAACGTATCCACTCTTCTAAACTCTTACGGCACTCTGATGCCGCATAACAAGGAGCTCTATAGACATTTTCCTCTGCTATCTTCGGCGTTTCTGCAAGTTTGGCCCATTGCTGGGGTATAAAGAAGAAGTTACTTTTCATCATTAAATTCTTTTTCTATCTCTTCTATAGTTGGTAAACTACTCTTTAATTCATCAGGTACTATTTCTGTTAAATTAAACTCACTTATGCCGATAGGTTTATTCATATCACGTAATGAGAACTCGGCCTCGATGTTATTTTTTTCTCTGCAAAGAATAATACCTATTGTAGGTTTATCACTTTCATCTTTAACCAAGCTATCTACTGCAGAAAGATAAAAATTTAATTTACCTGCGTATTCTGGTATAAAGCGGGTGTTTTTTAATTCGATAACTACATAACATTTTAAGCGAGTATGATAAAATAATAAATCAAGGTAATAATCTTGATCTGCAATTTCTAAATGATATTGTTGCCCTATAAAAGCAAAACCTTTGCCTAATTCTAATAAAAACTTGGTAATGTGCTTTATCAATTGGTTTTCTATATCTCTTTCTCGGTAGGGTTGCGCCATACTTATGAAATCAAAAGCGTAAGGGTCTTTTAAAGTTTCTTGTGCTAAAGCTGACTGCGGTGCTAATAAAGTTTGGCTAAAATTATTTACCGATTTTGCTGCCCGTAGGTACAAATTAGATTTAAGTTGAAGTGCTAAAACATTCCTACTCCAGCCATTTTGCAAGCTTTGGTTAACGTAAAATAATGCTTCTTCTACTGAACTAGATTTTGTAAAAATAAGGATATTATGCCCCAAGGTATTTTGGCAACAGCCTGTTGCCAAATTGTATTTTCATAATCAATATCAATATTATCTAATTCTTTCTCAGGCAGAGGACTTTTTATTTTATCATTTTGCAATAAGTAAACAGGCTGTTGCAAATTTGCTTCTTCAATACTTTTCAAAAGGGCAACAGCCTGTTGCCCTTTTGAAGAATTATAAAATTCAAAGAAATTACGGCAGTACTTTAAATTACGTAAAGAAAACCCTTTCATCTCCGGAAACTCTGCACTTAAATCTTTAGATAGCTGTTGTAAAAAACCAGTGCCATAAGCCGTTTGCTTCTGGGTAATTGTTTTACCCAAATCCCAATAAAGGTTTATCAACTCGGTATTTACCGCAACCGCGGCTTTAAGCTGTGCAGACCGTACTTTTTCTTTAAGCTCGGTTATCCATTGTTTATAGGCGGCATCTAGTTGGCTCATGTAAGTGAAAAGTGAAAAGTGAAAAGTTGCTCATGTAAGTGAAAAACTAAAACTAAA
>RDYW01000089.1 GCA_004293485.1 Sphingobacteriales bacterium | reverse complement strand
ATGACGCTACTCACGCAAACGGTGAAAAGAATTTAAAAAGCATGTGAATGAAAGCGGTCCACCTCTGCAATCATGCTGTGGTAGTAACGATACCATTTCGCTTGCCCAAGTTGCTTTGCTTTCTGATGAATAGGGTTTTGAGCCCAAACAGCAATTGCTTCTTTGCTCTGCCAGTAGCTGATAAACATTCCTCGCCCTTCATGCTTCATGCTTTCATAACCCAAAAATCCAGGGATTTGCTTAACCAATTCCAAGGTTTCGGTGTCGTAGGCTTCATAACCCTCTAAATCATCGCTCAAGTAATAGTTGAAAATAGAGGCGTAGAAGGGCGCCGTGGGTGGGGTGGTGGTGTGCCAGTTGATCATAAAACCATTTACTTTAAAATTCTTTGCAACTGTTCTTTGGCTTGCTCAATATGGCGTAATTCATGTTGAATGATGATCTCAAAAACAGTATCTAATTCATATACAATGACTTTACTCGCAGGCGAATGGATAACCGTTTTATTTTGAATAAAGGGCATGGCCAATTCAACATAGCGCTTTAAATCTTCATGATGCGCCTTGAATTGTTCTATAATATCATTTATTTGAATAGTTTCTTTAGGCTCCCAAACAGGGAATGTCTTCATCTTTTTTTGACGACTAGGCTCAACAGATTGCTTGACAAATCCTCCTAAAAATTTAACAATGAATTGAAATCGACCGTGAAAAGGACGTTTGTAAACCTTTTGCTGCAGCTGATCAATGATTGGAAAATAACTTGAATTAATTAAAATTAGATGCGCTATATTCTGGGCAATACTCCACTGAGCACCACTCGTTTCATTGAGCTGTTCTAGAGTTAATTGCCCGAATAAATCTTGAACTAATTTCGTGTTTGAATCAATTTGTTGGAAAAGGGTAGGCATGTTGAAATGAAGATTCGTATGAGGTCAAAATTGCTTGATAAAAATACAAAATTTAAAGCGGCGAAAAATTGATTTATTCAATTGACTTCAATCTTTCAG
>RDYW01000088.1 GCA_004293485.1 Sphingobacteriales bacterium | reverse complement strand
TTCAAGCAGCTCTTTTGTTATGCTTTTTTACCAAGCTTGTACGTATGCCGGCACCAGCTTACTAAATTGTTCCATTTTTCCATATCTATTATCAGCTGTTTGCGGGTGTATTGTTGCCAATGCAGCCGTCCGTCTGCATCTGCTAAAAGCCTAAATTGATCTATGGCTATAAAACCAAATGCACAAATACCCGCCATTGAAATTTTAAAGGCAGTCACCTTATGGCTAGGTGCTTTTATTGCTTGCATTTCCTGCCATAGAGCATCTACCAGCTGCTGGTACCACGCCGTTAATTCATGAATATTTTTTGTATTGTTGGCCGGTGTTACCGTTTGGTTTTGTACATCTTTCCAAACATCAAATAAATCGTTAATAACCTGAATAATATTGCCGAGTTTCTCCCAAATAGGTAGTTGTTCATCCATGCCTTCATCGGCAAAATAATAATTACAAATACGCAAGCTATAACCTCCTTTGTCCAGGGTGGTTTGTGTTAGCAACGGTTCTGGCAGTTGACCATGAATTTGTAACTGACTGTTTTTCTGGGCTTCAAATAAAATTTTTGTATCGGCTAAATAAGCTTCTTTGTTTCTAACAATATCGAGCAAATACCTATGTGCATACAAAAAAGTGCGTTCTTCAAAACTGTTAGCGATATAGTTTTCGGCGGCATAACTTATGGCAAATAACTGCTGCCAAGTAAGTTGCTTTTCATCTACAAAATCATCAAACAAACTGCTGCATGTAAAATAGTGTACTATATGAGCCTGCTCAGCAGGTGTACATTTGCGGCCCAATAATTGTAAAAAACTATCGCATATCATGGGTAAATAAATGCCATGACTTACCGCAATTTCTTTCTTAGTATCCGTATTAAATGTACCGTTCTGCTGTTGTTCAAATTGTTGTAGTAATTGGTAGGCAAATTGGGTTTGTTGTTTACGGGTACGTAGTATGTAAATAGCCTTACTAATTAACGTATATATAAACCTGCCACTATATAAACTTGCC
>RDYW01000062.1 GCA_004293485.1 Sphingobacteriales bacterium | reverse complement strand
ATTGTCAGCATAAATCCTATGGGAACTTCGTTTCGCTACGCTCAACTTTGTTCCCATAGGATTTATGCCTGTTGCACTTATCAATTGAACTTACATTATATTATTATCTTAAATTAATTTATTATCTAAATAGTTGTAGGTATCTATTTGGGTACGATACTTTATTTTTAAAGTATTTTTATGGTATTTATTGTTGTTAAGTGCGTTTATTTCGCGGGCTTTGGTATTATCCATTAGCTGTATATCTATCATTTGTCTTATTTCTTGTTTAATTTTTTTATCGTAGATAGGAAAACCTACTTCTACCCTGTGGTCGAGGTTACGTGTCATTAAATCGGCCGATAATAAAAATATTTTTTCGTTGTTTAGGTTGGCAAAAATCCAAACTCGGGCATGTTCTAAAAATTTATCTACAATAGAAACTACTTCAATGTTTTCGCTAAAGCCTTTTTTACCAGCTACTAAGCAGCACATACCTCGTATAATTAACTTTATAATTACACCAGCATTGCTGGCATCGTATAGTTTTTTTATAGTAAGCTCATCAGCCAGGGAGTTCATTTTTAAAATAATATAAGCCTTTTTACCGGCCTTTGCATTATTTATTTCGTTGTTAATTAAATCAAAAAGTTTGGTGCGGGTTTCTAGGGGCGAAACAATAAGGTGCGTGTATCCTTTCGAGATTGTTTTTTTATGGATAGCTTCGAATACTTTAAAAAGTTCGGTAGTAATACGTTTATCGGCGGTAAATAAACTGTGGTCGCAATATATACGAGCGGTTTTTTCGTTATAGTTGCCTGTGGCAAGATTGGCGTAAAAAACTTTTTCGCCTTTTTCTACTCTCGTAATTAGGCATATTTTGGTATGCACTTTGTAGCCTGTAATGCCATAATTTACGTTTACGCCTTGTTCTTCTAACCGGTTTGTCCAATAAATATTGGCTGTTTCATCAAATCTGGCTTTAAGTTCTACAAGACAATTTACTTTTTTACCGTTTCGGCGAGCATTAATTAAGGCATTTATTATTTTAGAGTTTTCGGCAAGGCGGTAAAGGGTAATATTTATTTCGGTAACTTTTGGGTCGATAGCAGCTTCACGCATAAAATGAATGATGTAATCGAACGATTGATAAGGAAAATGCAACATATAATCTCGCCGCTTTATAAGTCCGAACATTCCTTTTTGGATGCTTAAATCTTTAACAGGTAGGGGTATAATTTTACGATATTCAAGCGTTGCATCGCCTACATTAGGAAAAGCAATAAAGTTTTTAAAATTATGGTATCGGTTACCCGGAATTAAACTTTCGGAATGTAGCTTTAGTTTATCAACCACATATGAAAGCGTTTCTATAGGCATTTCGCTATCGTAAAGCAAGCGCATTGGCTTTCCTTTTTTACGTTTTTGGATACTTTTGGCAAGTAAATCTACAAATTTATCGCTTACGGTTTTATCCAAATCAAGTTCGGCATCGCGGGTTATTTGTAACGAATGTGCTTCGATATGGTTGTACTCAAAAATAAAAAATATCTCTGGTAAACAGTATCTTATAATATCGTCTAATAAAATAATAAATTTTAAATTATTGGTTTCGGGTAAAACCAAAAAACGATTCAAAATTTTTGGAATTTCAATGAGTGCGTATTTTACTTTGGGTTTGTTTAGCTTATCGTGATTATTAATTAGCTTAACTAATAAATATATTACCCTATCTCGCAATTCGGGAAATGGAGCTTTTTCATCAATAAGTATAGGTACTATGGTTGATAGTATGTGCTCTCTAAAATATTCTTTAACAAATTTACCTCTGGTTACGTTTAGTTGGGTATCATTAATAATAAATATTTTATTCTCGGCTAGTTCTTTAATTATAGCATCGTACAATAAATTAAATTTTCGTTCTTGCTTTACTACAATATTTTTTATTTGGTTTAGTGTTTTTTTAGGGTTGTAACCCAGCTCTTCTTTTACTTTTTCAAATACGGTAGCCAATCTGTTTAATGTAGCTACACGCACTCGGTAAAACTCATCGAGATTTGATGAAAAAATAGCTAAAAATTTAATTCTTTCAATTAAGGGAACTGTAATATCAGCGGCTTCTTGCAATACTCTATCGTTAAAATATAGCCAACTTATTTCGCGGTTTATTAAAGGTATTTTATTTAAGCTCATTGGTTTAAGATCAAAATCCCAAAACCAACGCCTTGGGATTCGAAATTGTATATTTTTTTGTTAACTATACATTAATTTTAATAGCCAAATATTTACATTTTGTGCATGTAAATATTATGGTTTAGGGTTAGTAACACGCTTTATTATAGGTTTAATTTCGTTTTTTACAACTGTTTGTGCCGTCTTTTTTGAAGTAGGTGCCTTGGTTGCAATAGGTTTTTTAGTGGTTTTATCAGCTGTTTTTATGGTATTAATTTCTTTTTTAACGCCAACTTCGGTAGGCTTTACTTTGGCAACAACAGTTTTAATTTCAGCTGCTTTTGTAGCCGTTTTTTTTCTTTTTTAATTCTTTTAGTAATATCTGCGTTAAGCAAATCATCATTTTTATTTGAAGTTTCTTTTACATCGCTAACCTTTTTTACCAATTTTTTTGCAATTTTTTTGGTAGCTTTTTTAATTTCTGCACTTATATCCTCAACATTGTGGCCTAGGCTAACTATATAGGTATAAAGCTTGTTGCGAAGGTCTTTTTCGATAAATTGTTTCGAATTTTTTTTTAATTTTTTTATTGCTAATTTTTGTGCATCTTTCATTTTTAAGAAGTATTAAGTTAATGTTAATTAATTGTTAAAATTAGATTTTTTATTCGAGTTTTTTTAATAAATTATTTTTATGCCCTCATTTGATATAGTTAGCAAAATTGATACCCAAACATTGGATAACGCCATTAATAACGCAAAAAAAGAAATTTTAAATCGCTACGATTTTAGCACTTCAAAATCGAGTATCGATTTAGATAAAAAAAACAATCAACTTCAAATTATTACCGAAGATGATATGCGCCTAAAAGCCATAACCGATGCCATTATTTCGCGTTTTGTAAAACAAAATTTAAACCCACAAGCCCTCGATTTCGATAAACCATTTTACGCAGTTACAGGAAACATGATTAAAAAAGAAATACAGGTTAAAGAAGGCATTGATAAAGAGCTAGCTAAAAAAATTATTAAAAAAATTAAAGATAGTAATTTAAAAGTTCAAGCATCCATCATGGACGATCAAGTAAGGGTACAAGGCAAAAAAATCGACGATTTACAATCTGTAATTGCTACATGCCGAGGTGAAAATTTTGGCCAACCCTTGCAATTTATAAATATGCGTAATTAAAGTTAAGTTAATTAACAAACAAATTGTAAGCCGTTAGCAACTTTTTAAAAGCTTAGCTATCAAAAAAATATTTAAAAACTTAAAAAATTTTTTAACCAAACACTTTAATAAGCTAAACTTGCTACGTTAGTACAAACTAAATTAGCAAACTACTAAAACAGCTTTAACACAGCAATTAATATACTTTGAGCTTATTAATTTATCGACTGTATTTTAAAAATAGGAAATAAAAAACTTTAGTTAATGTACTGCAGCAAACAGAAGGAGTATATTTGTTCTTCGATATTTACACCTTGGCAAAGCTCCAAAAAATTAAATCAGCAATTAAAAACTATTTAACATCCACTACTTCTATTTCAAAATCTAACGGACAATTACCAGGTATGTTACTACGCCCATTTGAACCATAAGCTCTATATGAAGGGATAAGGATACGCATTTTACCACCTTTTTTAATTTTAGTAAGTATTTGCCATCCTTTTATTAGGGTACCAAACCCCGATGTTAAAGGAATACCGCTTGCCGAAGCATCAAACTGCGAGCCATTAAATAACTTACCTATATAGTTTGCTGATATAGTAGATGTTATTAAAACGTCGGCACCATTGCCAGGGCTTATAATGCTATAATATACACCAGATGCATCGCGGGTAAAGTTTAAATTTAGCGTTTTTATGTACCTAGAAATAATTGTATCTTCGGCTGCAGATGTATTTTTTGCATCAAAAATCTCGAAAGTAGCATCAATAATTGCATTCCCTTTTATCAAACTACCGCTGCCATCTTTGCCATAAGCTAGGTACGATGGGATGATACTACGAATTTTACCTCCTCTTTTTGCTAAAGCCATTATAGTTTTGTAGTATCCAATGGGGCCAAGTTCGGGCCTGGTTAAGTAGCCTAAAAAATTAGTAACATAATTAAACCTATCTGAGTTGGCAATTTGTACCCCTTCGGTGGTTTTAAGGTTTTGATAATAAAAAATTTGGTCGCTGTTTTTTAATGAATCCCCTGTAGGTTGCTCGAGTATTTGATAATAAATTCCACTGGTATCTTTGGTAAAATTAGATACACTATTACCCAAAAAACTTTTAATTTCTTCGTCTTGTACTTGTGTTAAATTTCGGGTTTCTTTTTTACACGAAATGGTAAAAACACTACATACCAATACAACACCCAATAATTTATGCATCATTTATTTTATGTCTATTAAATTAATATCTAAATCTACCACAGCATTTGGCGGTACTGTTTGGCCATAATTACCTAGCGGGCCAAATGCATAATAAGAGGCTAAAATTAACCTTATTCGTCCTCCTTTTCTTATTAAAGGAAGCCCGAATTGTACACCAGATATTTGATTACCTAAAATATTTTTAAGGGTATCTTTAGGGTTGGTAAATACTTTACCGCTTAATAAGCGCCCATTTACTTTAATTTTAATTTCGGATTTTGCTTCAGGCTTTACGGTGCCCGTACCTGGTTTAATTATTTGATAATATACACCAGTTTGGTCGAGCCTTTTGGCTGGGATGCTATCGGCCAGATACTTTTTGATAATTAAAGTGTCTTTAGCAAATTGTATTAATGGGTCGGGTTCGGCAATGGGCTCTTGTTTTTTTAAACAAGCGCTTAAAAGTAATATGGCTGAAACTAAAAATACAAGGCTGTTTTTTTTCATATTGTATAGGTTTTGATTTGTTGTTGTAAGAACAGAGGTGTTAAAATTTTTACTACAAATGATTTCTAAAAAAAACAAATTTATGTATCTTTTATTTAAAAACTAAGGTTTAACGTAAATTAACGCTATACCTTAGTTTTTATTTTAGTTCTACCTCAAAAAAGGTAAGCAAAAAGCTAGTACATATTTTTTAAAATAATGCCCTATGTTACCAAAAAATGGTGTACAATGCAACCAATATACCTACTACAAGTAGGGCACCCGCTGTAAAGCCGCTGTTTACTTTAAACATTTTGCTATCTACCTCTAACCCTTTTGATGCAATACCACGTTTATTATCCAACAAACTTATGATAACCATTGCTATTACACATATAACAAATACAAATCCCATTCTATCTAAAAACGGAATTTCGTATAACGATGTACCATCTTTTTGTACAACCAAAGTTGAAAAACCAAAAGAGATTAACGATTGCAAACTAAGAACGATAGGTAAAAACTTTAAAACTACAGAAAGCATAAAGCCGCCAATGGTGGCAAACATGGCTGCGTTTGAGCTGGTTTTTTTCCAAAAAAAGCCTAAAATAAACATGGCAAAAATACCGGGGCTTACAAAGCCTGTATATTCTTGTATAAATTCAAAACCTCCTTTTTTATCGATACCTAAAAATGGGGCAATAATTACGGCCAGTATCATGGCTATAACTACAGTAATTTTACCAACGTTTACTAATGATGTTTCGCTAGCTTTTGTATTTATTTTTTTCTTAAAAATATCTAAAGTAAAAATGGTTGAAATACTGTTTACTTTACCTGCCAACGACGCTACAACGGCTGCCGTTAATGCCGCAAATGATAATCCTTTGAGCCCTGCGGGCAATAAATTAAGCAACACCGGGTACGATTTATCGGGGTTTAAAACACCATCTTCACCCAACATTTCGGTTTGAAAACCACCTTTTAAATAAATTACATACGCCGCAATACCAGGCAGCACCACAATTACAGGCATCAATAATTTTAAAAAAGCAGCAAATAAAATACCGCTTCGGGCAGTTTTTAAATCGGCACCCAAGGCTCGCTGGGTAATATACTGGTTACAACCCCAATAGTTTAAGTTTACTATCCACATACCACCAAATAAAACAGTTAGGCCGGGTAGGCTAGGGAAGTTGCTGTTTTTTTGGTCAAATATCATGTGAAAATGGTCGTTCGATTCCGACATCATGTAATTAAAACCCTCTATAACACCGTGTTGATTGTTTAATACCGCTACCTTATCTAAGGCTAAATAGGTGGTTACCAAGCCTCCAAATATTAAAAATACTACTTGTATAACATCGGTGTAACCAATTACTTTCATACCACCTAAGGCAATTACAACCGCAAAAAATGCCAAAGCATACATACATAAGTCGATATTTAAACCCGATATACCATTAATGGCCAAAGCACCTAAATAAAGTATCGAGGTTAAATTAACTATTACATAAAGCAATAACCAAAAAATAGCCATTATCATAGCTACATTGCCATTATATCGCTGACTTAAAAATTGTGGCATGGTGTAAATTTTATTTTTTAAGTACACAGGTATAAAAAACACGGCTACAATAATTAATGTTGCTGCTGCCATCCATTCGTAGGTGGCTATGGCCAATCCCATTTTAAAGCCATTGCCCGACATGGCTATAAACTGCTCGGAAGAAATATTTGATGCTATTAACGAAGTACCAATTGCCCACCATGTTAGCGAACCTTCGGCTAAAAAATAATCTTTTGAATCAGAAGTTTTGGCTCTTTTTTTTCTGTAAATCCATAATCCATAAGTGGCTACAATGATAAAGTAAATTAAAAATACGATATAATCTTTTATATCAAGCGTATGGGGTGTATTCATTTTTTATTTAATTGGTTTAATTTTAGGATGGGCAAATATAATTTTAATTGGTTAAGCACAAAATTTATTGTTAATGCTTTGTAAAATTTATTTGTGGGTTTAGGTTTTTGTAAAAATTTAAAGCTTTATAAATAAATCATCAATACCCAATTGGTTGGTAATGGTGCTTACATAACATTCGTTTTTTTTACGCCAATAGCGGTAAGTAAGGTGATAAAAAATATTTTTTTTATTCGGTTTTTTTGTTTGAAATATGCACCTTTTCGTTTAATTTTTGGGTGTAATTTTTTGTAATTTCAAATAAGGCATCGTAATATTTTAATTCTAATATATTGATAAAGTTATCGTTTCTATCAATAATAAAATCTATTTGAGTACCAGGTTCGTTATCATTTCCTTTTTGTAACCATTGGTATTCGTTAGATATTATGCTACTTATACCTAATGCTTTTTTAATTTGTAAAATATGCTTAAAGCACATATTTTCGAAAGCATACCCTGTCTATATTTTATAGGCTTGCGTATTTGCGGTGTATAGCCTGCTATCGTTAACTTTTTTACCTATCAAAAATTTGTAATAAAAAATCGAGTATTCATCTACTAGCCTGTACAAATAATCTTCTTAGGTTTTGTTTATAAGGTAAATAATTTTAACAAAACCACAAGCTAACAGTTCGCATAACAAAACCGAAAACCCACCGCCGCTGGCAATACCGGTTGCGGTTAACATTTAGTTGCGGGTAAGGCCTTTATTTATGCTTGCTAAGGCTTTAATAATAGCCACATGCAAATCGCTATTGTTAAATAATGAGGCTTAAAGGTTTTCAAATTCGTTTTTTTAATTTGCCTGAGGGCTAAAAAATAAATCGTCTAAAATTTGTGCTACACTTTGCCCAGCTTTTATATCTTTCAAATAAAATGGCACACCACTACGGCCATATATAAAGTGCTTATATCTTTTAATGTTAATTTTACCTTAAACATTTCTAAAAAAGCCTTTGTTTCGTTTACTGTAAAGGGTAATAGCTGTATATGGCTGGTAATGCGTTTATGTAAACCACCTTGGTTATTTATCACTTTATCAATAATCCACGATGCTGCCGAGCCACAAATTACCAAAACTACATCAATACGTTTGCTGCAAAACCGATTCCAAAACTCACCTAAGGCTGCTAAAAACCCCGAGCGTGGAGTTTCAAACCATGCTACTTCATCTAAAAAAATTACTTTTTTTTGTTTATCTAATTGCTTTATATGCGTTTTTAAAAGCAAAAATGCTTTTAGCCACGTTTTGGGTAGGTTTTGGGCTGCTATTGGTTTCTATAAGTTTTAGCCAAAAGTTTTCTAATTGTTGTTTGGTATTTTTTGGGTGCAAGCCACTACACTCAAAAACTATATGTGGCCTGTACACCTCGCGTATTAAATAGGTTTTGCCTATGCGCCTACGACCTTACACCGCCAAAAACTCCGAATGCCCTTTTTTTAATAGGTTTTGCATTTTTTTTATTTTTACATCACGGCCGGCTACTTTCATTTATTTGATTTATAGTTCGCCAAGTGTAATAATATAATATCAAACTAGGCAAAATATAAATCAATATATAAACCCTAAAAACATCAATTAATTACTTTTAATTTAATTAAAGTGTTGTTGTTAGATGCTGAACCTACCATAATATCAAAATCACCAGGCTCAACAACCCAGTTCATTTTGGCATCGTAAAACGATAGCAACTCGGGTGTAATGGTAAAACTTACGGTTTGTGTTTCGCCTGAAGCAAGGCTTATTTTTTTAAAGCCTTTTAGTTCTTTAACTGGCCGGGTAACGCTTGATACCTTATCTCTAATGTACATTTGTACCGTTTCGGATCCGCTACGATTGCCTGTGTTTCTAACCTCAACACTTACGGTAACAGTAGTATTTTTTTTAATCGCTGCGGCGGATATCCTTAAACTGCTATAACTAAAAGTGGTATAGCTTAAGCCGTGGCCAAATGCGTATAAAGGGCTTACATCGAACCCTAAATTATACCCTCGCCTTGCCGATGGTTTATAGTTATAATAAGCCGGAATATGGCCAGTACTTCGGGCAAAAGTAATAGGCAATTTACCGCTTGGGTTTATGGTGCCAAACAGGGCATCAACCATAGCATAACCGCCCTCTTGCCCCAAATACCAACATTGCATTATAGCAGGTACAGCACTATTTAGGTACGATATATCCATAGGTGGGCCACTATTTATAAAGGCGCAAGTAGGTTTACCTGTGGCAACTACAGCTTTTATTAAGTCGTTTTGGTTTGATAAAAGTTCTAAAGTAGGTAAATCGCCTAGGTGCGTATCCGACCAACCCTCGCGGTTGGTAGATTCGTTGCTACCTACAAAAAGCACCACCACATCGGCTTGTTTGGCAATTTCTACGGCCTCTGTAATTTTTTGTTGATTTTCGATAGGGTTGGCAAGGTTAATGTTATCGGCAAACCAATCGTTTTTATCGGTAATTTTTACCCCTTCGGTATATAAAATTTTTATATCGTTACCGTATTTTTCTTTAATGGCTTGCAAAGGCGATATATTAAATTTAGCCTTGTCCGAATAACCGCCCAAAATACATTTATCGGCATTGGGGCCTATAAATGCAATGGTTTTTATCTTTGATTTATCTAGCGGTAAAAAGTTATTGTTATTTTTTAAAAGCACCATGCCTTCGGTAGCGGCTTTGTAGGCAATGGCTCGCTTTTGCGTACTAGCTACAATTTCTTCGGCCTTGGAGGCATCAACGTAAGGTTTTTCAAATAAGCCCAATCTAAATTTATTTACCAGTACCCGCAAAACATGCTCGTTTAATTTAGCCATAGTTATTTTATTTTGGCTTAAGGCCGATTTTAAATGCGTAAAGCCTTCGGGTTCGGGGGTTTCAATATCAACGCCAGCATTAAAAGCCATAATACCAGCATTGGCCATATTGGGGGCTACAAAGTGTAGGTTGTTTAGGTTTGCTACGGCAAAATAATCGGATACAAAAAGCCCTCTAAATCCCCATTTATTACGCACTAAATCAGTTAGTAAACTTTTATTAGCGTGTACAGGTATGCCAAATAATTCGTTGTAGCAGGGCATAATATTCATTACGGCAGCCTGCTTTATACAGGCTTTAAAAGGTGCAAAAAACACTTCATGTGCCATACGTTCGTCGATATTGCTGGGGGCAACATTTATACCGCCTTCGCTTTGGCCATGTACGCCAAAATGTTTTAGGGTGGCTGCTACTTTATTGGGTTTTAAATATTCGCTGCTGCCTTGTAGGGCCTTAATTTCGGCAATGGCTAGGCGTGATATAAGGTAAGGGTCTTCGCCCAAAGTTTCTTCGGAGCGGCCCCAGCGAGGGTCGCGTACTACATCAACCACGGGGGCTAAAACTTGGTGCCCACCTCTGGCCCTTACCTCTTCGGCTACGTTGCTAAATACTTCGCTTAATAAAGCCTCGTTCCAGCTGCTTGCCAAGGCAATAGGGATGGGAAAATTGGTGGCATCTTGCGATTGTTGGCCGTGTAAGCCTTCTTCGTGTACCATTACTGGGATGCCTAAACGGGTTTTTTCTACAAAAAAATGTTGTACTTGATTGTATAAGGTAGCGGCCTCTGTGGGTTTTTGTCCTATTGTTTCGCCTGGTAGTGGCTCGTTTATGCGGGCTATTTGGCCTAGGCCATATTTAAAAACTTTGGCTGCATTTGCTTCATCAAATTTACCTGCGGTAATGTATGGGCTTTTGTTCCATATACATTGTAGCTGAGCAATTTTTTCGTCGATAGTCATTCGTTTTAATAAATCTTGCGCCCGTATATTGGGCGATAGATTTTGGTTTTTGTAAGCTGCTTTTTGCGCCAAAATCCCTGTAAAGGAAAAAGAAACAAAAAGTACAATAAGGCTTAATTTTTTCATCATTTTAATTGGTTAATTGGAGAAGGAAAGGTAAAAGTTTTTTGTAGAAAAAACAGGTGATTGTGTTTTTAGAAAACTTATGGTGGTGGATACACAGGTAATATGTTAATGTGAACTTATATAAATTTAAGGATTTTAGGATTTGCTAAGTAGAAGAGTTTTTGTACAAAACATTAATAGAAAACTGAATTTACACTTTGTGAGTGCTACTTTTTATTTAATAATAAACCTTTTTTGTAGTAAAATGTTAGGCCTAATGGTATCCATTTTAAGTTAATTATTTTTTAAAAAAGTTTTTAATTTACTTAGTAAATATGTTGAGCTTGTATGTTTTAATACTTTGGTAATTTTTAGTTTACGTTTGTAGATTAATCATTGTACATAGTTTTATTGTTTAATAATAAAATTTAATAAATAACGATGTTATAAAAAAAAGGTGTTTTGTGCAAAAATGATTACTAAGTTTAGCTGTATTAACTAATTATGTTAGAAATTATTTTAAGTTATTTAAAAAATAGTTCGCATAATTAAAAAGCAATTAACAAAATAATTAAAATTGAAAGATTTAAAATAGTAACATTGTAAGAACAACTTTAAAAATATAATATGCCAAAAAGTAAACTAACTTTTTACATTTTTATTGCACTTTTATTGGGTATTGTAGCTGGATATGTTTTAAACATATATTATACAAACCAATACAATGTAAAAATACAACAAGCTGATAATGCAGCTAAAGAAATAGAGGTGCGTTTTAAAAGTATAAGTGATACCAGTTTGTTGGCTTACAATAAATTAAAGGCCCAATATGTTGCACAAGTTACAACCAGAAAAGCCAACGAGGATTTACAAGATAAGCTGCTAGAACCACTTACTTTATTGAGCGATATTTTTTTACGTTTAATTAAAATGATAGTTGCGCCATTGGTATTTACAACTTTGGTGGTAGGTGTTGCGAAAGTTGGCGATGTAAAAGCAGTAGGTCGTATAGGTGGTAAAACTATGCTTTGGTTTTTAAGTGCCAGTTTGCTATCGTTAATTTTGGGGATGATATTAGTAAACTTTTTTGAACCGGGTAAGGCTATGCATTTACCTTTACCCGATAGTGATATTTCAACGGGGATTCAAAAAACGGCTATAAGCTTTAAAGATTTTATTGCCCATGTTTTTCCAAAAAGTTTTGTAGAATCGATGGCCAATAACGAGATATTGCAAATTGTGGTTTTTTCGTTGTTTTTTGGTATTGCAACCGCAGCAATAGGAGAGAAAAGGCACATTATTATAAAAGCTTTGGATGCTATAGCCTATGTTATACTAAAAATTACTGGTTATGTAATGAAATTTGCACCATTTGCAGTTTTTGGTGCTATGGCCTCTATTATAGCCAAACAGGGTTTAAGTATTTTGGCTGTATATACTTTATTTATCGGTGAGTTTTATTTTGGTTTATTAGTATTGTGGTTGGTACTTATTTTTATAGGTTATCTTATACTAAAGAAGAAAATATTTAAACTTATTAGTAGCCTAAAAGAACCTATTTTGTTGGCTTTTAGTACTGCTAGTAGCGAAGCTGCCTATCCTAAAACTATGTTACAGCTCGAGCGTTTTGGTTGTAAAGATAAAATTGTAAGTTTTGTATTACCGCTTGGGTATTCGTTTAATTTAGATGGCTCAATGATGTATATGACTTTTGCTTCTATTTTTATAGCACAATCGTACGGCATTAATTTATTAATTAACCAGCAAATAACCATGTTATTAGTGCTAATGCTAACCAGTAAGGGCATTGCAGGTGTACCTAGGGCGTCGCTGGTAGTTATAGCCGGTACCATTGCAAGTTTTAATATCCCCGAAGCAGGCTTGGCCTTATTAATAGGTATCGACCCATTGTTAGACATGGGACGGTCGGCTACTAATGTAATCGGAAACAGTGTTGCCACCGCAGTAATTAGCAAATGGGAAGGTGCCTTAGAACAACATTAATTACCAGAAAATTATAAAATATGAGTAGTAAGTTTAAAAAAGTTTTTTTGGGATGTAGCATAGCATTACCTTTTTTTTTGTATTGCATTTACTATTACGCCATGATGGTAAAAAATGCACCCTATAAATTTGTAGAATTTAATGGTATTGTATTAAAAGCAGGCATAGGACACCATTACGAAAAAATTTACGACTCGAAAACTAGTTTTTATCAATATAAAAACACCAATGATAGTACCTTAAAGGCTAAAGTGAAATTTACAAAAGATGATTTACTTTACCTACATCGTAAAGCTGTAGAATTAGGCTTTTGGAACTGGCCAAACAAAATGCTAGGCCCCGATTCGCTTACATCACCACGATATTACCTCGAATATAGGTATCAAAAAAAGAATAAAATTATTGAAATAGATGGGAGTTATAATAGTAACGACAAATTAAAACAAGCAGCTTTGCAATTAATTAAAACCGTTGACCAAAATATAAGCGATGCAGAAGATAGAAAGTATTAGATTTTTGACACCGTTCCCTTAAGTGTTTAAGTTATTAAATGTATTTTTTTTGCACAATTATATACATTTGGTGTTTTAAATTTAACTAGTGAAACTACCTTCGTTACAATCATTATTGCTACATAGCACAAACGTTTTTTTACGTTTCCCGCTTCAAGTTTTGCTAGCCATATTAGCAACTTGTATTAGCTGTTATTTAGTAAATATTGAAACTTATAAAGGGGTTTTACAACTAAATTTAATTAAATTTTTATTTATCAGCAATTTGGCTTTAACCCTACTTTTAGCATCCGATGTATATGCCGAAGTAAAGCAATTTAAGGTAATTAAGCAATGGGTTTTTAGGATGCTGGCTGTAGCAATTTGCGTTGGTTTGTTTTTTATGCTTCACCCTACCCAAAACGAAGCCGATAGGTTCAGGCTTGTAATATTGGGCTTTGTTTTTCATTTATTAGTTTCATTTTCGCCGTTTATTACAAACAATAATGCCTACGGATTTTGGCACTATAACAAAACACTATTTCTTCGTATTTTAACTTCGTTTTTGTACGCTGGGGTGCTATATACTGGGCTTTCAATAGCTTTATTGGCTATTGAGGGGCTGTTTAATGTAACTTTTAGCTACAAAATTTATTTGCAGCTGCTTGCTTTTGTAGGTATTTGTTTTACTACTCTATTTTTTTTAGCGGGTTTTCCCGAAAATATATCTTGTTTAAATCAAACTCAAAGCTACCCTAAAGGATTAAAAATATTTACACAGTATGTACTTATACCTTTGGTAAGCATATATTTGGCTATTTTACTAGTGTACGAAATTAAAATAGCTATTAGTTGGCAATTGCCCAAAGGTTTGGTTTCTACCCTTGTATTGGGTTATGCTGTTTTGGGTATATTATCGTTGTTGCTAATTTATCCTATAAAAAACCAAGATGGAAACGGTTGGATTAAGCTTTTTAGTCGCTTTTTTTATACTATGATGTTGCCTTTGGTTTTGCTTTTAATTTTAGCTATAGTGAAACGAGTGAACAGCTATGGTATAACCGAACCCAGGTATTATATCATTATTTTGGCTGTATGGTTAAGCATTATTACCATTTACTTTTTATTTAGCAAACATCAACACATTAAATTTATACCTATAAGCCTTAGCCTATTTGCTATAATTACCCTTTATGGGCCACAAAGTGCTTTTTCGGTTGCTAAGGCATCGCAAATAAATAAACTTCACAAGTTTTTAGCCCTTAAATCAAAAACTTTTACCGACCAAAAAAATCAAACATCAGTAATAAGGTATTTGGTTAAAAACCATGGTTTGGTTTCGTTGCAAAGTTTCACAGGTTCAAATCTTAGCGAATTAGAAAGTAAATTAGATATTAAAGATATTTATAATAACAAGTACCTTAAAATAGATACTGCTTTTGCAATTTTAAAAGTAAAAGATATAAATAGTAGCGTGTACAATACCTATATATTTGCCGAAAAAGAAAATAAAAATCTGATTTTTAATACCAATGTTGATTATTGTATATTAATTTCAGAAACAAACCAAACCAATACTGTAGTAAACGGTATGCGTATTAAAGTAGAAAAAATAAATGAAACCATTGGTAATTTTACTAAAAACAAGTTATCGGTAACATTAAACCAAAGGGCAAGGCTCGATTTTAATTTTAACGATACTATTGTAGAAATTTTACAACAATGCCAAGCCGAAAAGTTTAAAAAAAACGAAAAATCGAGTATTTACATTTTACCAAATAAATATCTAAAATTTGTAAAATATGGCTTTAACTATAAAGTAGAGTTGGTAATTACCGATTTTAATGCTGAATATGAACCAATAGAAAAAAAATTTAATGGGTTAAATTACAAAGGTTATTTACTATTTAAAAAAATTAAATAAAAAGTAAATATGCCATTTTTTATTTAAGCAGAGTTTCTGGCTGCGTTTACTATACCATATAATGTTCTTAAAATAAGTTTGTTGTAAATATTTTTATCGCTTTCGCTGATGTTTTTTTCTAGCGATTTAATAATGGCATAACGTTGAATAATTACCAATGGCAACACAATTTTTTCGCGTACCAAGATTGATTCGTGTTCGATAGGGTATTTTTCCATTAACGTATTGGTATCGCTTAATTCTAGTATGAGCGATTGAGTGAGGTCGAATTCGTGTTTTAATATTTTCCAAAATTCGCCAAATGTTTCGTCGTCGGCCAAGTATGCTGTAAGTCGAAAATCGGCTTTTGTCATGCTCATCATACAATTATCGATAACGGTTTTAAAATAGCCCGACGATTTGTATAAATCTTTGGCTAATTGCCATTTTCCAGAATCTTTAGCCGATTGTAAAGCCGAGCCAACCCCATAATATCCTGGTATATTTTGCTTTAACTGCCCCCAAGAGGTTACAAAACTTATTGCTCTTAAATCTTCGAGTTTAAGTTCGGCATCCGAGTTTCGTTTTACTGGCCTGCTGCTAATATTTATTTCGGATAGCATTTTAAGCGGACTTTGTACTTCTAAAAATTTAAGAAACAAAGGGTTATTACGTAAATCAACAAAGGCATGGTAGCTTACAGTTGCCATTTGGCTAAATAGTATGCTTTCTTCGGTACTCATGGTGGCGTATGCCTGCTTATTTAAAGCCGAAGTTATACCTGCATGAATTAGTTGTTCCATATTATTGGTGCTACTTTCGAAGGTGCCATAATGCGAACTAATGGTTTGGCCTTGTACCGTAATTTGTATTTGTTTATTGGCTACATCTTTACCAAACGAAGCATAAAAACGATGTGTTTTACCACCACCACGGGCGGGTGGGCCGCCTCTGCCATCAAAAAATGCTAGGTCGATATGGTTATTTCGCGATACAGCAGTTAAGTTGGCTTTGGCATTATAAAGCGAGTAATTGGCCATAAGGTAGCCACCATCTTTGGTGCTATCGCTAAAACCCAACATAATTACTTGCCTATTTTTACGCCGCTCTAAATGTGACTGATATATAGGGTGTTGGTAAAGGCTTAGCATAATTTCATCCGATACTTTTAAATCGTCGATGGTTTCAAACAATGGTACAAAATCGATATCCATATCGTGTAGTTGCCAGCCACTCCACAAAAATAGTTGTACCAGTTGTAATATATCGGATGCTTTTTGGCAATTGCTAATTATAAAACGGTGGCAGGCTCGTTTACCATTGTTTTGCTGCATATCTTTTATCAACCGTATTACTTCGAGGGCGTCTTTACTTAAGTCGGTGAAATCAGCGAAAGCGGTAAAATCGGCAGTATTTAGCGGAATAGCGGCTATTTTTTCGGCTTCGTTTAGGTCGAAGTAATTGGCATTTAAGCCCGATTTTAATTGTGGATGGTTTACACATTCTTTAAATAGTGTGCGTAAAATACGGCTATCTTGCCTAATATCTAAAGATGCAAAATGGCAACCAAAAAGTTTAACTTTCCATATCATATCATCAACAATACTAGCAAATAGCGCATCGTGATGGGTAATTAATACATCTTTTATTTTGCGCAGTTTTAGTAAAAGTGTTTCTTTAATATCGGTAAAACCTTGAGCAGTAGAATAGGCGTTTTCGTAAATCATTTTTTCTAAAATAGCCATAGGCTCGGCCACACCATTAAAGGTGATACGGCGTTTCATCGATTTAAAATCACGATAGTAGCATCGAAACAATGCTTGGCGTAAAAAACTAGAAACGTATTTGGTAGTTTCGGAGGTTACAAACGGATTTCCGTCTCTATCGCCTCCGGGCCAAAAACCTAATTCGATAAGGCTATGGTTTGATAGGTTTAGTTTAAACGATTGCTCCAGATTTTTATGCACATCGGAGGCTGTTTGGTATAAAATGTTTTCTAAATACCAGTTAAGGCTAATGGCTTCATCAATTGGGGTAGGTTTTTTTTTGTTAAAAAATGGGGTTTTGCCCAATTGTTGTAGCAAAAGATTGATGGCGTTTACATCGTTTACTTTTATGGCATCGGTTAAATCGGTAGCTATACCTAATACCGTACTGGGGTAAAATTGTGTAGGGTGCGCCGTAAATACCAGGCGTAATTTAAATTCTTCTAAGCATTGTTGTATTTTTTTGTACAATTCATCGTCTTCTACGGCTTGGTTCATCAGTACGCTAAGCGAGCTGGCCTCTTCGTTTGCTTTTAGTTTTGTAAATGCAGCATCTTCAACAGCATCAAATAATACTACTTGGCGTTCGATATATTGTATAAATCTAAAAAGTAAATCGTTACTTTCTTTTAAACTTGTACGGGTATTTTGTTGCGAAAAAAACGATTCGATAATTTCATCAGGTCGTTTATTGTTGTTTATACCTTCTTCGCAATGGTCGAAAAAATAGGGCAATGCAAGGCCTGTTTTTTTTACTTGATAAAACGGAAGGGTTAAAAACAAACTGTTATATAAGTCGAATTTTGTAGTTACCTCATTTTTAAATGTGGCTTCTTTTGATATAGATTGAGGATTAAGCGTTGACATGGTTGAAAAGTACAAAAACTTACTTGCATTTAAAGTATTTGTACTAAAATAAGTTTATTTTATTATATTTTTTAAGTAAAGCGATTTAATAATAGGAGTGGTGGTTGCTAATAATCATCGAGCATAAGCAAATTATTAATTGTATTTTGTGTTTTAGATGCTTGTAAGTTTAATGCATAAGTGCAACAGGTAAAAATACTTTGGTAACAATGTTGAGCGTAGCAAAACGAGGTTTTCGTTTTTGGTGGTTGTTGGCATACCAAAAACATTCACTTGGCGTTTGGTGTGCCAATATCCACGGGATAAGGGGGTAGTTAAACTACACATAAATAGACTAGGATGCTTAAAAATCATAAAATAATATCCGTAAGTTTACGGTTTAATGAATTGACAGAAAACCAATGGCAAAATCCTTAAACAATAATCTAAAAAAAGCGAAAGCTGGTAAAAACGATGAGTTTTATACCGAACTGATTGATATTGAAAGAGAGTTACGATATTACAAAGACCATTTCAAAGGCAAAACTGTTTTATGCAATTGCGATGACCCTAGAATTAGCAATTTTTTTCATTACTTCTCTCACTATTTTCACGAATTAGGACTCAAAAAACTCATTACTACTTGTTATAAAAATACAAATCCTGATTTATTCAGCCAGCACATTGAAGAAAAAGCTGTTTACATTGAATATGACGGAGAGTACATTGATAACATTCCAGATTATACAAAATCTCACATAAAGTTTTTAAAAGGTGATGGCGATTTTAGAAGTAAAGAAAGTATTGAATTGTTGAAACAAGCAGATATTGTGGTAACAAACCCACCATTTTCATTATTCCGTGAATACGTTGCTCAGCTAATTCAATACGATAAAAAATTTCTAATCATTGGAAATCAAAATGTTATATCTTACAAAGAAATCTTCAAATTAATCAAAGAAGATAAGATTTGGGCTGGTGTTGATAATGGTGGAACAAAATGGTTTAAAGTACCCGACCATTATGAAATAGAAACAGAAACAAGAATAAAAACTGAAAACGGACAAAAGTATTTTAGTATGGGAAGTGTTTATTGGTTTACAAACCTTGATAACCGAAAAAGACATGAAGATATTATACTTTATAAAACCTATTATGAAAATGAAAGAGAATATCCAACTTATGACAATTTAGATGCTATAGAAGTAAACAAAGTGGCGAATATACCAATCGATTACAAAGGGCTAATGGGTGTTCCTATCACAATAATTGATAAATATAATCCTGACCAGTTCGAAATTATAGGTTACATGGCGACAACTAAAGTTGATGATTTTAATTTTGGTTACCCATTTATTAATGGCAAAAGAATGTTTGCTAGAGTAATCATTAAGAACAAGAGAATATGAAAGTTGAACTTAAAGAGATTATAGTTAGAGATTTAACTAACGGCTTTAAAGACATTGCTAAAAAAATATCGTAAATTTACAATTTAAAGAATTGATGAAAAACCAATGGCAAAATCCTTAAACAATAATCTAAAAAAAGCGAAAGCAAGTAAAAACGATGAGTTTTATACCCAGTTAACTGACATAGAAAGGGAATTGCGATATTACAAAGACCATTTCAAAGGCAAAACCGTTTTATGTAATTGCGATGACCCAAGAATTAGCAATTTTTTTTCATTACTTCTCTCACTATTATAAGGAATTAGGACTAAAAAAACTTATTACAACCTGTTATAAAGATACAAATCCCGATTTATTCAGCCAGCACATTGAAGAAAAAGCAGTTTACATAGAATATGATGGAGAGTACATTGATAACATTCCAGATTATACAAAATCTCACGTAAAGTTTTTAAAAGGTGATGGCGATTTTAGAAGTAAAGAAAGTATTGAATTGTTGAAACAAGCAGATATTGTAGTAACAAACCCACCATTTTCATTATTCCGTGAATACGTAGCTCAACTGATTGAATACGACAAAAAATTTCTAATAATTGGAAACCAAAATAATTTTACTTATAAAGAAATTTTCAAACTTGTAAAAGAAAACAAACTTTGGGCAGGAATTCATAATGGTGGAACAAAATGGTTTAAAGTTCCTGACCATTACGAAATAACAACAGAAACAAGAATAAAAACTGAAAACGGACAAAAGTATTTTAGTATGGGAAGCGTTTTTTGGTTCACAAATTTAGACAACAAAAAACGGCATGAAGATATTATTCTTTTCAAAACCTACTATGGCAATGAACGTGAATATCCAACTTATGACAATTACAATGCAATCAATGTTAATAAAGTTGCAGACATTCCAGTAGACTTTAAAGGACTAATGGGTGTTCCTATTACTTTTATTGACAAGTACAATCCTGAACAATTTGAAATTTTAGGAATTGACAGAGTTTTAGTAGAAGAAGAAACAGGAAAAATAACACGTTTCAAAATTGATGGACAAGAAATTTATGCAAGAGTAATAATCAAGAACAAACGAATATGATTATAGAGCTAAAAGAAATAACAGTTAGAGAATTAACCAAAGACTATCAAGACAATTTGGAAAATGGTGTAATTGGCTATGGAGGAAAATTAGATATAAGACCACCTTATCAACGTGAATTTGTTTATGGCGACAAAGAACGAAAAGCAGTAATTGTTACGCTACAAAAAGATTTCCCTTTAAATGTAATGTATTGGGCAGTTCGTGAAGATGGCAACTTTGAAGTAATTGACGGGCAACAACGAACTATTTCCATTTGTCAGTTTGTAAACAAAGATTTTACTGTAAATGGTTTAGCATTTCATAATCTACCAGCAGATAAAAAGAACCAAATTTTGAACTATAAATTGATGGTTTATTTTTGCAGTGGTGAAGACAGCGAAAAATTAGAATGGTTTGAAACCATAAACATAGCAGGGAAAGAACTTACCAAACAAGAATTAAGAAATGCTGTTTATTCAGGTTCGTGGGTTTCAGATGCTAAACGCTATTTTTCAAAAAACAGTCGTCCCAAACTTGGTGATGATTACATGGCAGGTTCAGCAAACCGACAAGAATATTTAGAAACTGCTATTGCTTGGATTTCGGAAAACGAAATAGAAGCCTATATGAGCAAAAATCAACACGAACCCAATGCAAACGAACTTTGGCTTTATTTTCAAGCAGTTATTAGTTGGATAAAAGCAATTTTTCCAAAATACAGAAAGGAAATGAAAGGCTTACCTTGGGGAAATTTGTACAACGAATTTAAAAATCAAAATTCAAGACGTAATGGACATTTGTGGTGTTTTTTGATAGACGTTTGTTCCATGTGGACAAAAATGGTGGTCGATTTTTAGTATTATTTTGCAGGTTTAA
>RDYW01000087.1 GCA_004293485.1 Sphingobacteriales bacterium | reverse complement strand
GTAAAGTATGAGTATATTTATCTTAATGCTTTTGATAATGGACTTGAATTAGAAAAAGGGCTTAATGGATTTATTCAATTCTATCACTATGAGCGAAAGTATCAATCTTTGGGTTATTTTTGTCCTCCTCCCTTACGTCGTAACCACTTTTGACTGGAGATAACTTTGATTTTTATAGACCATCTGCGGGGTCTTCCCCTTCAAGGCAGAGTGTGGTCTGTCAAAATTATAAACATTCCACCATTTATCCAAATCTTGTTGTAATTCTGAAATAGTTTTAAACATCTTCAAGTTTAGACATTCACTTCTTACTGTGCCATTTAGCCTTTCTATTAGTCCGTTTTGCATAGGTTTGCCTGGTTGTATAAATTTGAGTTCTATTGCATTTTTCACACAAAATTTCTCCAACTGCTTGCTAATCAGTTCGGGACCATTATCACATCGGATATACTTAGGCTTGACGTAGTCTATGGTGAGTTGCTTTAAGGAAGCCACTAATGCCTTTGCCTTGTAAGTCCCATTATCACATCGGATATACTTAGGCTTGCCATAGTCTATGGTGAGCTGCTTTAAGGAAGCCACTAATGCCTTTGCTTTGTAAGTCTTTTCGGCATCAATCGCAGCGGCGAACCGTGAGTAAACATTTCCTGCTGTATTCATCCATCACACCCAGTATGCGTGTCTTTTTGTCTTCTATCACCGTATCACTTAAAAAATCTATTGACCAACCTTCATTGATGCGAGTAGCAGCGAGGGTACCAGGGTTATCTCTTTTGATTTTCTTCCGTTTTACGGGTTTTCGCAAATGAAGATTTAAGGCTTTGTAGTTGCGATACACCCTTTTTCTGTTCCAAAGATGTTCTTCTAAACGTATTTTTCCATACATCAAGCCCAAACCCCAATTGATATGTTCGCCTGCCAACCTTGTGAGTTCAGCCTGAATCTGGCAGTCCTCGTTCACTCGCTTGTGATGATAGTACAAACTTGCCCTGCGTTGCCCCAGTACCCTACTTGTGCGTCTTATAGACCCTCCAAACTGAACAGAAACCTCTCTCACCGCAGTTTGGGTAGTAGCTGGGGCTATGCCTTTTTTAGGCGTTCATAGCCCTCTTTGAGTATATCATAATCTAAACTTTTATCAGCTAAAAGCTTTTTTAGTCGTGCATTTTCCGCTTCTAAGTCCCGCATACGCTTGATTTCTTCGCTCTCCATGCCTGCATACTTCTTTTTCCAATGATAGAAAGTGGCAGGAGCAATGCCTTGTTCACGACAGATTTGCTCTACTGTTTTGTCTGCTGTTTGGCTTTTGAGAATTGCCACGATTTGGCTCTCACTAAATTTTGATGTTTTCATTTTTTTAACCGTTTTATTGTTGGGAAAATTAATAATTTTTTTCCAATTTTAATCGGTTACTGCATAAGGAAAGGGGACAATATCAAAAACCAATAAATTTTTATAAAATATAGCGTACTTAAAATTAGTAGAAATAGATAAACCCCCGAAGAAGGGTTTGGCATAAGATTAGAGAATGATATTTTGATAACTATGTCAGGAAATATAGAC
>RDYW01000061.1 GCA_004293485.1 Sphingobacteriales bacterium | reverse complement strand
CCCAGGCGACCCTATAGGTTGTGAAATAGATACCCCAATAGATGCCCAAGTTTGGCTACCCATAGCAGCAAGCACATTGTTATGCTTTTATTATTTACGTTCAAAAAATACAAAAAGTAAGCACATTGCATAAAAATAATGTAAAATAGCTTATTTACAAATCGAAATTGATATCTTATTTTTAAGTGTAAGTAGCTATGTAAATAAGCACTTACACTTAAAATAAACTAAAAACCTTCGCGTTGCTTAATAAAATTATACAACGCTGATATAGGTTTTTCTAAAATACAATCTACTTTTACCTCATATTTATTACACATTACCCCTAATGCTTCTTTAAAATTATACGCTATTGAACCTACAAAATGGGTGTTTATGGCTTTATAATTAGGATATGGCAAAATATTATTAACGATATATGCTTCAAATCCTAAAAGTAATACATTTTTAATGTACGGATGATTACAGTGTAAAGCCATAAATAGAGCGTAATTGGCCAAATAAATATTAGGAAGCGGTTTTTGATAAATATTTTTAATAATTATTTCTTTATTAATTTTATATTCTTTGTAAAAAAGCGATGCCAATTCAGTTGGCATATTTCCGTACAAATAATCGGTAATTAGTTTTTTGCCAAAGTGAGTCCCCGAAGCCTCATCATCCAAAATATAGCCTAAGCCACTATTCATGTCTGTAATTTTTTGTCCATCAAAATACGAAATATTCGATTCGGTACCTATTACGCAGTTTAAGCCTTCGTTATGCCCACAGGTAGCATAAGCAGCACCAACCAAGTCGGTATCTACATGTATATAAGCATTAGTAAATTTCGATGAAAGAACGTTGCAAACCAACTCACGTCTATCGGGTGTATTACAACCGGCACCAAAAAAATAAACTTCCTTTACTGATGAAGCAAAAGTTACAAATTGATGGTTAAAAGATAAAACCCTATGAATATCTTTTTCGGTCGAAAAAATCGGATTTATACCCGCAGTTTGTATATTTAAGGTATCGCCGTTAGGCAACATCATTTCCCAATCGGTTTTACTCGAACCACTATCGGCAACTAAAAGCATTTTGAAAGTATGGATTTTGATTGATTAAAAAAAATATAATGTAGCATATATACATCCTAAGATATAAAATTTGCCTTTTGTGTAATTGCAAGACTTCGTTTTTTATCATGTATAATACCCTAAAAATTGTTTACGTTTACAGTATTGGTTGCTTGCTATTTAATAAACAATTTACCTAATTTTGCTTCATTCAAACGTTCAAAAATTATGAAATTTTTACAATTTTCCTTCATTTTATTTTTTTTATCTATGCTAAACAATGTGTATGCCAAAAACAACACCAAAATAAGTTTTCAAATATCGTTTACTCAACCCCAAGCGCATTATGTAAATGTGCAAATGACTATCCAAAACATTGATGCCAAAACTACAATAATTAAAATGCCCGTGTGGGCACCTGGTTCATATTTGGTACGCGAGTTTTCAAAAAATGTAGAGGCTTTTAAAGTAAATAGCACTGATAAAAAAGCTTTATCTTTTAAAAAAATTACCAAAAATGCTTGGAAAATTAATACCACCCATGTTAAAACACTGGTAATTAATTATAGTGTATATGCTTTTGAGGTTTCGGTGCGTACCAGTTTTGTAGATGCCGACCAAGCCTTTCTTTCGTCGCCAGATATTTTTATGTACGTTGATGGGCAATTAGCAAAGCCTGTTAGTGTAAATATTATTCCGTTGGTAGGATGGAAAAAAATATCTACTGCCTTAGAACCAATAGCCAATAAAGCCAATACATTTTATGCTTCAAATTTCGATGAGTTATACGATAGCCCTATCGAAATAGGCAATCAAGATATTTTTTATGTTGAAGAAGCTGGGGTAAATCACGAAATAGCCATGGTAAAAGGAGGTAACTATGCTGTTGAGCAGTTAAAAAAAGATATAGCCAACATTGTAAAAACAGCTACGGCAGTATTTGGCCAAAACCCCAACAAACGCTATGTTTTTATCGTACATAATTATGCCTCGGGGGGCGGAGGGTTAGAGCATAAAAAATCTACTGTACTTGGAGCTACCCGCTTAGGATATACCGATGAAATTACTTACAAGGGGTTTTTAAGTCTTTTGGCGCATGAGTATTTTCATTTATGGAATGTAAAACGATTGCGCCCCATAGCACTAGGCCCATTTGATTATGATAAAGAAAACTATACCCCAAATTTATGGATTGCCGAAGGTTTTACTGCTTATTACGAAAATTTGTTGTGCTTACGAGCAGGGATAATAAGCCCACAAGAATATTTAACCGAACTCGAAAATGATATTAATGCCGTAATCAACCAACCGGGTAATAAAGTACAAAGCCTAAGCGATGCCAGTTTTAATGCTTGGATAAAATATTACCGACCTAACGAAAATTCGGCAAATTCGAGTATATCGTATTACAACAAAGGAGCATTAATTGCTGCCATTTTAGATATAACCATTATACACCAAAACGAAGGTAAATATAGTTTAGACGATGTAATGCGCCATGCTTATAACTTATATTACAAGCAGTTAAACCGAGGCTATACCGATGCCGAGTTTAAAGCCGTATTAAAAAAATATGCAGGTAAAGCCCTTTCTTTTATATACAACAATTATATAAACGGAACTGCTGATATAGATTTTAGCACCTACTTGGGCTATGCAGGTTTGGCTATCGAGGATAAGAATATAGGTAACCAAGCCCCATATTTGGGAGTAGGCACTGCTATGATAGGCCAAAATTTAACCATTAAAAATGTTGCCCGCAATAGCGCAGCTTATATAGCTGGGCTTAATGTAAACGATATTATTATTACCATTGATGGATTAAAAGTGACTAATTTAACCAAACTAGTAAGCGAAAAAAGGGTAGGGGATATGCTTCATTTTTTGGTTGATAGGGATGGTATCGAAAAAACAATTGATGTAACTTTAAAAGCCAACCCAAATAAAAAATATGTTATCAATAAATTAGAAGGTTTAACCGATATGCAAACTAAAGTGATGGCTAAATGGTTGAAAGTAAATAGTTAAACATAAGGTAAAATAAAATATTTTTAGCCTAAAGGTAGTTTTAAATAATTAATGCGTTTAAACAAACTCGAAATAAAGGGCTTTAAAAGCTTTGGCGATAAGGCAATAGTAAACTTTAACAAAGGCGTAACCGCCATTGTAGGGCCTAATGGTTGCGGAAAATCAAATGTTATTGATGCCATTCGCTGGGTACTAGGCGAGCAAAGTACCAAAGCTTTGCGTAGCGAAAAAATGGAAAACATTATTTTTAATGGTACCAAAAACCGAAAAGCAGCACAACTGGCCGAGGTTTCGCTTACTTTTGATAATACCAAAAATATTTTACCAACGGCTTATTCGCAGGTTACAATTACCCGTAAATTATACCGAAGTGGCGAATCGGAATACCGCCTTAACGATGTGCTATGTAGGTTAAAAGATATTACCGATTTGTTTTTAGATACAGGCATAGGTTCCGATTCGTACGCCATTATTGAGCTTAAAATGATTGATGAAATTATTGTAAACAAAGAAAACTCTCGCAGGGCTTTGTTTGAGGAAGCATCGGGCATTTCAAAATATAAACTTCGAAAAAAACAAACTTTTGCCAAATTAAAAGATACCGAAGCCGATTTAAGCAGAGTGGATGATTTGCTTTTTGAAATTACCAAAAATTTAAAAGTGCTTGAAAGCCAAGCCAAAAAAGCAGAAAAATACAAGCTTTTAAAAGATAATTATAAAACCCTAAGCATACAGTTTAGCACTTTTAAAATAGATGGGTTTAGCAAATGGTTGCAAAATTTAGAGGCACAAGAAAATAAATTTAATAACGATATAGCATCGGCCACAGCTAAATTAGAGGTAAACGAAGCTCAAATTCAACGCTTTAAATTAAATTACCTTACTGAAGAAAAAAACCTTACTATTCAGCAAAAAGCCACTAACAATTTTATAGCTAAAATAAAAGCCTACGAAAACGAGAATAAAATAAAAAACCAACAATTATTATACCTGAACGACAAAAAAAATCGAGTAATACAGGAGATTGATAAAGATAAAAATCAACTCAACCACGTTTTATACAACCAAAAAAGGTTACTTACCGAAAAAATTACGGAGGAAGAATTGTTGTTTAAAATAATAAACGAATTAGCCCTTTTAAAAGAAAATATTGATACGCTAAAAACTCATCACAGTGTACAAAAAGCCGAATTAGATGCTTTTAACCAACAAAATAATACCTTACAAAGCCAAATTTACCAAACCGAAAAAGAGCGAGATATATTACAAATACAAAAAGATACCTTATTTAACGAAAGCTTAAGAAACACCCAAGATGCCGCCACTAAAAATGTCGAACTTAACGATTTTAATGCTGCTTTATCAAATTTTTTACTTTTGCAAACTACCGCCAAAAATGAATTACATGATGCTTTGTTTTTTGAGGAAACTTTGGATAAAAAAATACAGGATACAGAAAATATAATCGCTATTTTAAAAGAAACCTTAAACGCCAATATCCGAAAGCTTGATGCCCGACAAAACGAGTATAACCTTACCAAAAGTTTGGTTGATAACCTTGAGGGCTACCCACAATCTATCAGGTTTCTTAAAAAAAATACAGTCTGGAAAAAACCAGCACCCTTATTTTCGGATATTTTATTTTGTAAAGAAGCGTACCGTGTAGCCATCGAAAATTATGTAGAACCACTAATGAATTATTATGTGGTAAATAATTATAACGAAGCCATTGATGCCATAAAATTGCTTAACAACTCCTCGGCTGGTAAAGCTGGCTTTTTTATTTTACAAAATTACCATGGCTTGGCTGCAAATACCAACGTAAAAATACCCGAAAATGCCATCTCGGCACTGGATGTGTTAGAGGTTGATGTTAAATATAAAAACCTTTGTGCTCATTTATTTCAACACGTTTATTTGGTTAATGATGATGTAGAAAGCAATTTAAACGATAATTTGGTAACTAACGATGTGGTAATTTTAGCCAAATCGGGTAGGTTTAGCAAAACAAAATATACCCTATCGGGTGGCTCTATTGGTTTATTTGAAGGTAAGCGCATTGGTAGGGCCAAAAATTTGGAAATGCTAGCTAAAGAAATTAAAACGTTAGATGAAGAAAGTGAAAAGTTAAAAATCAAAATACAAAATATTGTAAGCGGTATTATTAATTTAAAAATATCTTCCAAAAAAACAGAAATTACTACCCTGCAAAACACTAAAAATAAGATAGATAACCAAATAATATCGGTGCAAACCAAACAACAACAATACCAAAGTTTTATACAAAAAAGCAACAATGTAAAGCAAGATATTGAAATTAAAATTGCCAATATTAGCGAAAGCTTGCTAAACATTAACCCTAAATTATTGGCTTTAAAACAACAGCAAGAATTATTACAACAACAAATATTTGCTTTACAAACTACGTTTAGCACATTATCCGAAACTATAAGTACACAAAGTGCCGATTATAACGCAAAAAATATAAAGTTTTACCAACAACAAAATAAGGTAAACAGCATAGTTAAAGATATAGATTACAGACAAAGCCAGCAAAAAAACCTGCAAATACAATTGGATAAACGAAATGCCGAATTGCAAACTACAATGGCCGAAATTACCCAATTATGTAATAAAACAAGCCTTCAAGACGCTGAACTAATAGCCCTTTATCAACAAAAAACCGAAATGGAAAACGGCTTACAAAGTGCCGAAAAAACTTATTATAGCCTGCGTGGCACTATTGCCGATACCGAAAACCTACAAAGAGAATTTAGAAAACAAAAAGAAACAGCTACTTATCTTTTAAATGAAGTAAAAGATAAAAAAACGGCACTTAAAATAGAACTTAACAGCTTAAAAGAACGCCTTAGTTTAGAATTTAATATTGATATTGAAGAGCTTTGGGAAAGCCAAATACCCGAAAACGAAACCGAGGATAGTTTAAAGGTTAAAATCGAAAAATTAAAATCCCAAATAGCAGATTATGGTGCCGTAAACCCAACAGCAATGGAGGCTTACAAAGAAATTAGCCAACGATATTCCTTTATTATAGAACAAAAAACCGACCTTTTAAGGGCAAAAAAATCGTTATTGCAAACTATTTCAGAAATTGATAATACAGCTAAAGATAAATTTATGCAATCGTTTACGCTAGTGCGAGATAATTTTATTAAAGTTTTTAGGTCGTTATTTAATGAGGAAGATAGTTGCGATTTATTGCTAAGCGATGAGGCTAATCCTTTAGAGTCGGATATCAACGTTATAGCTAGGCCTAAAGGTAAGCGCCCGCTTACCATCAATCAATTATCAGGTGGCGAAAAAACGTTAACGGCCATTGCCTTACTTTTTTCGCTTTACCTATTAAAACCAGCTCCTTTTTGTATTTTTGATGAGGTAGATGCCCCACTCGATGATAGCAACATTGATAAGTTTAATAATATAATTCGTGAGTTTTCGGCCGATTCGCAATTTATTATTGTATCGCACAATAAAAAAACCATTGCTTTTACCGATATTATTTATGGCGTTATTATGATTGAACAAGGCGTTTCTAAACTTGTAGCCGTTGATTTAACAGAGCATTAATATATATTTTTTTTGAACGTTCACCAAAAAAAATTCAATCTTTTTGTTGAAATTTTTTTACTTTACCATAGTATAACTTAATTTTAAAATGCTACAAATGCTTGCTTGTAACATCCTTTACCGTTAATTTTCGCTGGTAGTTATCCAAAATTTCAACCTCTACTTTAAGGTAATTTTGTGGCAATAAATCGGGTATTTTATTGGGCCACTCAACCAAACAATAAGCATCCGAATATAAATATTCTTCGTAGCCTAAATCTAATGCTTCTTGCTGATTTTTAATCCTATAAAAATCGAAATGATAAATAATATTTTTTGAGCCTAAATACTGGTTAACAATGGCAAATGTAGGGCTACTAATATGCCCTTGTACCCCCAACTGCTTACAAATATGGGTAATAAGCGTGGTTTTGCCAGCACCCATTTGTCCATAAAACATAAAAACTTTTTGGTTATGTTGCAAAAGCCAGTGGGCGGCTTTGGGCAATTGGCTTTCGCTTTCGATAAAATACTGCATAAAAAAAACTATTTGTTTTTATAAGTTATGATAGGTATAATTACCTCTTCTAACGAAATACCACCATGCTGAAACGTTTCGTTATAATAATTTACAAACTGATTGTAGTTGTTTTGGTACACAAAATAATTATCGTTTTTGGCAAAAATATAGCTCGAGCTTACATGTAATTTGGGCAATAGCGCTTCATGCGGATTTTTAATTTGAAAAACATCTTTTGCTATAAAATTTAAGTTTTTACCTTGTTTATACCTTAAGTTGGCGTTGGTATTTCTATCTCCTATAACTTTACTTGGGGTTTTTACCCTTATGGTACCGTGGTCGGTAGTAATTACTACACGTACTTTTTTTTGTGATAGTTTTTTTATTAACTCTAACAGTGGCGAATGCTCGAACCACGATAAGGTTAGCGATCGGTAAGCCGCATCGTCGTTGGCAAGCTCGCGTATCATTTGCATATCGGTACGGGCATGCGATAGCATATCTACAAAATTATATACAATGGCATTAAGGTCGTTCCCCATCAAGTTTGTGAGGGTATCGTTAAGGTCTTTTCCTTGATCGTAAGTTAAAATTTTATGGTACGAGTGTTTAATTTCTTTACGTAAAATTCGTTTTAATTGGTCATCAAAAAAGTGTGCCTCGTGTAAATTTTTACCCCCTTCTTCCTCGTCGTTTTGCCACTTATCGGGGAAACGGGTTTCCATTTCTGAAGGCATTAGGCCCGAAAAAATTGCGTTTCGGGCATATTGGGTTGCGGTAGGCAATATGCTATAATATATATCTTCTTCTTCAAGCCTAAAATACTCGGTAATAATTGGGTTGATAATTTTCCATTGGTCGTACCTTAAATTATCAATTAAAATAAAAAATACCGGAACATTAGGGCTTAGTAACGAAAAAACCTTCTTTTTTAATAATTGATGCGATAGTGTGGGTGCTGTATCTTGATTTTTTATCCATCCCAAATAATTTTTTTCAATAAATTTCGAAAACTGCATATTGGCTTCGGCTTTTTGCATGGTTAAAATCTCATGCATTCCAGCATCTTCAAGTCGCTCTAGCTCCAGCTCCCAAAAAACTAATTTTTTATACACTTCAATCCATTCTTGATAATTAAGGTTATCATTTAAAGTAGTACCTAAGGTTCTAAAATCTTGCTGATAAGCCATGGTAGTTTTTTCGCTTACCAAGCGTTTATTATCAATTAACTTTTTAATAGTTAATAAAATTTGTTTTGGGTTTACAGGTTTTATCAAATAATCGCCAATTTTAGCTCCTATAGCATCTTCCATCAAATACTCCTCTTCGCTTTTGGTAATCATTACTACTGGTACATCGGGATTTATATTTTTAATTTCAGTAAGTGTTTCTAAACCTGTAAGCCCAGGCATATTTTCATCCAAAAATACCAAGTCGAAATCTTTAGTTTTAAATATTTCGAGGGCATCGTTGCCATTAGTAGCCGTATCAATGTGGTAACCTTTATCGTTTAAAAACAATATATGTGGTTTTAATAAATCGATTTCATCGTCGGCCCATAGTATATTGGTAGTTTGCATCATTTTTAGTTTTATTTATCAGATAAATCTGTAATTTTAAATTTATTTACAATTTTAAAAATTGTGATTTAATAAATGGTATTTACTTTTATAAATCTTTTGCCTTCTAATTTAAGCAGCTATTGAATAAGCATAAAATAATTAACGACCCAATTTATGGTTTTATTAGTATCAAAACATCTTTAATTTTCGATATTATAGAACACCCTTATTTTCAGCGGTTAAGATATATAAAGCAATTAGGTATGACGCATTTGGTTTATCCAGGTGCCTTGCATACCCGTTTTCACCATGCATTGGGTGCTATGCACTTAATGCAACTAGCTATCGAACACCTTAAAAATAAAGGACATGATATTACTTTAGCCGAAACCGAAGCTGCTTGTATTGCTATTTTACTACACGATATTGGACATGGCCCATTTTCACATGCATTAGAACATACCATAGTACAAGGTATTTCGCATGAGCAAATTGGCAAATTATTAATAGCCAAAATAAATAATCAATTTGATGGTAAGCTGTCATTGGCTATGCAAATATTTAATAATACGTACGAAAAAAAATTTTTATACCAACTTATAGCCGGCCAGCTAGATTTAGATAGGTTAGATTATTTAAATAGGGATAGTTTTTTTAGTGGCGTTACCGAAGGGATGGTAAGCTCCGATAGGATTATTAAACTACTAAATATTAAAAATGGCCATTTAGTAGTTGAAGAAAAAGGTATTTATTCTATCGAAAAATTTTTGATAGCCCGACGTTTAATGTACTGGCAAGTATATTTACATAAAACAGTTATAGCGGCCGAGCAAATGTTGGTAAAAATTTTAGAACGAGCCCGCACAATAGGCCAATCGGGGGGTGATTTATTTGCCACTCCAGCATTAAAACATTTTTTATACCAAACCATAACCAACCACGATTTTTATCAACACCATCTACACCTTACTTATTTTGTACAATTAGATGATACCGATATAATGGCAAGTATAAAAGCTTGGTGTACGCACCCCGATTTTATTTTAAGCACTTTATGCAAAAATTTAACCCAAAGAAAACTTTATAAGGTTGAAATAACAAATACCCCAGCCGATACCCATAGAATAATAGCATTAAAACACGATATTTCGCAGCAATTTAACTTAAGTCAAGCCGATACCAGTTATTTTGTATTTACCGATACAATAAATAACATAGCCTACAATACAGCAACTGGTAACATTAATATATTGATGAAAAATGCTAATTTACAAGATATTACCTTAGCATCAGATAATTCTTTTTTACAAGCATTAGCCCAATTGGTAACAAAAAATATTTTTTGTTATACTAAAATATAAATTTTATGTTGCTAATTGCGCTAACAATTTGTTCATTTAATATTAACCATTAATTTTACCGAATGCAATTTACAGCAAACGAAATTTGCCTTCTTATACATGGCACATTAGAGGGTAAGCCCGATAGCATAGTTTCGGGTTTGGCCAAAATTGAAGATGCCCAAAAAGGAACTTTAACTTTTTTAGCCAATCCTAAATACGAAAGCTATTTATATACCACACAAGCATCGGTAGTTATTGTAAATAATAACTTAGTGTTAAACAAACCGGTAAATGCTACACTTATACGCGTAGCAGACGCTTACAGTGCTTTTTCGATACTTTTAAATCGATACAATACCCTTAAATTAAATAAAACTGGGATAGAAGATCCCTGCTTTATACACCCTACTGCCACCATAGGCAACCAAGTATATATAGGCGCATTTGCCTACATAGGAGCCTATGCAGTTATAGGTAATTCGAGCAAAATTTATCCTCATACCTACATAGGCGATGGGGTAAGTGTAGGCGATAATTGCACCCTTTTTTCGGGTGTAAAAGTTTACCACGATTGCGTGATAGGCCACCGGGTAATGGTACACGCCAGTACAGTTATAGGTAGCGACGGATTTGGTTTTGCCCCTCAAAAAGATGGTTCGTACACCAAAATTAGCCAAATAGGAAACGTTATTATTGAAGATGATGTAGAAATAGGCGCAAATACTTGTATTGATAGAGCCACCATGGGAGCCACCGTAATTAAAAAAGGCGTAAAACTAGATAACCTTATTCAAGTAGCACATAATGTAGAAATTGCCAATAACACAGTAATTGCTTCTCAAACAGGTATTTCGGGTAGCAGCAAAATAGGCGAAAACTGCCTTATAGGTGGGCAAGTAGGTGTGGTGGGTCATATTTCTGTTGCAAAAGGATCGCAAATACAGGCTCAATCGGGCGTAAATCGCTCAATAGACGATGAAGGAAAAAAATGGGGCGGTAACTTTGTAACACCCTTTCAAAATTATTTGAAATCAAACGCCATTGTGAATAGACTGCCCGATTTAGACAAAAAAATATTTGAACTAGAAAAAAAAATAAAGCTACTAATATCTCAAAGCAATTTGTAATATTGCTTTATCCAATTTTAATAATGAATTTAAAACAAAGAACAATAAAATCAAACGTATCGGTAAGTGGTTTAGGCTTACATACTGGCGTAGCTGTAACTATGACGTTTAAGCCCGCTCCTGATAACCACGGATATAAATTTAAAAGAGTTGATTTACCCAATCAACCTATTATTGAAGCCGATGTAGATAACGTTACCGATACCTCACGAAGTACCACTTTATCGCAAAATGGCGCAAGTGTAAGTACAGTTGAACACGTATTGGCCGCCCTAGTAGGCTGTGAGGTAGATAATGTATTGATAGAATTAAATGGTGGCGAAGTACCTATTTTAGATGGTAGTGCCATAACATTTGTACAAATGTTAGACTCGGTAGGGTTTTTAAACCAAGAAACCGATCGAGAATATTACCAAATACCGCACAATATCCACTACAGCGAAACCGATAGAAAGGTAGATATGGTAGCCATGCCACTTGACGATTACCGTTTTACCTGCATGGTAGATTATAATTCGCCCGTTTTAGGTAGCCAACACGCCACCATTACCTCCGTTAGCGATTTTAAACAAGAAATAGCTTCATGCCGTACTTTTGTTTTTTTACATGAACTTGAAATGCTACTAAAACATGATTTAATAAAAGGTGGCGATATTAATAACGCTATCGTAATTGTAGATCATGAAATTGAAGACGATGAACTAAAAGACCTAGCCAAAGCATTTAATCGCCAAGATATACAAGTAGCCAAAGAAGGCATACTCAACAATATCGAACTCCATTACCAAAACGAACCCGCCCGCCACAAGCTTTTAGATATGATTGGCGATTTGGCCTTAATAGGCACCCCAATAAAAGGACACATTATGGCAGCCAGGCCAGGCCATGCGGCCAATATAGCCTTTGCAAAAAAAATAAAGGCTGCTATTAAAAAAGATAGAAAAAAGAAAATACAACACCTGTACGACCCATCGGTAAAGCCACTCTACGATATTATGCAGATAATGGATATTTTGCCACATAGGCCTCCGTTTTTGTTTATCGATAAAATACTCGAACTATCAAAAACCCATGTAGTAGGTGTAAAAAACGTAACCATGCATGAAAACTATTTTATAGGGCATTTCCCAAGCGCACCTGTAATGCCAGGAGTTATACAAATAGAAGCAATGGCACAAACTGGAGGTATTTTGGTGTTAAGCACCGTACCCGACCCAAGCAATTACCTTACCTATTTTCTTAAAATAGATAAAGTACGGTTTAGAGCCCAAGTACTACCAGGAGACGTAATTGTATTTAGGTGCGATTTAATGGAACCAATACGACGAGGAATTGCACAAATGAAAGGCGTAGGTATGGTAGGCGAAAAAATTGTAGTAGAAGCCGAAATGATGGCACAAATATCACGTTATAAAGAAAGCGAAACAGCCTTATGATACAACCTTTAGCATACATACACCCTCAAGCAAAAATTGCAAACAGTGTTGTAATTGACCCTTTTACCGTAATACACAAAAATGTAGAAATAGGCGAAGGAACATGGATAGGCTCTAATGTTACCATTATGGATGGTGCAAGGATAGGTAAAAATTGTAAAATTTTTCCAGGTGCAGTAATATCGGCTATTCCGCAAGATTTAAAATATAGAGGCGAAGATACCCTAGCTGTTATAGGCGATAATACTACCATCAGAGAATATGTAACTATAAACCGAGGCACCTCCGATAAATGGGAAACCAAAGTAGGAAAAAACTGTTTATTAATGGCCTATTGCCATGTAGCACACGATTGCGAAGTAGGCGATAACTGTATTTTTTCCAACAATACTACTTTAGCAGGGCACATAACCATAGCCGATAATGTAGTATTGGCAGGCATGGTAGCTATTCACCAGTTTTGTAACGTAGGCTCTCATGCTTTTGTAACAGGAGGATCGCTGGTGCGTAAAGATATACCTCCTTATGTAAAAGTAGCCCGCGAGCCTTTGGCTTATGCAGGTATAAATTCTGTAGGCTTACGCCGAAGAGGCTTTACCTCCGAAAAAATTAACGAAATACAAGAAATTTATCGGGTACTATTTGTAAAACACAATAATGTAACCAAAGCACTAGATACCATAGAAGCCGAATTTAAACCCACCGAAGAACGCGATGAAATTATCAACTTTATACGCAACTCTAACCGAGGTGTAATGAAAAGTTTTGGAAACTCCTGATACTAAATCATGGAAATTTGCTTGCAAAATATTGGCCGAAGGTTTAACCGCGAGTGGATTTTTAGGACTATAAATTATACTTTTAGGCAGGATAAAAAATACGCTATTTTAGGAAAAAATGGTTCCGGCAAATCAACACTTTTAAAAGTAATTTCGGGCTGCCTTAGCCCATCAGAAGGAGAAATAATTTATACTTTAGATAACCAAATAATAGCTGCCGAAAATTACTACCTACACCTTACACTGGCTGCGCCTTATCTCGAATTGATGGAAGAATTTTCGTTAAACGAGGTACTCGATTTTCATTTTAAATTTAAAAAAAGAGCACAAAATATAGATAACCAAGATGTTGTTTCCTTGTTGGGGATGCAAAAAAACCAACATAAAGCCATTAAATATTTTTCTTCGGGCATGAAACAGCGGGTAAAATTAGCCCTAGCCTTTTGTACTGAAACACCTATTTTATTGTTAGATGAACCAACCTCAAACTTAGATACTGAAGGGCTACAATGGTACCTTAATATGGTGCAAAAATTTAGCCACAACCGCCTTACCATAGTGTGCTCTAACCAACCAGCTGAATATCAATTTTGTGATGCTCAGTTAAACGTGTCTCAATACATTATTTAAAATCTATTGAAACACGTTTTGTTTTTGTTTTGATATTTTTAAGGTAAAGCCCCAACCAAAAAATTGTTTTAATTTAAAAAAATAATTACTCTTAATTTAATGCCCTGCTACCATAACAATACTTTTAACTTTAGCATTTTTTATAGCAAAATATAAAATTATAAAAAAGCACAAAGCAGGTACAGTATAAGCCAATTGTATAGTGCTGGCATCAGAAACTTTACCCATTATAAGCGGAAAAAATGCACCTCCAACAATGGCCATTATTAAAAAAGAAGATGCTTTTTTTGTTTTGGCACCCAAGCCTTGTATACTTAACGAAAATATAGTAGGAAACATAATCGACATAAAAAACTCAACACCAATAAGTGCATATACAGGTATGTAACCTTTAGTAAATATGGCTACTGTTAAAAGTAAAATATTAATTATGGCATAAATGGCCAATAAGCGTGATGGCGCAATATATCGCATTAAAAAGGTGCCAAAAAACCTACCAATCATAAAACCAAATAAAGCAGCCGATAGAAAATAAGCCGCCGATTTTTCTTCAATACCTGCTACAGTACCCGCAAAGCGAATAAAAAAGCTAGATACACAAACCTGCGCTCCAACATAAAAAAATTGAGCTAAAACACCTAGCATCAAGTTTTTTTCTTTAAAAATACTTTGGTGTTTTTGAGCCATTTGGTGTTGGTTATCCTCGGGTTCGGCTATTTCAGGTAAATTTGTGCGCCAAATAATAAAAGCTACCGTAAGTACAATTATGCCAATAATTATGTAAGGCAATTGAACGCTTGAGGCTTCTTTAGTTAAAAATTCGTTTAACTGCGCTACCGACATATTTTGCTCGTCTTGTGCACTTAAATGCTTGCCCGAAAGTATAAACATACCCCCCAATAAAGGAGCTAATGTAGCTGCCAAGCCATTAAACGATTGTGCAAAATTTAAACGCTGGGTAGCCGTTTCGGGTTCGCCCAATACGGTAATGTAAGGGTTTGCGGCTGTTTCTAAAAAAGTTAAACCACTGGCAATAACAAAAAGGGCAATTAAAAAAAAATTAAAATTTCGGGTGCTTGCTGCTGGGTAAAATAAAAAAGCACCTAAAGCAAATACCACTAAGCCCATAATAATACCGTATTTATAACCATATTTTTTCATAAAAAAGCCAGCAGGTAAAGCCATAGCAAAATAGGCTATAAAAAAAGAAGAATCTATTAATGCCGATTGCAAATCGGTTAATTGGCAAGCTTTTTTTAAGTGGGGTATTAATATAGGGTTAAGGTTATGCGCAAAACCCCACAAAAAAAATAAAGAAATAATAAGAATTACAGGAAATAGTGTTTTGTTTTTTGACATTGAAAATTTATTGATATACGTTTATAATTAAGCGCAAATTGCTAATTTTTTATTTATTTATTGTAAAAAACTCAATTTGAATATACTTTATGGTTTGATAATCGAAGTAAGGATAATTAAAATTTTAAAATTAATGTTAAATTGCCTATTACTTAACTTATTTTAGCATTTATTTATTCTTAAGTAATATTTTTTAAAGTTACTTATGCAGTATGCTATCCCTTAAGGTAAAGCCTCCAGGGCTTTAGTTTCATATTATTAAACAATCTTTTGTATCATTATTAAGCATTAGGGTATAAATCATAAAAAAAAATTACCTTTTTTTACTACGCCCTATAAATTTCATTTTATAATCGGCTTTTACCAGTCCGTTAGAAATATCTGTTAGTTTGCCTTTAATCATGGCTTTTCGTAAGTGGCTTATTTTATCTGTAAATAGTTTGCCTATAATATGGTCGTACTCGTGTTGTATTACACGAGCGGCAAGGCCAATATACTCCTCGTGTTGCAGTTCCCAGTTTTCGTTATAGTAACTAATTTCTATTTTGTAATGTCGGCTTACATCTTCCCTTATGTGTGGTATACTTAAACAGCCTTCGTTAAAATCCCATTTTTCACCAGTTTCTTTCTTAATAACGGGGTTAATAAACGTTTTTTTAAACCCTTTTAAACTAGGGTCATCATCGGCAAAAGGATTACAATCTACCACAAATAATTTTATTGCCAAGCCTATTTGAGGTGCAGCAAGGCCCACGCCATTGGCAGCATACATGGTTTCGTACATATCGGCAATTAATTGCGCTAATTGAGGATAATCTTTTGTAATATCTTCGCCTACTTTTCTTAAAACTGGGTGTCCGTAGGCAACAATGGGTAATTTCATGCTACAAAAATAAAATTTTAATTTAAGCTTAAATCAATACTAAAAAAATAATTGATTGTTGTCAGATAAATTTATCTTTATGCTGGCAATTTTTTAAACTAATATGGAAACTAAAGGCAACAAATACCGCATCGTTCTTATCTTATTATTACAACTCATTATTTTTACCTCCGCCTTAGCGCAATACAGCCAGCAAACCTATTGGAGTGCCGATGGTAATAAAACCTTAGAGGTAAAAAACGGTAACATTATAGAAATTAACGCTTTAAATAATGCCGAAGAAACAATATTGGTAAGCAGCCAAAATCTTAAACCTAAAAATCAAGGCGTATTAAACATAGCTAGGTTTGCTTTTTCAACCGATAAGCAAAAAGTATTATTAAATACCAATACCCAAAAAGTATGGCGGTACGATACCCGAGGCAATTACTGGGTGTATAACCTCGCCACCAAAACGCTTACCCAAATAGGCGAAAAAATGCCCGATGCTAGTTTAATGTTTGCCAAGTTTTCGCCCGATGGTAGCCAAGTAGCCTTTGTAAGCCAAAATAATATTTACGTTCAAAACTTAGAAAACAACCAAACCAAAGCCCTCACCACCGACGGTAGTTTGCGCTTAATTAACGGCACTTTCGATTGGGTTTACGAAGAAGAATTTGATTGCCGAGATGGTTTCCGCTGGAGCCCCGACGGTAAAAATATTGCCTACTGGCAAATAGATGCCCGCACTATCAAAAACTATTTGATGATAAACAATACCGATTCGTTATACCCATTTACCACCCCTGTAGAATACCCAGTGGTAGGCCAAAACCCTAGCAACTGTAAAATAGGCGTAGTAAACCTAGCAACAGCCAAAACCAAATGGATGAACGTACCTGGCAGTGCCGTACAAAACTATATACCCCGTATGGAATGGGCCAATAATAACAACGAATTAATTTTACAACAACTCAATCGCCGCCAAAACCAATGTAAAATTATGTTGGTAAATACCACCAGCGCTCAAGCCAAAACCATATACCAAGAAACCGATAGTGCCTGGGTAGATGCCAAAAGCGAAGCCACAGGCTGGGAATTTATTAATGGCGGTAGCGAGTTTATTTGGCAAAGCGAAAAAGATGGCTGGCGACATGTGTATGCCATAAACCGTGAAGGTAAACAACGCCTAATTACCAAAGGAAATTACGACGTAATTAGCGTAGTAGCTATTAACGAAGCCACTGGTTTGCTGTACTTTATGGCATCGCCCAATAATGCTATTCAATCTTATTTATATAAAATTTCCCTTACCGGGGATGCCGAAGCCGAACGCATTACACCTTACGACCAACCTGGTACCCATAGCTACGATATTTCGCCCAACGGGAAACTCGCTTTTTATAGTTTTTCTAATGCCAGCACTTACCCTATAGCAAGCGTGGTAGCCTTGCCTAATCACCAGCTGATAAGTGGTGGCACAAAATCGGCCAAAGCCCGAACATTACCTTTTACCCCCGAATTTTTTAGAGTTACCACCGCCGATGGCGTAAGTATGGACGGTTGGATGGTTAAGCCAGATAACTTTGATGCCACCAAAAAATACCCCGTTTTATTTTATGTATATGGCGAGCCCGCAAGCCAAACAGTAAAAGATGTTTTTGGCATTGGCTACAACCGCCTGTATGCTGGCAATATGGCTAAAGACGGTTACATTTATATCTCGGTTGATGGCCGAGGTTCGCCAGCACCCAAAGGCCGAAATTGGCGCAAAGCCATTTACCACAATATTGGCAATATTAATATTCGAGACCAAGCTATGGCGGCCAAAGAAATTTTTAAATGGGGTTATATTGATACTACTCGTGTTGCGGTTTGGGGTTGGAGTGGGGGAGGGTCCAGCACTTTAAACCTGCTTTTTCAATACCCCGATGTATATCAAACAGGTATTTCCATAGCCGCTGTGGACAACCAATTAAATTACGATAACATTTATCAAGAACGCTATATGGGGCTACTGCCCGATGATAAACATTATTTTGTAGATAACTCGCCACTAGCACACGCCAAAAACCTAAAAGGAAATTTACTGCTTATACACGGCACTGGCGACGATAATGTGCATTTTAACAATGCCGAACAAATGATAAACGAACTAATAAAACACAACAAACCTTTTCAGTTAATGACTTACCCTAACCGCAGCCACAGCATTAACGAAGGCGAAGGCACCAGCAAACATTTGGCTACTATTTTTACTAAATTTTTAAAAGAAAACTGTACGGCTGGAGGCAGATGATTTAGTTTTTTAACAAAAATTAAATTTTTTAAAAACTGATACAGCAGCTTTTTAATAAAAAAGGTATACTATAAGCTATCAAGTAAAAAAATATACTTAAGCCAAAAAGCGTAACAAATCAACCTCGCTTATTAACGGTATTTTAAGTTTATTGGCTTTTTCTAGTTTGGCGGGTCCCATATTATCGCCTGCTACTAAATAGGTTAATTTGGCCGATATGCTGCCCAATATTTTACCGCCATTGGCTTCTATCATTTCTTTTAACTGCTCGCGGCTGTATTTTTCAAAAGTGCCCGAAAGTATAAAGTTTTGCCCCGTTAGTTTATTGCTTGCTAAAACTTTTTGTTGCTGGTTGCTTTCAAATTGTAAACCGCATTGCTTTAACGCTGCTATTTGTTGGGTATGGTTGGGTTCTAAAAAATATTCGATAATACTTTGGGCTATACGGTCGCCAATTTCGTCGGCTTGGGTAAGTTGCTCGATACTTGCCGCTTGTAGGTTTTCTATGGTTTTAAAATAGGTAACTAATTTACGGGCAACGGTTTCGCCTACATAACGTATGCCTAGGCCAAACAGTACTTTTTCAAATGGCATTGCTTTAGAATTTTCGATGCCAGCCAGCATATTGGTAATAGATTTTTCGCCAAAGCGTTCTATTTTTTTTAATTCGTCTTCGTGGTTTTTTAATGTGTAAATATCGCTAATGTGCTTTAAATAGCCTTTTTGATACAGTGTTTCGATAGTTTCGGCTCCCAAGCCATCAATATTCATTGCCTTACGGCCAATAAAATGCTGCATTTTGGCCACTATTTGTGGTGGGCAGGCTTCATCGTTAGGGCAATAAAAAGCTACTTCGCCTTCGGTGCGCACCAGTTGGGTACTACACTCGGGGCAATGTGTAGGGTAAATTATTTTTTGTGCATTAGGCAATCTTTTATCCCGGTTAACGGATATTATTTTAGGGATAATTTCGCCCCCTTTTTCTACCAAAACGGTATCGCCTTGGTACAAATCTAAGCGGTATATTTCGTTGGCGTTGTGTAAAGTAGCTCGTTTTACAGTTGTGCCCGCCAGCAAAACTGGTTTTAAATTGGCAACTGGCGTTACTGCGCCTGTACGGCCAACTTGGTAAGTAACTTTTTGTAACACAGTTTCAACTTCTTGGGCTTTGTATTTATAGCTTATTGCCCATCGGGGCGATTTTGCCGTAAAACCCAGTTCTTGCTGCTGCTGGTAGTTGTTTACTTTTAAAACTATGCCATCAATATCGTAACTTAAATTAAAACGCTGGGTTTCCCAATATTTTATAAATTCTAACACTTGGTTCATATTTTGGCAAAGCCGATTGTGTTCGCATACTTTAAAGCCCCAGCTTTTCACCGCCGAAAGGCTTTCCCAATGGGTTTTAAAGGGGTTATTATCGCTGTAAAGAAAATATAAAAAACAATCTAATGGGCGTTTGGCTACCTCGGCCGAATCTTGCATTTTTATAGTGCCCGATGCAAAATTGCGTGGGTTGGCGTAAGGTGTTTCGCCGTTTTCTATTTTATCTTGGTTTAGTTTTTCAAAAGCGGCTTTATGCATAAATACCTCGCCACGTATATCAAAATTTTGGGGTATATTGTTGCCATTTATTTGTAACGGAATGTTGCGTATGGTTTTTACATTTGCGGTAACTATATCGCCTTTTGTGCCATCGCCACGGGTTACGGCCCTTAATAAATTTCCGTTTTGGTAAGTTAAGCTCATAGATAGGCCATCAAATTTTAATTCGCACACGTATTCAAAATCATCGCCTATGGCTTTTTTTATACGTTGGTCAAAGTCTATTAAATCTTGTTCGTTATAGGTATTACCCAGCGAAAGCATTGGCCATTGGTGTTCGAAGTTTTCGAACGTTTTGGTAAGCTCGCCTCCTACTTTTTGCGTGGGCGAATTGGGTAATATTAATGTTGGGTTTTCTTTCTCAAGTTGTTCTAATTGCTTTAGTTTTTGGTCGAAATCGTAATCGGAAATTTGCGGCATTGCCAATACATAATAGTTGTAATTGTGCTGCTGCAACTCGGTTACTAGGTTTTGTATTTGGGATTGGGCGGTAATAAGCATTTTTTTATACCAATGTTACTAAAGTTTAAGAGTTTTTTTTTCGGTTTGTTAAATGAAATATTTATAAACACAAAGCATATATACTAGAAAATAAAATTTTATTTTTTAAAATTTGAATAAATAAATACCAATACTTTAAAATATTTTATTTTTAAAACACTCGGTAAATAAAAACAAAGGTACATTATCGCACCTAAAATAAAAATAACAATTCTAATCTGAATTGAAAATTTAATAAAAAAAATTAGGCTATATAACTACTAATGAAGTACTTTTACAACTAAATTAAGTGTTGTATTTTAAGTGTTAAATACAGCGATAATAAAAATTAAAACAAGCTACTTTGTAAATAAGGATAGCAAAGCCCACTATAAAACCGAAATTGTCTGCCAAGGTTTTTAAATAGTGATAAAAAACGTATAAATAGAAATTTATGAATTGGAAAGCCAAAATAATAAGCCACAAAAACCAAACCCGCATAGCTGTGTATTTTGAAAAAAATGTGGCATTAATTTTACGAATTAAACAGTTAAAAGGCGTTAAATGGAGCCAAAGCCTTAAAGTGTGGCATTTGCCCGACACCACCGAATATCGTCAACGTTTTAAAATTCCCGAAAAAACAATTGGCAAAACAGCTATCACCAAAATACACCCTTTAAACCAGAAAGCCTACCAAAACTATATTGATTTGCTATACTTAAAAGGTTACAGCCCTAACACAATTAAAACCTACACGGTAGAGTTTGCACAATTACTATACACCTTACACGATAAAGAAGTAAACAAACTTACCATCGATCAATTAAAAAGTTATTTATTGTATTGTTTACAAATTTTAAAGCTAAGCGAAAACCAAATACATAGCCGCATAAACGCCATAAAATTTTATTACGAACAAGTATTAAAACATCCCAAAATTGTAATGGAAATTCCACGACCCAAAAAACCAAGTTTATTACCCAAAGTAATTCATCTGCAAGATATAGGCAACATGATAAAACAAACCCAAAACCTTAAACACAAAACATTACTAATGTTAGTATATGGTATGGGCTTAAGGGTGAGCGAAATTATTAACTTACACATAAGCGATATTGATAGTAAAAGTATGCAGGTACATATACAAGCAGCAAAAGGAAAAAAAGACCGCTACACAAATTTGCCACATGCAGTACTACCGTTTTTAAGAGCATATTACTTGCAATATAAGCCAAAAAAATATTTATTTGAAGGGCAAAACCGCGAACAGTATAGCATAAGAAGTGCCCAACAAGTTTTTAAACAAAGCTTAATACGAGCAAAAATAAACAAACATGTAGGCATTCACGGACTTCGCCATAGCTATGCTACCCACCTTTTAGAACAAGGAACAGACATAAGTTATATACAAAAACTGCTTGGACATAACGATGTAAAAACCACACTAATATATGCCAAGGTAAGCAAAAAAAATATTGTAGCCGTACAAAGCCCCTTAGATAAATTAGATTGGTAAACAAGTTTTATGCGCAAAACAAATATTTTTTTTTTAACATATTTAAAAAGCGCAAAAAGATTTAAAAAAAACAGATGATAAAGTACTCATTTTAAGAGATTTTTTTTTTGATAATTTATTGAATTGTGAATGAATAGCGTATATTTGAGAGTTGGCATCAAGGCTAGCGGGACACAGCAGTAGTACCATAAACTACAGACCATAACCGTTTGAAT
>RDYW01000060.1 GCA_004293485.1 Sphingobacteriales bacterium | reverse complement strand
GTATTGTCAGCATAAATCCTATGGGAACTTCGTTTCGCTACGCTCAACTTTGTTCCCATAGGATTTATGCCTGTTGCACTTATCAATTGAACTTACATATTAATTTTAACAAGAAATAAATTAAACAACTATCTTATCCAAAATATTTGCCTACGGCTTTAATTTTCTGCAAATTTGTTTTTTAGGTATGATAAAAAAAGAAACCATCGATCGTATTACCGAAACCGCTTTGGTAGAGGAGGTTGTGGGCGATTTTGTACAGCTAAAAAAACGTGGCACCTCTTTTATAGGGCTTTGCCCTTTTCATAACGAAAAATCGCCATCATTTAATGTATCGCCCGCTAAAGGTATTTATAAGTGTTTTGGCTGTGGTAAAGGAGGCGATAGCATTAGCTTTGTAATGGAACACGAAAAATATTCGTACCCCGAAGCTTTAAAATATTTAGCTAAAAAGTACAATATCGAAGTTGATGAAAGTGAAATAACCCCCGAATACCAAGCCGAGGTAGATAAGCGAGAAAGCCTATACATTATTAGCAATTATGCCGCTAAGTTTTTTGAATCAACAATGTGGGAAAGCCCAAGCGGGCAAGCTATTGGCCTAAGTTATTTTAGAGAGCGTGGTTTTAGAGACGATATTATCAAAAAATTTGAACTCGGTTACTCGCCCGATGAATGGACGGCCCTACACGATAAAGCCATTGCCGATGGTTACCGCCCCGAGTTTTTGGAAGAAACCGGCCTAAGCGTAAAAAACGATAGCGGCAAAGTTTACGACAGGTTTAGAGGGCGGGTAATGTTTCCGATACATAATTTTACAGGTAGGATTATTGGTTTTGGTGGCCGTACACTTAAAACCGATAAAAACGTACCCAAATATGTAAATTCACCCGAAAGCGATATTTATCATAAATCCAATGTGTTATACGGCTTGTTTCAGGCCAAAAAAGCAATACGCGATGTAGATAATTGCTACCTAGTAGAGGGCTATGCCGATGTGCTATCGGTACACCAAGCCGGAGTACAAAACGTAGTGGCAGCATCGGGCACATCGCTTACGCCCGAACATGTGAAGATAATGGCTAGGGTTACCCAAAACGTAACCATACTGTTTGATGGCGATGCTGCAGGCATAAAAGCATCGTTAAGGGGGTTAGATATGATTTTGGAGGAAGGCTTAAATGCCAAAGTAGTACTTTTCCCCGATGGCCACGACCCCGATTCGTACATACAAAAACTCGGCTCGGCGGCATTTAAAACCCATATCGAATTACACCAACAAGATTTTATTTTTTTTAAAACCCAAATCCTGCTAAAGGAAGCCGCCAACGACCCCATTAAAAAAGCAGCCGTAATTAGGGATATTATCGAAAGCATTGCTAGAATACCCGATGCCATAAAGGCTTCGGTTTTTGTGCGAGAATGTAGTGCCTTACTTAACGTTGAAGAACGCATTTTAATAGCCGAACTAAATAATATAAAATTAACAAAATTAAAGAAAAATTATACCCGAAACCAGCCCGATGCAGAAACCCCACAGCCAGCTACTCACAGCCCACAGCCCGAAGATGAAAGCCCGCTGCCCATAGCTCGAGGCTCGTTAAACGAACCCGACGAAGCCCAAGAACAAGAACTTATACGTGTACTAATAAGCTATGGCGATACATTAGTTAACTGGGATGGGATGACCGATACCTACATTGGCCCCTACATTATTACCAACCTTAGCGATATAACCTTTAACAATACCCTATGCCAACGCATTATAACCTACTACCATAACGAGTTTGATAAAGGGATAATGCCCAGCGAAAAATCGATGTTACACCATCCCGACAAGGAAATAAAAAACCTTGCCATTGCCTTAATATCATCGCCTTATATGCTAAGTGCCAATTGGTACGATATGCACCACATTAACGTACCCGACGAAAAAACTAACCTAAAAGCTACCATCATGGGGGCTATTTTTCATCTAAAAAAGAAAAAAATTGCCACCATGCTTGCCGCCAAACAAAAACTATTACAAGCACCCAATAACCCAGAACAAGAGCAACAATTAATGCAACAATACTTACAATTAAAAGAGGTAGAAAAATATATTTCACACTATTTAGGCTCGGTAATAATAAAATAATGGCACAGCATAATAACTTGGGTTATCATGGTGAGTATATTGCAAAAGCCTACCTCGAACGCAAAGGCTACGAAATACTCGACCAAAACTGGTGCTACAAAAAAGCCGAGGTTGATATTATTGCGTATTTAGATAGCACCATAATTTTTATAGAAGTAAAAACACGTACATGCAATTTTTTTGGTGAACCCGAGGATTTTGTGGACCATAAAAAACAACAATTATTAACCCAAGCCGCTAACGAATACATACATTTGATGAACCACAAGGGCGAAATTAGGTTCGATATTATTAGCGTACTATTTACCCATGCCACCGAGTATAAACTTAACCATATTGAAGACGCTTTTTGGGATTATGGTAAGATATAAAAACAATGTTATGGTTAATATGATTTCAAAACTTAGATGAAATGGAAAAACCCAAAGTATTAATTACTGGTGCAAGCAAAGGTTTAGGGTTGGCTATGGCCGAGTTATTGGCGGCCGATTATAGTTTAATTTTACATGCCTCGAAGGAGGAAAATTTAGCCCCAGCCACCCCTGGGCATTATGTTTTATGTGCCGATTTATCGGATAAAAACGAGCTAAGCACTTTTTGTAAACGCTTAAAAGCCGAACATGGCGATTTATTATATGCAGTAATAAATAATGCCGGTATTGCTTTTGATAAATCAATTATTTTTCAGCCCGAAGCCGATATTGATAAAATGTTGGCGGTTAATTTAAAAGCTCCCATTATGATAGCCAAAGTGGCGATGAAAATTTTTGGGCTAAAAAAACGTGGCGTAATTATCAACCTAAGCTCTAGCGTAGGCGAAACTGGTAACGCTTTTCAATCCATCTATGCGGCTACCAAGGCTGCATTAGTTGCGTTTTCTAAATCGCTGGCCAAAGAAGCAGGCGTGTTGCATAACGAACACCAAATAAGGGTATTGTGTGTTTCGCCTGGTTTTATACAAACCGATATGACGGATGCCATACCCGAAAACTACCGACAAAAATACTTAGAAATGATACCCGCAAAGCGTTACGGCCAAGCCCACGAAATTGCACAAACAGTACGGTTTTTACTATCCGATAATGCTGCTTACATTAACGGAACCAATATACATGTAAATGGTGCAATGGTGTAAAGCTTAAGTCGATCCGTTTATTAAAAACCCTTAAACCATCCAAAAAAAGTGCTTTTATCCTTTTACCAAAATAAGTTTATAGAAGCTGGCTGCGATGAAGCTGGCCGAGGTTGCCTGGCGGGCCCTGTATTTGCTGCTGCAGTTATTTTACCCAAAAACTTTTACCATCCGTTATTAAGCGACTCGAAACAAATAAAAGAAAAAGACCGTTTTTTACTTCGTACCGAAATACAAAGGCAAGCCATCGCTTATGCCATAGCACAAGTATCTCATCAAGAAATTGATGAAATAAATATATTAAACGCATCTTTTTTGGCTATGCACAGGGCCTTGGATGGGCTAAGCGTTAAACCCCAATTTATTATTGTTGATGGCAATAAATTTACATCGTACCAAAACCTAAGCCACCAATGTATTGTTAAAGGCGATAGCAAATATTTTTCGATAGCCGCTGCATCAATATTGGCTAAAACCTACCGGGATGAGTATATGCAACAACTATACCTACAATACCCTATATACAATTGGCAAAAAAATAAAGGCTATCCTACCCTAAAACATCGCAAAGCAATAAGGCAACATGGTTTAAGCCCATACCATCGCACCACATTTAAGGTACAATAAATGGTGCTTTATTTGCTACAGCATAGCCTATTTTCTAAAGATAAAATCCCTATTTTTGCCCAAAATAAAATAAAATGAGCACAACCCTATCTGAGCAAGAAGTACAACGCCGCCAATCGTTACAAGAATTAAAAAACTTGGGCATAAACCCATATCCAGCAGAAGCTTACCTTGTAGATACCTATGCTGCCGATATTACCGCAAACTATCAAAACGAAAAAACAGCCTATAAAAATATAAGTATGGCCGGCCGTATCATGACCCGCCGTATTATGGGTAACGCATCCTTTGCCGAAATACAAGATGCCACAGGCCGTATGCAAATATATTTGAAACGCGACGACCTTTGCCCCAACGAAGATAAAACCCTTTACAATACCGTGTTTAAAAAACTGCTAGATATTGGCGATTTTATAGGTATTAAAGGTCACGTTTTTACTACCCAAACAGGCGAAATATCGGTACACGTAACCCAATTAACGCTTTTATCAAAATCGTTAAAACCATTACCCATTGTAAAACGAGACGATGAAGGCAACACCTACGATGGCTTTACCGACCCCGAAATGCGTTACCGTATGCGCTATGTTGACTTAACGGTAAACCCTCATTTTAAAGAAATTTTTAAAACCCGCTCAAAAGTTATTAGCACCATGCGTAACTATTTTGATGCCCAAGGTTGGCTAGAGGTTGAAACACCTATTTTACAAGGCATACACGGTGGTGCAGCGGCTAGGCCTTTTAATACGTTTCATAACACCTTAGATATGCCCTTGTTTTTACGCATAGCTAACGAACTGTACCTAAAACGCTTAATTGTGGCAGGTTTTGATGGGGTTTACGAATTTGGTAAAATGTTTAGAAACGAAGGGATGGATAAAACCCATAACCCCGAGTTTACCTCCATGGAAATTTACATTGCCTACAAAGATTATATATGGATGATGGCAATGGTGGAAGATTGTTTAGAAAAAATTACCCTAGCCATACACGGCAAAACAACCGTAACCGTAGGCGATAAAGAAATAGATTTTGCAGGGCCATACCTACGCCTAAGCATGTACGACGCTATTTTAAAATATACAGGTATTGATGTATCGGCGATGACCGAAGCACAACTTTTAGAAACCTGCAAAAGCCTTAATATAGAAGTTAATGCAACTATGGGCAAAGGTAAATTGGTGGATGCCATTTTTGGCGAAAAAGTAGAACATGAGTTGATACAACCCACCTACATTACCGATTATCCTATTGAGATGACTCCGCTTGCCAAAAAACACCGTAGCCACGAAGGCTTGGTAGAGCGGTTCGAGCTGTTTGTAAACGGCAAAGAAATTGCCAATGCTTACAGCGAATTAAACGATGCTATAGACCAAAAACAAAGGTTTGAGCAGCAACTTAGCTTAGCTGCCCGTGGCGATGATGAAGCCATGGCCATGGACGATGATTTTATACGAGCCCTCGAATATGGTATGCCACCCACAGCAGGTTTGGGTATTGGTATTGATAGGTTGGTGATGATGCTTACCAACCAGCAAAGCATACAAGAAGTATTATTTTTCCCCCAAATGCGCCCCGAAAAAAAAGCTAAAATTATTTCCGACGATGATTTTATAGCCCTTGGCATACCCGCACAGTGGATACCCGTAATTGTAAAAATGGGCTTTAACAGCCCCGATGAATTGCTAGCCGCCAACCCCAACAAAGTATTTAACGACCTTGGCGGGATGCGCAAAAAAATGAAACTGGATACAGCAATGCCAAGCAAAGATGAGCTAATGGCATGGTGGCAGCATAAATAATTACAAGCCAAGTATTTATTTATGCAAAAATTAGAGGGCCAAAACTAGGCTTACAAACGGTTATTGTTGGTTGGTATAAAACACTTTTAATTTCATTTTGTAATCGCCTACGCCGCCACCTACAATGGCTCTTCGTACCGTAGCGGCATTGGTTCGTTGGTCGATGGCGTAGTTAATGGTGCTTATAAAAGTGCCATAATCGGGCTTATTTGACAATAAATCTTGCACATAACCTGTAACATTAAACACGTATTCGTTATTAGCTTTATTAAATAAACCACCTATGTAGCCCGGCCCTAAGTTACGTGGGTCGCTAGGGTTTTCGTCGGGCAATAATTGCGGCCTATTGGCAATATCAAGTTTATAGGCTTTTAGTAAGGGCATAGGCGCATAAGGCGTTTGTGTACCATTTACTACTTTAATTATTAACTGGGCTCGGTTTACTAACACTTGATTGCCCAGCAATTTTATATTTTTAATATTAGGAAACGTAACTTTTACCTTAGTACCCGATAAACCTTTTAGGTATAAGTTGTCGGAGTTTACTTTTCCTATTTCGTTAGCTATAACTTTACCCGTATAATCCCACTTAATTTGTGAGGCTACATAACCTTGGTTTCCTGATAAAGTAAACGACTTTTGTAAGGTATCTGTTTTTGCGTTTTTGGTTTCTTTGTAAAAAATATCAACCGTGGCGGCATTATTGGTAGAAGTGTTTAATAAAAACAAGCCCCCATTATTACTGGTTGCAGCTTTATCCATACTTATAAATAAGCCTTTAAAATAGTTTGAAAATTGGTTATTAGTAGATAATGCTGCCGAATCGGCTTTTAAAATTAGGTTTGTAATAGTGCTAGCATCCAAAGTTATGCGTAGCTGTGCTGGCACCCGTTTAAGGGTATCGGGTTTACCAGTGCGTATGTTGGCTATGGTTACGCTATCTTTAATATTGGGCTTAAAGGTTTTAAATCCTAAAATATCATTTTTATGCATCCAGGTTTTGGTGTTGTAATAAAATGGGGTTGAGCCTTCTTCGTATAAGTTTTCGTTAAGTTGCTGTACCTGTACTTTGTAGGTGGTATTTAGGCTGTCGCCATAAAATCCCGCAAAAGGCATTACCAATACCGCCGAATCTAAAGTTGCCGATTTGTTAAACGTAAATCCTGTATTATTAGGTAGTGTAATGGCTGCCGCTATATTGGCTTCGGTGGTACCAAAAACGGGGTCGGTAAAATAGCCTAAGGGGTTTAAGGTTTGATAATTGGTGGTAATACTGTCTTCTTTTACTAGTTGAGTGGTTAATGTGCTATCAAAAACTACCAAAGAGTTTAAGGCTATATCATTTTCTAAATCTAAGCCAATGGTGCTATTTTTTTTGCAGCTATAAAAAACAAAAAAGCTTATCAACATAGTTAATAAGCTACTATTTTTAATGGTCATATATTAATATTAAGCTAATGATACCAATTCGTCGGAGGTGATTTCTTGGTAAAAATTATTGTAATTTTCTAAATCTAAGGTACTTTCAAAATTTAAGGTTGGTTTATCTTGATTTTTAACAAAGTTTAACACGTCTTCGCTTAAATTTTCATCGGCTAAAACTACTGCATCCGAATACGAAATTGCTGCAATATCTAATGCTAAATTTGTAGCTTCGGTGTATAGCTGTGTATCGGTAGCGTTCATCCCTTTCATGGTGGCTTTTTCGGCAAAATTAGCACCAAGTGTTTCGGAAAACGAATGTGGGTAAAGTGAATATACTATTTTGGCTTCTTTAAAGGTGGGGTCGTTTTTGTAATTGGTTTTTAAATACGCAGGTATTAATGCGCTCATCCATCCGTGGCAGTGTACTACATCGGGTGCCCAACCTAGTTTTTTTACTGTTTCTAAAGCTCCTTTACAAAAAAATATGGTACGTTCGTCGTTATCGGCATAAAATTTATTTTTAATATCGTTAAACACGTACTTGCGGTGAAAATAATCTTCATTATCTAAAAAGTAAACTTGCATACGGGCTGCTGGTATTGATGCCACTTTGATAATCAAAGGGTTATCGTCTTCGTTGATAACAATATTCATCCCCGATAGGCGGATAACCTCGTGAAGCCTGTTACGGCGTTCGTTTACAATACCAAAACGGGGCATTAAAATACGAATTTCGTATCCTTTTTCTTGCATCGCTTGTGGTAATTTTCTGGTAATTTCCGAAATTTTTGTCAGCTCTAAAAATGGCGACATTTCGTGTGTAATAAACAAAAGCTTGGTTTTTCCCATCACCTACTCGTAGTTAAGTTTTTGTTAAGAAATAATTTTTTATAGGGTGCAAATGTAGTAAAAATCTACTATTAAACCTATTAAATAAATAAATGGTTTAGCTATTTAAAAAAAATTGTACACATTTGCCTCAAAAAATTTAAATATTGGAGGTTTTTACTAAAAAAATTACGCTTTACCATCAGGTACTAAAACTTAATGCCGAGCATAAAAGTATAGGCCTTGTGCCCACTATGGGGGCTTTACACGCAGGACATTTATCGCTTATTAAAAAATCGAAGTTCGAAAACGATGTTACTATTGTTAGCATTTTTGTTAATCCTACGCAGTTTAATGATGCCAGCGATTTGCAAAAATACCCTAGGCCTATACAAACCGATATGGCATTATTAAAAAATGCGGGTTGCGATATTTTATTTTTACCTTCCGAAAACGAAATGTACAGCCCTTCCGAAAAATGGGATTATGAAGTAGGCGCTATTGCGAATGACTTGGAGGGTGTATATCGCCCGGGGCATTTTATGGGGGTAACCCAAATAGTGTATAAACTTTTTACCATTATACCTGCCCAAAAGGCATATTTTGGTCAAAAAGATTATCAGCAGTTTCTGGTAATTAAACATTTGGTAGCTCATTTTAACATTCCTATGGTGTTGGTATGTTGCCCAATTGTACGTGAAGCAGATGGATTGGCTTTAAGCTCTCGTAACATCCACCTAAGTGAACCCCAACGTAAAAAAGCCCTGCTGTTACATAAAACATTAAGTTTTATTAAAAACAATTATTCTAAATTGCCTATTGATAAATTATTACAAAAGGTAAGAACTGATTTTGAAACGGAGGATGATGTGCAGCTTGAGTATATAGCATTTAGAGATAAATACACGCTTAAACCTATTGTTACTATTAATAAAGCTATAGTTTTAATAGCCGCCCAGGTAGGTAATACACGCCTTATTGATAATATAATGCTAGATTAGCTTTTATAAAATTAATATTTTTTAGCTTTGCAGTATGGTAATAGAAATTCTTAAATCTAAAATTCACCGTGTTAAGGTTACCCAAGCCGAGCTAAACTACGTAGGTAGCATTACTATTGATGCCGACTTAATGGATGCTGCCAATATGATAGCTAACGAAAAAGTACAGGTAGTAAACAATAACAACGGCGAACGTTTTGAAACCTATATTATTACTGGCCAGCGTGGTAGCGGCATTATTTGCTTAAATGGTGCTTGTGCCCGCCTTGCACAACTGGGCGATATTGTTATTATTATGAGCTTTGCTTTTTTACCCGTTGAAGAGGCAAAACGGTATGTACCAATTTCGGTTTTTCCAGATGCCGATAATAAATTAATTGTATAAGCACAGCCCATTGACGTTATCTTTTAAAGCCACTTTTAAATACCTCGTTCTATTTTTGATAGGGTTGCTGGGGGTTTATTTAGTATTTAAGGGTCAAAATTTTAAGGAGATTTTTTCGTACATAAAAAAAGCCAACTATTATTGGTTAGCGGTATCGGCCCTGCTGGTGTTACTAGCACACTGGGTAAGGGCATTGCGCTGGCAAATGTTGATACAAGCACTAGGTAAACCCGTTGCCTTAAAGCATACTTTTTACGCTGTTATGGTAGGGTATTTGGCCAATTTAGCTTTCCCTAGGCTGGGCGAAGTTAGCCGTTGTGGAGTACTAAAGAAAAAAGTTGACCTTGATTTTACCCTCCTATTTGGCACCGTAATTACCGAACGATTGATAGATTTGCTAAGCCTATTGCTGGTAGTAATGCTTACCATAGCACTACAATTTAAGCTCATATATTCGTTTTTAAATCAACTATTGGGCGCAGCTAAATTTAGTATATCAAGCATCGGCCTTAGCCTTATAAGCATATTAATTTTAACTCTAATAAGCTACGGACTTTTAAAAAAATATCAGCAAAGCTCTTTTATAATAAAAGTAAGTTCTTTTTTAAAAGGCTTATATACTGGGTTAGGTTCGATTTTGATTTTAAAAAATAGGTGGCTTTTTGTGTTTTATACATTTTTGATATGGGCTTTGTACATCTTATCGGTATATGTTGCTTTTTGGGCATTGCCCAATACTGCTTTGCTGGGTATTGGGGCAGCCTTTACAGTAATTGTATTGGGTAGCTTAGGTATGATAGCACCCGTACAGGGCGGTATTGGGGCTTTTCATTTTATGGTTACCAAAGCCTTAATGTTTTACGACGTTAATAATGCTAGTGGCATTACTTTGGCAACACTTATGCACACCTCACAAACATTAATTATTATTGTAATTGGTTTTTTAAGTTTATTTTTGATTTTGAAAACAAAAAAATATCAAAACCCTAATGAACAAACTACAAATTATACAACATAAAATATTTACGCTATCAAGCATTTATCACCAGCTTAATATTTGGCGATTTGGGCATCAAAAAATAGTTTTTACCAATGGCTGCTTTGATATTATGCACCTTGGGCATATTGATTATTTAAGCAAAGCCGCCGATATGGGTAACAAATTAATTATTGGCTTAAACTCCGATACATCAACCCAAAAACTAAAAGGAAATACCCGCCCTATAAATAATGAGCTATCGCGAAGTGCTTTACTGGCCTCACTTTTTTTTGTAGATGCCGTAATAATTTTTGATGACCCCACTCCCTTAAATTTAATTAACCATATTAAACCCGATGTATTGGTAAAAGGTGCCGATTATACTATTCCCACTATTGTAGGTGCTAATGAAGTTTTAAAATATGGAGGCAAGGTAACTACCATACCGCTTATTGAAGGCTATTCTACCTCGGCCATTGAGCAAAAAATTTTAAATGCTCACGCTTAAACATTAAAATATTTATTTTGGAAATAGCCGCTACCATTGCGTATGTAAAACAGGAATTGGCTTGCGCCGAAGCTGGGCATGATTGGTTTCATGTAGAGCGGGTGTATAAAACTGCCCTGCATATAGCCCAACACGAAAACGTGGATATACAAGTAGTAAAACTAGCGGCATTGCTACACGATATTGCCGATAGTAAATTTAATAATGGGGATGAAGAAATAGGGCCTACAAAAGCGGGTACTTTTTTACGTAGCCTACACGTTACCGAAAACGTGGTGTTGCATGTACAGCAAATTATCAGGCACCTATCGTTTAAAAATAGTTTTGATGCGCCTACTTTTAACTCCCCAGAAATGCAAGTGGTACAAGATGCCGATAGGCTTGATGCTATGGGTGCTATGGGCATTGCTAGGGCATTTACTTACGGAGGTTTTAAAAACCGTGAACTGTACAACCCAGCCATCCCACCAAAAATAAAGCAAAGCAAACAAGATTATAAAAACACCCAAGCACCTACCATTAACCACTTTTACGAAAAACTATTGCTACTAAAAGATAACATGAATACGCCCACAGGCAAAAAAATAGCGCTACAAAGGCATCAATTTATGCTCGATTATTTGGATCAGTTTTATGCCGAGTGGGAGGGAGAAGGGTAATTATGGGGTGTTAAATAGCTAAACTTGCATAAGGGTTTAATTTACCTTACTTTAGCCACCAATGAAGTTATTAAGTTATATTTTGGGGATTTATATTTTGGCATTAGCTTGCAAACCTTGTAGCGATTGTACGCAGCAAAATTTAAAAATTACCCAAACAATAATTCTTTATAAAAGCCATCAACACAATACCCAGCAGCAAGAAAGTTGCTCAACTTTATGTATTTGTAATTGTTGTGGCAATCAAGTAGTTTTTAATACCATACCATGCAGTGTTATAAATGACAACCCATTATATTTCAAATGTATAATCCCATTCTATAACCAAAATATTGCTTCGGTTTATTTAGGTAATATTTGGCAACCGCCAAAGTTAAGTTAGTTAGTAATAAATATGTAATTGCACTCTGCTTAAAGGGCACTGTTAACTGCGTTTACACCACACATTATTTTATTAACAACTTAATTTTAACATGCAATGAAAAAATATATTTTATCATTGGCTTTGCTATACAGTATTGCTGGCTTTAGCCAAACTACCTTTAAAGCTATTGTAAAAGATAGCGAAACACAACAAGTTTTAACTGGTGCAACAGCCCAACTTATCTCATCTAACTATATAACATCAACCAATATAAATGGTTATTTAGAAATTAATAACCTGCCATTGGGCAAGCAAAAAATTAAGGTGAGCTATTTGGGTTATAAAACCCAAACCTTTAGTTTTATTTTACCACTTGCCGATACCTTACAACTATCGATGCAAAAAAATAAAGACAGCGAGCTAGAAGAGGTTATTGTACAATCAACCCGAACTAGCCGAAGTATACAAAATACTCCTACAAGGATAGAAACCATTGAAGCCGAAGAACTAGACGAAAAAAGCAATATGAAACCAGCCAATATTTCGATGGTATTACACGAAAGTACAGGCTTACAGGTACAACAAACATCGGCCACTAGTGGCAACGCAAGTATAAGGGTACAGGGTTTAGACGGACGCTATACACAGCTATTAAAAGATGGTTACCCAAACTTTGGCAACTTTGCAAGCGGGTTAAGTATATTAGAAACACCCCCCTTGGATTTAAAACAGGTAGAAATTATTAAAGGCCCAGCATCAACATTATTCGGTGGTGGTGCCATTGCCGGAGCGGTAAATTTTATATCAAAAACCCCAAAAATTACCCCCGAAAATAATTTTATTTTAAACCAATCTAATATTGGGCAAAGTAATTTAGGTGCTTATTCATCGCAGCGTAAAGGCAACTTTGCATATACCGTTTTGGGATTATTAAATTTTCAAAAACTTTACGATGTAGATGGTGATAGTTTTTCGGAAGTTCCAAAGTCGAATAATTTTACTTTAAACGCTCGCTTTTTTTATTACCCAAGCACCTCCACAACTTTAATGCTTGGCAATAGCATTACTAAAGGTAAAGTAATAGGTGGCGATTTAAAAACTATTGCAGGCATTGTGGATGCTAATCATGCTTATTTCGAGCAAAATAAAACGATTAGAAACACTACAACATTAGAATTTGATAAACAATTTGTAAACAAAAACACATTTAAAATAAAACAAAGTTTAAGTTTTTTTGACCGAACCATACAAATGCCTAACTATCAATTTAATGGCTTTAATACCAATGCATTTGCCGAGGTTTCTTACTTAGTTAAAAAGCAAAATCACACCATTATTAGCGGTTTAAATATGATGTATGATAACTTTAAACAAAGCACAAGCCAGCTTAATGCTAAATTATTTACCACAGGGCTATACCTACAACATACTTGGGATATTATTGATGCCATTAAATTAGAAAACGGTTTACGGCTTGATAATGTGAGCTATACTAACACCATTTACACTAAAAATCAAACCTTTATTTTACCCAAAGTTTCGGCTTTATTTAAAATTAACGATAGCTGGAATAGTAGATTAGGAGCTGGCTTAGGATATAAAACACCCACTATTTTTACCGAACAAACCGAAACCAACCAATACCAAAACCTATTGCCATTACAAAACGTAGTTGCCGAAAAAAGTTTGGGTGCCACCTTTGATGTAAGTTATAAAAGTTTAATTAACAATAATTTATTATTTACTATAAACCAATTATTTTTTATAACAGAATTAAATAAGCCACTACTTTTACAAAATTTGGGGACCAATTATTTTTTTATAAATGCCCATAAACCTGTTGTAAGCAAAGGCTTAGAAACCAATGTTAAGTTAATTTTTAAAAATGATTTTAAAGCTTTTATTGGATATACCTACACCCACGCCCAAGCAACTTACTTGCCAAACAACCAATTTTTGCCGCTTTTACCCAAAAATAAATTAAATATAGCTTTGGTTTATGAAAAAGAGCGTAACTTAAAACTGGGTTTTGAAAGCTATTATACTGGTAGGCAGTACTTATATAACCAAAGTCAAACCCCAGCATTTTGGGAGTTTGGTTTTATGGTCGAAAAATACCTTTACAAACATTTTTCGGTTTTTATAAACTTCGAAAATTTTACCAACGTAAAGCAAAGCAATTTTAAAAGGGTAGTAAACCCACCCAATAACAAGCCAACTTTCGACGATATATGGACACATACCGAAGGCTTTACCTTTAATGGGGGTATTAAAATAAAATTATAATTATTTTTTTATCGTAAGTATGTGTAGTATAAATGTTACCTCTGTTTTGTCATTTTTTGGTTTCAATTAAAAAAACAAAATACAGGATTGGTAAATTTTACCAGCCTGTATTTTGTTTGATTTACTAATTTTTAAAACCTCACATTAACCGATGCCATAAAATTAGTTTCAGCTTGTGGGTAGTAAAAATTTTGGGTAACAAGCCCTCCCGCTAGGTAACTAAAAGTATAGCCATTGCTGGCGTATAATTTATTAAACACGTTATTTACTTGCAAGCCCAAGCCTATATTTTTTATAGCTTTAGTTTTAATATTGTACTGCAGCCTTACATCGTGTACAAAAAAAGCGTTTAGTTTACGGTTTTGGTTGGCGGTATTATCTAAAAACTGGCTGCTTACATATTTGCTTAGCAAAGCAATTTCGGTATTTTTTGTAGGCTTAAAGCCGATGGTACTGCCGCCTACAAAACTTGGCGAAAAAGCAATATTGGTTTTTTTGTACACGTTTACTAGTTGCCCACCGTTATCGTAATCATCCAAAAATTCGGTAAAATTTTTGATTTTATTTTGGCTTATTGCCGAGTTAAGCATCCACGAAAGTGAAGGTAAAATTTGTAACGCCATATCAAGCTCTATCCCGTTTCGGTAGCTTTGCGCTACGTTGCTGCGTATGGCTTCGCCCACATCGTTTATTTGCCCTGTAAGTACCAGTTGGTTTTTGTATTGCATACTGTACAGGTTTATACCAGCTGTAAAGTCTTGTTTTTTAAACCTATAACCCGCTTCTATATTGTTTAACCGTTCGTGTTTTGGCCTACTTGCAGGGCTTGATTGTGTGTATTCATCGCGGTTGGGTTCTTTATTACCCACCGAAAACGATGCGTAAATATTGCTTTGCGTATCAATGGTATATGTTAAACCGAGTTTAGGATTAAAAAAGTTTAAGACATCGCTTTGCGTAACATTTTGGCCAGTATTGTTAAAGCCTAAAAAATCGTAAGTGATTTTTCGGTACTGCATATCCGCAAAAAGCGATAAATTACTAATTTGGTATTGGGCTTTTGCAAATACATTAAAATCGGTTTTAAAGCCATTGTTTTGGTTTAGGCGTTGCCTTATTTTACTATCGGCGGCGTATTGTGCCCAAATAATTTCGGTAAAATGGTCGCCATTATATTGGTTATAAGCACCACCCAGCGTAAAATTAAAAGTGTTATTGGGCGTGTAAATAAAGGAATAAGTTGCCCCATAAAAATCGTTATCTAACCATTTTCTGCGTATTAAATTGGTGCTATCAATTACTGCATTGCCTACGTTTATAGGTGTAAGGTTATAATCGGCGAAAGCCTGGTTTTCTTTATATTCTTCGTAATAGCCTGCGCCTTTGGTATAATGCAAAGCACCATTAAAGGTTATTTTAGGTGAGATGGCTTGCGAGTACAACAATTGGTAATGGCTTTGCTGGTAATTATCGGTTTGGTTATCGTAAGTAAAACTATTGTAGCGGCGGTTGGTAGCCAGCGAATCTTGCGGTACGCCATCCCAAGCTTGGTAAGTTTTTTCTTTTCCCGAAAAAGCATTGATACGCAACAAGCTGTTTTTACCATAATATGCACCTGTAACAAAATACGATTTTAAGTTAGAAGTTGCCCTATCTATATACCCATCAGATACTATCCGCGATAAGCGACCATCGAAACTAAATTTACCATTAATTAAACCTGTACCCATTTTAAGCGTGTTTTTTAAACTGCGGTAACTGCCTGCGGCGGTATTTATTTCAGTATAAGCGGTATCTTGCCTTGTATTGGTTTGTATATTTAGGCTTGCGCCGAAGGCTCCGGCACCGTTGGTTGATGTACCTACGCCACGTTGTATTTGTACATTATCAACCGAGGAGGCAAAATCGGGCATATTTACCCAATACATTCCTTGGCTTTCGGTATCGTTTATGGGTATGCCGTTTACGGTTACGTTTATGCGGGTAGCATCGGAGCCACGTATGCGTAAACCGGTGTAACCTATGCCCGCACCCGCATCGGACGATACCACCACCGACGGCGTTTGGTTTAATAAGTAAGGCATATCTTGCCCAAAATTATTTTTTTCGATATCCGTTTTGTTGATATTTTTGAGTGTGGTAGCGGCGTTTTCGCTGGCCCTAGTAGCGGTTATCATTACTTCATCGGCTAAAAACAGGTTATTTTTTAGGGCAATAATTAAGGGGCTGCTGCCCGATTGTACCGTTAGTATTTGGGTTTGATAGCCTACATAGCTTACCTGCAAAACATATTTGCCAGGTTTTAAAACCGCAATTTTAAATTCGCCATTGGCTAAAGAAATGCCTGCATAATTACTGTTTTTGATGCTGATGTTTGCGCCAGATAATGGCTTTTGGTTATCGGAGGTTATAATTTTACCTACAATAAAGTTTTGTGCACTTACTACAAAGGGCAACAAGGCGATGGCTACGCCAGCAATAAATTTTTTCAATGTGTTTGATTTTTTTTAGTTAAACTTAACCATAGGCTGGGGTTACCCACGGTTTATACATTAACTTATACCTTTTTAATCCCTACGTCGGCATTACCCGCATCAGGTGCACTTTGAAATTTAAAATTAAAAAGACGGTTTGGTTTTTAATTTTGAATTTCGTAGTTGGGTATGATCTCAGCCTGTTTTTGTATTTGTGTACGGTTTTTTAAAACCCTAACAGCACAAACAAGGCACCCCTTTTTGATGAGGCAAATGTATAAAAATTATTTTGTTTTTTTAGGTGGGATGATTTGTTGGGTAAAAAAAATTTTTTTGTAGGTTTTTAATTGATGGTATTAATGTACCAATCAATAAAACATTAGCGTAAATAAACCTAAATTTACAAACAAATAAATTTTACAAAATACTGCATGACAAATAAAGAAAATGGTTTAACGAAAGTGCTAGAATTAGTTACTCGTTTTAACGAGCAATTGCCCGCATATAAAAAATCTGATTACAACGAAACACAAACCCGTAGAGATTTTATTGACCCATTTTTTAAAGCTTTAGGTTGGGATATAGACAACGAACAAGGTTTTGCAGAAAGCTACAGAGAAGTAATACACGAAGACAAAGTAAAAGTTGGGAAAGCTACAAAATCACCTGATTATTCGTTTCGTTTAAGTGGTGGACAACGTTTGTTTTTTGTAGAAGCCAAAAAACCAAGCGTATTAATAAAAGACGATATACAACCAGCTTACCAAGTACGCAGATATGGTTGGAGTGCAAAATTAAATGTAAGCGTAATAACAGACTTTGAAGAATTTGCCATTTACGATTGTACTAAAAAACCCAACCCAACCGACAAAAGTAGTGTTGCCAGAGTAAAATATATAACATTTAACGACTACCAAAATGAATGGGATTTTTTATGGAGTACTTTTAGTAAAGAAGCCGTTTTAAAAGGAAGTTTTGATAAATTTATTGGTGGCAATGCCAATAAAAAAGGAACAACAACCGTTGACAAAGAATTTTTAATTTCATTAGATACTTGGAGAACGTTACTTGCCGAAACCATAAGCAAAGAAAATAAACAACTAGACGAAGACGAATTAAATTTTGTAGTACAACAAACATTAGACCGTATAGTATTTTTACGCATTTGCGAAGATCGAAGTATCGAACCTTATGCCAATTTACAAAATGCTGTAAACTCCCCTCTCCTTGGGAGAGGGGCTGGGGGTGAGGCTTACAAAAACCTTTTACAAGAATTTAAACAAGCCGACCATAAATACAATAGTGGGCTTTTTGACTTTAAAAAAGATAAATTAAGCCACACACTTGCAATAAATAACAAAACACTTAAAACAATTATTAACCAATTGTATTACCCCGAATGTCCTTACGAATTTTCGGTATTAAGTGTAGAGATTTTAGGAAGTGCTTACGAACAATTTTTAGGTAAAACCATTACCATTAATAACCGTGGCAAAGCCGTTATTGAACTAAAACCCGAAGTACGAAAAGCAGGAGGCGTATATTACACACCACAATATATAGTTGATTATATAGTTACCAACACCATTGGAAACTTAACCAAAAACAAAACCCCCAAAGAAGTTGCCGAAATTAAAATAGTTGACCCAGCTTGTGGTAGTGGCAGTTTTTTACTAGGAGCATACCAATATTTATTAAATTGGCACAAAGATTATTACACACAAAATCACAATAAGAAAAATCCACTTACACCAGATGGCAACTTAACTACCACAGAAAAGAAAAAAATACTATTAAACAATATTTATGGCGTAGATATTGATACCAACGCTGTAGAAGTAACAAAACTTTCTTTATTACTTAAATGTATGGAAGGCGAAACCCAAGCCAGCATTGCCCACCAAATAACCATGTTTAAAGAAAGAGTGTTACCAACTTTAGACGATAATATAAAAAGTGGCAACAGCCTTATAGATACCGATTATTACGACAATCAATTAGACTTTGGCGAAGAACGAAAAATAAAACCCTTTAGTTGGCAAAGGGCGTTTCCTGATGTGTTTAGAAATAAAATAATTGAAGAGGAACTTACCGCATATCATATTACTTGCGTAATGCACAATACCCGAACTTCTAAACGGATGATTGCATACAAAGTAAAAAAAGGCACACCAGAATATTTGTTACCAAAAGAAGAAGAACGGCTATTAGAAATAATAATAAACCATATAAAGGAAAATAATTTACGCGTACTTGCTTTAAATTTATGTGCCGATCATCTTCATTTTTGTATTGTTTGCAATCCAAAAAAACTATCTTCAATAGTTGGCAAACTAAAATCAATGAGTGCCAGAGCGTTTAATATTTGGAGAGGAATTACAATACCCGGAAAGTTTTTACCAAGTGGAGACGCTAAAAGTGGGCATGCCCACTTGTCAAACAGCGAATTACAAAGAGGTGAAACACAAAACTCCCTTTGGGCTCAAAAATACAACACCGTTACTATTGAGACCGATAACCAACTGAATAATGTACTAAATTACATAGTTAACAACCGCTTTAAACACAATCTGCCTGAGCTGGGTGAAACCATCAATAAAAAAATAACTGAAGTGCTTACTAAATACGATGATGCATTTAAACTAGATGAAGAAAATGGTGGTTTTGATGTGGTTATTGGTAATCCGCCGTATATTGATTCTGAAGAAATGACTAAAACAAACATTGCTTTAAGGAATTATGCAATTACCAGATATAACAGTGCAAAAGGAAACTGGGATATGTATTGTATTTACACAGAGAGGGCAATTTCTTTATTAAGAATAAATGGTAAATTAGGATTTATTATACCAAATAAATTTTTATCGGCTCCATATGGGGTTCATTTAAAAAAGTTTATTTCTAATTACCAAGTTGTTAAATTAGCAGATTACTCATCTGTTAATGTTTTTGTTAGTGATAGGAAAATAAATGTCTATCCAATAGTTTTAATTGTTGATAAAAACGAAGTTATGAAAGACGGTGTTTATTCAAAGTTAACTGTTGTAAACAATGAAATAGTAAAAAATTATCAGAAAAACTTTATTATAGACAAAGATGAAATAGAGTGGACTTCTAAATTTAGTAATGGAAATGATATAATAAATAAGGTAATTGGCAAATCTATTATGATTAAAGCGATTTATAATATCGAAAACTCTGCAACCGTGAACGAAGCGTATTTGATAAAAGAATTTTTAGAAGACGATGAAATTGAAAATAATATTAGATTAATTAATACTGGTACAATTGATAGATATTCAAATCTTTGGGGAATTTCTAAAACACAATATATCAAAGGAAGTTATCATCATCCGTCAATTAAAAGAAATATTTTAGAAAAAACTTTACCAAATAGATTAAATTTAACATATCAAAACAAAATTGTTGTTGCCGGTATGGTAAAGTGCTTAGAAGCTACCATTGTAGGTAATAATTATTACAGCGCAAAATCAACATCAATTATAACTGTAAAAACAGGTAGTGTTTTTAAGTTAGAGTATTTGCTTGGGCTTTTAAATTGTAAACTTTTTTCTTATTTATATATTGAAATTAATAAACATAATGCTATGGCTGGTGGCTATATGAATGTATCTAAAAAACAATTAGATGATTTTGTATTTTACAAAATCGATTTTTCTAGCAAAGCTGAAACCCAAAGCTACAACCAAATTGTATCCCACGTTGAACAACTCCTGCAACTCAACAAAGACCTCCAAACCGCAACCCTCGAAACCAAAAAAGAACAAATCAAACCAAAAATAGACTACCACGAGGATAAAATAAACACTTTGGTTTATCAGCTTTACAACTTAACAGCGGAGGAAATAAAACTAGTTGAAAATGGGTAACATCAAATTATTTGAAGACAAAAAAGTACGTAGCCACTACGATGATGAAAACGAAATGTGGTATTTTAGTGTGGTAGATGTACTACAAATACTAACCGAAAGCATAGATATAGCAAGCTATTGGCGTAAGCTAAAGCAACGCTTAAAAGCAGAAGGCAATGAAACCGTGACAAAAATTCACGGTTTGAAAATGATGGCAATGGATGGCAAAATGCGTATAACCGATGTAGCCAATACCGAACAACTTTTCCGATTAATACAATCCATTCCATCGCCAAAAGCAGAGCCAATTAAACTTTGGTTGGCAAAAGTAGCCTCAGAAAGATTAGATGAAATGCAAGACCCCGAGTTAAGTATTGATAGGGCATTGGAAAATTATAGTAATTTGGGCTATACAGAAAACTGGATAAATCAACGGGTAAAAAGTATTGAAATAAGAAAAGAATTAACCGATGAGTGGAAAAAACGAGGATTGAAAGAAGGACAACAATTTGCTACATTAACAGACATAATTACCAAAGCTTGGGCAGGCAAAACCAATAAAGAATATAAAATTTTAAAGGGTTTAAAAAAAGAAAACCTGAGAGATAACATGACCAACACCGAACTTATTTTAAATATGCTTGCAGAAGCATCTACAAAAGATATTTCAGCAGCAACAAACCCTGAAACATTCGAGGAAAGTAAAAAAGTAGCCAAACAAGGAGGAAATGTAGCCAAAGTAGCTATGAAAGAATTGGAAACTAAAACGGGAAAAAAGGTGGTAACAGCTATTAATGCAAAAGATGTATTTAAAATAGAAGCCGAAAAGAACAACTCAAACAAAAAACAAACTACCACAGGGTAAAATAAACACTTTGGTTTATCAGCTTTACAACTTAACAGCGGAGGAAATCGCTATCATGGAAAATAATAAATAAAGCGATTCACAAACACCAAAATGAAAAAATTATAGATTGAGTAAATAAAAGTAATTGAAAATGGGTAACATCAAATTATTTGAAGACAAAAAAGTACGTAGCCACTACGATGATGAAAAGGAGGTATGGTATTTTAGCATTATAGATATAGTAGCAGTGCTTACTAATCAACCAGACTATAAAAAAGCACAGAGCTATTGGACTACATTAAAAAATAGACTTAAAAAAGAAGGAAGTGAGATTGTCACAAAATGTGACAAACTGAAATTAATAGCTAGTGATGGAAAAAAATATTTCACCGATGTTGCTAATACTGAAACTTTGTTTCGCCTTATCTAATCTATCCCTAGTTCTAAAGCAGAGCCTTTTAAACTTTGGTTAGCCAAAGTAGGAAGCGAAAGAGTAGATGAAATTGAAAACCCCGAATTAGGCTTTGATAGATTAATGGAAACCTATTTTAAAAAAGGATACAGCAAAGAGCGTATAAACCAACGACTTAAAAGCATAGAAGTACGCAAAGAACTGACAGACGAATGGGAAAACAGAGGAGTAAAACAAGGGCAAGAATTTGCTATATTAACTGATGAAATAACCCAAGCATGGAGTGGATTAACCGTAAAGCAGTACAAAAAACACAAAGACCTAAAAAAAGAAAACTTAAGAGATAATATGACCAATTTAGAATTGGTACTAAATATGCTTGCCGAAGCTACCACTACTGAAATAAGCAAAGAAAAAAAACCAAATACATTTACAGAAAATAAAGTAATTGCTAAACAAGGAGGCACCATTGCAGGCAATACCAGAAAAGAAAAAGAAGCAAAAACAGGCAAAAAAATTGTTGTTTCTATAAATGCAAAACAACTAAATGAAAATAAAAAAATTTCTAAAAAAGAATAGATTGTAAGTTCAATTGATAAGTGCAACAGGCATAAATCCTATGGGAACAAAGTTGAGCGTAGCGAAACGAAGTTCCCATAGGATTTATGCTGACAATAC
>RDYW01000086.1 GCA_004293485.1 Sphingobacteriales bacterium | reverse complement strand
CTGAAAGTAGCTTCCAATAACCAATAATTCTATTAAAATGGACTTTTAAAATATCCACTAACTCTGCGATTGATAGTTCTTGAGGAGCTTCCTGCATACTCTATTTATAATCGAATTAATGCTAATACAATAGTAGCTAATGAAGTTACCGCGGTGGTGATACCTACAATTTCACCAGTGGATAGCTTCTTTGAACTACGATCCGGCAATTGAGGTATAATTATCTCATCGCCGGCTTCTACCGTAGGATATGATTTGAAAAACAAAAACCGTTTGATAGTTTTTGCATTGCCGTTGGCCCCTACCAAAAATGCTTTACTCTTATAGGCCTGCGGTGAAAATCCACCGGCTCTATTGATATAATGTAACATTTTTTTGTTACCTACAAAACTCAATTGCGATGGCTGCAAAACCTCTCCGCTTACTTTTACTACTTGGTTTTTCATGGGAATAATTACAATATCACCTTCTTGTAACACAATATTTTCAGTGGAATTTGAATCAGCTAAAGCTGCACTGATGTTCACGGCAACTATTTCATACTCTTGATTCTTATTGCCGATTTGAATAATAGTATCTTTTGTTTTTGCTAGTTGTTTTTTTACAGTAGAACGTAATAAACTATCCAAGCCTAGCGTATTTCTACGTAATAAACTTGCTCCCCGGATATCGCCAAAAGTCGATATGCCTCCGGCTCGTTCCATAATATGGGTTAATTTTTCGCCTTTGGTGGTAATAATATATCTGCCCGGATACTGGAATTCTCCTTGTAAACTTACTGCAGCAGTATTACCTATATTGGGGTTGGAACGAACAAAAATTATATCAAATGGCTGCAATTGAAAAGTAGTATCTAAGGCGTTCAAATCATTTGTGGTACTTACATTAATGGCATAAGCAATTCGGTATTCTCTGGAAATGGCCGTGTCAGTGGTACTATATCTTCGCCCAATTTCAATTTTAGTAGGCGTTGCCTTATCGGTAAAGCCATTGGCCAATAAAATGGCATCTTTTACCGTGATTCCTTTACTGTAGGTTATTTGTTTAGGACTGCGTACCTCGCCTTCA
>RDYW01000059.1 GCA_004293485.1 Sphingobacteriales bacterium | reverse complement strand
ATCGGTACTGGCTGCCCAGTTTAGGGTAAAGCTGGTTTGGGTTATACTGGCCGATGATAAACCAGAGGGTACCGTTGGGGCTTGGGTATCGGCTGGTGGAGGGGTACCGCCTGCTGGGGTTACCACAGTACAAGAATTCCAACTTATCCATACTCTACCGTTACGGTCAACGGTAATGCCTTGTACACTATGAAAGTTATTAGTTGCGTTGGTTTGAGCTGTAAAATTTGCTCCATCGTCGCTTGAATAGTATAAACGAGGTTGTGCATCTCCATTCATTGAACCAAAAACTGCAATTTTTCCATCACACGAAGAAACATAACGAGCGTTAATGTATTGGGCTGTAGATGTCCAAGATACTCCACCATCGCGTGATACTTTTACACCCGCGAAATCTCCAGCTGCCCAAAGATTATTAGTTCTGATAGGGTCGGCTACCAAACCCCATACCCAGGTACCTATTCCGAAAGGATGTGTAGCCGGCGCCCAATTTGCACCACTGTTGGTAGATTTATAAAATTCTTGGCCACGAGCAACAAAATAACGAACATTTGCTTGCGTAGCATCACGCTCTATAAAGCAATTTTGGGGGCTGTATCTGCCGCCTGTTGGCGAATTATCGGGTAAGCCAGAGACCCCGCTAAAAGATGAACCGCCATTTGTTGTACGATATACTCTTTGTGCAGGACTGCCAACCTCTGAAAGTACTACAAGAAAATCGTTAGAGTTAGTAAACGACATTACAGATTTAGTAATACCATCGGTAGAGGCGGGTAAACCCGTACCGTCTAAATTAAAATTCGACCAGTTTACACCTCCGTCGCTAGATTTTAACATTATATTTTGATTAGCCCCTTGATTAATACCAGCAATTACAAGGTTGTTTAAATCTGCACCTTCCATTACTCGAAAAGTACCGTGTAAATTAGTAAAAAACTTGCATGAACTACGGGTGGCTATTCCACTGCTTCCACCATCAGTTACAATGGCCGAACCAATGTCTGAAGCTGGTATATAAATTCTGTTTGCATCGTATCGGCTTACACCAGCTAAATATGTTTTTACAGCTGCTATACCACTACCATTAGGAAAGTAACTCCAAGATAATCCTTTATCTAAACTTTGCATAGCTGCACCTCCGCCAGTTATAATCCATTTGTTAGGGTCGTTTCCTACTTGTATTACTTGGTCGGTACCGTAATCAGGATGGTTTTTGGCGGCCATAATGGCTGCTGTAGTCCATATTGGTACTGTGTTGGTGTTAAGTGTTGTTGGGCGTACTGCAAAATTTACACCTCCATCAGTACTATACCCTTGCCTGTCGCCCGAAGTATTCCAAGCGCATGCAGTGTTATCCGAAAAAATTTGTAAGCCTGTGGGGTAACCAAAATATATATTTTGACCTACCGATGGCGTGGTTGTATAAGTACTAATGTTGTTGTAATCTGTAGCTGATATTCGCGAAACACCTCCACCATCTCCATTCACCGTTCCACGGGTAATTAACCCAACGCCAGCATTAGGGCCTGATGTAAAACGCTGAATCATCCCTACATCAAAGCTATTTCCTACTTGGCTAAAATTGTTTCCTCCATCGGTAGAAACAAAAAGACCAAAATCTGACCCAACCCAAATTTGATTAGCATAAGCTGACACATTATGTAAAGTGCGGGCTTTGTTATTATCGAAATTACTTCCGCCAGCTTTGTTCCAAGTGTTACCTCCATCGTTTGAACGCCACAACCACCCGGTAAGGTTTTTACGAGGTCCAGCAAACCAAATTTCGTTTGGATTATTTGAGCGAATTAAAATCGGCGAAGACCCTCTAAATCTAGGGGTGTTATCGCCAACATCTGTAAGCAGAGCCGTCCAATTGGTACCACCGTTGGTTGATTTCCAAAGTGCATCGTTTGTAGAATAATACACTATGTCGGCATTGTTTTTTTGTACTGCCATGCCGTAACCTACAATATCTCCTCCAGGAATTCCCCAATTTAAATATGTCCAGTTAACTCCACCATTATCTGTACGCCAAGCACCAAATACATCACCATAAGCATATATTCGGCCATTGTCTGCTTGTGCAAAACCACTTGTCCAGCCGCCACCATCAAGGGGTACAGCTTTAAATGTTTGAGCTTGTGCTTTAAAAAGTAAAAAACTCGAGCCAAAAATGGTAGCCAAAATTAGCATCAATTGATGCCAACTAATGCCCTTAAATTGGCTGAAGTAATTTTTTGTGGCATACACATAGTAAACCACAAATGAAAATAAGTAACTCTTCTTCATTTTGTTTTAAAATTAATTAGTTAAAATAATTGGTTATAAGAGTAAATTTTGGGGATTTACTTCTTATTGGTTTTAAAAACTAAAGTATAGGGTGCCGGTTGCTTTTTTGGTATTATTTTAGCAATTTATAATACCTTATTTACTATTTTAAAAATTTTACAATTATTTAACAAATTAATTTAGCGTTTGCTATCTTTTTTAACTTTAAGGTAATAGTAGCACAATATAGGTTTGTGGCAGATTTGGCTTTTGTAGTTTTTTGTTTTTTAGCATGGTTTTGAGGCTATTAACCCTCAGCTACTTATCAAATTGGCAATCTTGCAAAATTTTATTGTGCAAAAAAAGAGGCTGTATGCCCGTTAAGGATACAGCCTCTTTTATCAATTAAATATTAAAATAATGGCAACTACCGCACAACTATTAATTTTTTAAGTAGGCTTTGGTTGTTGTTTTGTACTTTTATTAAATACAAGCCAGGTACAAAGCTTTTCGAATCTATAGTAGTTATCGTATCTTTAGCTTTTACCGTTTTTATTACTTTACCGTTTAACGACATTATAGTTATCACACTGTTATTATCAGGTGCACTTACTGTAAAGTTATCGTTAGCTGGGTTAGGGTAAATCTCAACGGTATTTATTTGGGGTGCATCAATAGATAATATTTTGCTATTGGGTGCAGATAGTACAGCCGTTGAGCTGCCAAACACCTCAAGTTCGCGAACTTTTATCGACCATGATACGTCGTTAGTTCTTACCTGTCCTATAACCCTAACACCAAGGGCGCCACTTATGGTAGGGCCAGATAAAGTATAGGTTTGATTTGATGTAGCTGGGCTATAAGGATATGATGGTGATACTGACCAACCAGTAACATCTGTCCAAGTGGTACCATTGGTAGTTCTTTGTACTTTCATATTAGCCGTAAAACAACCATTATCTTCTCCTCCACCATGAAATCCATGATAAAGTTTTATGCTCGTAATTGATTGCTGTGTACTAGCCCAAACAATACCTGCAGCTTGCCAATTTCCTGCATTGTCCACATCGTTGTAAATTACCTCAGCACTAGTGTTTCCATTGTTTACAAGTGTGTTGCTTGCTTTAGTGGCATCGCTGGTTGAAGTTGCAGCGGGTATGTTTGACCAAGTGCTTGCAATTCCGGCTGGGGCCAAATTACTTGCACCGCCTCCGCTAGCAGCATTTACTGTAATTACTAAGGTTTCGGTATCGGTACCGCCACCATTGGTAGCACTTATTAATACGTTGCTTGTACCTGCTACTGAAGGCGTACCACTTATTACCCCTGTTGAAGTATTAATACTTAAGCCTGCGGGTAAGCTGGTAGCGTTGTAGCTAGTAGGCGAGTTGGTGGCAACTATAGAATAACTAAATGCAGTACCTACCGTAGCACTACGGGTAAGTGTGCTTGTTATAGTTGGTAAGGTTGGTGTTGATGAGCCTGTGCTGTAGGTTAACTCCGAAAGTTGAACTATTGCACCACTGCCAACAGCTGTTACATTCATTCTATAATAGCTAAATGCGGTAGTGTTGGTAAAGTTAAAGTTTCTTACAAAGTTACGGCTTGCCCATGATTGGCCTGTTCGGGTATCTAATGTAGTCCAGCTAGTTCCATTGTTTGAACCTTGTATAGTCCAAGCAACAGGGTCTCTTTCTGGGGCATCATTACCTGAAACAATGCTATACTGATTAAATGCAGAAGCATTTTGATACTGAATTTGCAAGAAACTGGTTGCACTAAAATCCAACCATTTGCTGTTATTATCTAAATCAAAAGCTTTAGCATTACCTTCGTTTGGCAAGTTTTGGCCACGAGAGGTAATGATAGGAAATGACCCACCACTAGCAGCATTAACCGTAATTACCAATGTTTCGGTATCGGTACCACCACCATTGGTTGCACTAATAGATACATTGCTTGTACCTGCAGCGCTTGGTGTGCCACTTATAACTCCTGTTGAAGTATTAATACTTAAGCCTGCGGGTAAGCTGGTTGCGTTATAACTAGTAGGCGAGTTGGTAGCAACTATAGCGTAGCTAAATGATGTACCCACTGTAGCCGATGTGCTTAAACTGCTGGTAATAATAGTTACAGGAGGCGTTGAGGCACTGGTAGTAATTACTAATGTTTCTGTATCGGTACCACCTCCATTGGTTGCACTAATTGATACATTGCTAGTACCACTTGAAGTTGGTGTACCACTAATTACCCCTGTTGAAGTATTTACACTTAAACCTGCGGGTAGGCTAGTAGCGTTATAACTAGTAGGCGAGTTGCTAGCAACTATAGTGTAGCTAAATGCTGTACCTACTGTTGCATTACGGGTAAGTGTACTGGTAATAACAGGTGCTGGTGTTCCGCCACCAGAAGTTTGTGTGGTTCCTAAAAATTCTATATCAGATACATCGGCAAGGTTATTGGGTTGAAAGTAACGGAAGTAACGATAGAAATTTGCATCACTTACGGTTACACTTGTCCATGTTTCTGAAGGCGTGGTGCTAATGGTATGCAGTGTAGTCCAGCTAGTGCCATTAATAGATGCTTGAAAAACGCCATTAACCATACGACCAGCATAACCTGTTCTAGGGTAATATCTTATTGTAGCCACTTTTCCGGTAACTGTGCTGCCTAAATCTAGTTGTGCAAAACTATTAGAAGTTGCTGGAGCAAAAAAAGTATTAATGTTTCCATCAAACACATTAGATGCTGCATATTGCGCCTCATTGTTGTATGCTGCACTACCCGAAACTGTTCCTGTAAACAATGTACCGCCACTGTTTGCAGCACTAATTGTAATTACAAGTATTTTGGTGTCGGTACCGCCAACGTTTGTTGCACTAATAGATACATTGTTTGTACCTACGGCACTTGGTGTACCACTTATTACACCTGTTGAAGTATTTATACTTAAACCGGCTGGCAAACTAGTTGCATTATAGCTATTAGGAGAGTTATTAGCTGTAATGGTATAGCTAAACGGCGAACCAACACTACCTGTACGAGTTAATGTACTGTTTATTACAGGAACAGGAGATGACGTAATGGTAAGGCTTGCTGCAGTACTTGTAATATTGCCTTGGCTGTTATTAGCTACCACACGAAACTGGTCGCCATTCATACCAGCGGTTATGCTGGATACTGTAAGTGTGTTAGAGTTTACGCCACTGTAAGCACCACCGTTAGATAAGTTTGAAAACGAAGAACTACCGCTAGCGGCTCGTTGCCATTGTATGCTAGGCGAAGGGTTACCACTTACCGACACAGTAAAACTTGCAGAAGTACCTGTAACCGCTGATTGATTAGATGGCTGTGTAACTATTGCTGGGCTAGTAAGTGCTGCACCTGCTGGCGTTACTACTGTTACCGAATTCCAGCTTACCCAAATCTTTCCGTTACGGTCAACGGTAATGCCTTGTATGCTGTGAAAGTTTTTTTCAACCGTTGATTGAACTGTCCATGTAGCCCCATCATCGGCAGAGTACCATAATAATTCTGGGTTTGGTTCTCCACCTCTTCTACCCCAAACGGCAATTTTGCCATCGCATGAAGAAACATATTTGGCGTCGAAAAATTGTGCCGTAGGGTTCCAACTTACGCCACCATCGCGTGATACCTTTACGCCAAAACCACCTCCAGCTGCCCACAAAGTGTTGGTGCGGATAGGGTCGGCACATAGTGCCCATACCCAACCACCAGTACCGAATATATAACCAGCCGGTGTCCAATTGCTGCCACCATTGGTAGAGCGATAAAGCTGTGTTGAAGCACTTGGGCTGTTGCCAATGTGGCGAGAAACGAAATAACGAAGGTCGGCTTGGGTGGCATCACGTTCGATGTAACTGTTTTGAGGGCCATATCTAATCCCTATATCAAGGGTATTGAAAGCGGGCAATCCTGTTACTGGGGTAAAAGAAGAGCCTCCATTGGTTGTACGATACACACCAGGATTAATAGAATTAGGTGGAACAGAACTTTGATTATCCGCTGTAGCGGCACTGGCTAAGGATACCAAAAAGTCATTAGAATCGTTGATAGACATAGCTGTTTTACAAATTCCATCATAAGAAAGGGGTAGCCCACTTCCGCTGAGATTAAAATTGTTCCAAGTAGTACCTCCATCTGATGATTTTAGCAAAATGCTGGCGCAAGCACCCTGATTTACACCGGCTATTACTAGGTTTTGGGTATTCGGACCCTCCATTACACGGTGGCTGCCGTGAAGCGTGGTAAAAAACTTACAAGAACTTAAACTCGCTTGTCCGCTTGCGCCACCATCGGTAACAATAACCGAGCCGATATCGGAAGCGGGAACGTAAACACGATTTGCATCAAAACGGCTAACACTAGCGAGGTAAGTTTTTACAGCTGCAATACCAACACCATTTGGAAAGTATTGCCAAGAGAAGCCCTTGTCTAAGCTGTACATAGCAGCACCACCACCTGTAATAATCCACTTGTTAGGATTGTTTACATCTTCGATAACTTGGTCGGTACCAAAGTCGGGGTGGTTTTTTCCAGCCATAATGGCTGCGGTAGTCCAAATAGGTGTGGGGTTGGTATTTAATGTGGTAGCCCTTACAGTAAACGTTTGCCCACCATCGCCTGCGGGGCTAAAGCCGTGGCGGTCGCCACTAGTATTCCAAGCACTGGATGAGCCATCTGAAAAAATTTGCAAACCAGTAGGGTAGCCGAAATAAAGGTTGTTAGTAGCTGCATCACTAACGGTGTACGTGTTAGCATCGTTATAATTGGTAGCTGTAATGCGTGATATACCACCACCATTATTATTAGCTCGGGTTACAAGGCCAACGCCTGCGAAAGTGCCAGAGGTAAAGCGAGAAATCATACCCACATCTTTAAGGCTAGTTGAGTTACCTACCAAGTTAAAGTTATTACCCCCATCGGTAGAAACATAAAGGCCATTATCCGAACCTACCCATATTTGGTTGGCGAAGGTAGCTACGTTATGCAAAGTACGGGCTTTGTTACTATCAAAGTTACTACCGCCAGCTTTTACCCAATCTTGCCCTCCATTAATGGATTTCCAAAGCCATCCAGTTTGATTTTTTCGTGGCCCAGCAAACCAAATCTCGTTAGGATTATTAGGGCGTATTAAAATTTGTGAGGTACCACGAAAGCGTCGAAATTCTTTAGGCTGATCACCCCAAGCTATGTCGTCTAGGTATCGAGCCCAAGTAGTTCCTCCATCGGTGGACTTGTAAAAAGCATTAAAAGATGCATAGTAAACTACATCGGCATTATCTTTTTGTACTGCCATGCCCATACCTACCACATCACCACCAGGGATTTTGGGTTCAACTTCTTTTGGTTTGATATCCCAGTTTAGGTAAGTCCAATTATTGCCTCCATCATCGCTTCGCCAGGCACCAAATACGTCGCCGTAGGCGTAAAGTCGGCCATTGTTGGCTTGTGCAAAACCACTCGTCCAGCCTCCACCATCCAATGGCATAGCTTTATAGGTTTGGGCTTGCGCCGAATAGGGTAAAAAAGTAGCACATGCAAAAAGTGCGAAAATTACCATTAGTTGCTGTGTGCTGTTTTTTAGTGAGCGCCACGAGCTAAAAAATGTGGCAAAAAAAATATCTGCCCCATGTTTGAGTAAGAGTTTCTTTCTCATTTTGGTTTAATTAGTTAATAAATTGGTTAAATAAGTGCAAGAACGGGCTTGCATAAATTGGTTATAGGATGGTAAAAGTAATGTAACAACATTGATACTTTTACCTTTTTTTTGTCTAAAATTTATGCTTTATTGTCATCTGAATTTAATATTTGTTTCATGTTTGTCAAAGTAATATAAAAAAACACCTTATTTTTAGTTAACTATATTTCGGTTACAGTGTATATTTATTTAGTTTTATAGCTGTGAAAAAAACTAAATCATACTTTGCTTCCGATTTTCATTTAGGTGCGCCTACTTATGCTTTAAGCAGAGAACGTGAAACAAGAATAGTACATTGGCTTGATAGCCTTAAATCGGATGCAGCCGAAGTGTTTTTAATGGGCGATATTTTTGATTTTTGGTTTGAGTATAAAACGGTTATTCCTAAAGGTTACATTCGGCTACTAGGCAAGCTAGCCGAACTAAGCGATGGCGGTACGCAGATTTATTTTTTTAAAGGTAACCACGATATGTGGGTATTCGATTATTTTAAAAAAGAGTTTAGTACAATTATAATTGATGATGACATTGAAATCACACGTAACGGTAAAAAGTTTTTTTTGCATCATGGCGATGGGGTGGGCAAAGGGGATAAGGGCTATAAACTGTTAAAAAAAATATTTAGAAATAAATTTTGCCAATGGCTGTTTTCTATTGTTCACCCTAATATTGGTGTAGGTTTAGCAAATTATTGGAGCAGTAAAAGCAAACTGGCTAAACGTAACGAAAAAAAATTTGAAGCTGTTGAATTGGCTTGGATAAGTGATTTTAACAAAAATCAAATAGCCCTTGGAAACAGCTACGACTTTATAATTATGGGACACCGGCATTTCCCGGTTGATGTTAGTTTACAGCAAAATACTAGGTACATTAACTTAGGCGAATGGATAAATTTTAATACTTATGCTGTTTTTGACGGTAACGAACTTAAACTAATGCGTTGGGGTGGGTGAGGTTAAGATTGTGGTTAAACACTTATTTTTATGTTAAGCTTAGCCAGTAACCAAAGTATAACATACCAAATTATTACAAAAGTTAAAGCCCCAAGCAATGATGCTAGATAAGGGTTTTTTATAAAATTTACAAAAAAAAGTTGGTAAAGCCATTGTTTAATCCCAATTAACTTTCCATTTATACTTATCCATTTTATGTTAAAAAGCTTAGCTATAATTGCCGAACCAAAAAAAACAGTGATAGCATTTTTACTAAATACCAGAAAAAGATTTACATAATTTTTATGGCTTTTTACATCAAACCAAAAATAAATTAACGAAAAAATAATAGTAGCCAGCCCTCCCGTTACCAACACATATGAACTAGACCAAAGCGATTTATTGATAGGGAAAAAGTAACTGAAACAAAGCCCTATTATTACTGCCATAACCCCATGATAAATCATGCGTAATGCGGTAATACCATTATACTTTGGTGTTTCTTTAAGTATATACCCCATTATTATACCAAATATGCCAGTGGCTATTGCTGGTAATGTGCTTAAAACACCTTCGGGGTCCCAGGTTACCGTTTGTTTCCAAGTGTGGTTGGGTGTAATTATTAACCTATCTAACCATGCAGCAAGGTTAGTTTCTACCTCTACATTTGCCGTACCATAGTTAGGTACGGGCACATAAAACATTACTATGTAATAGATAATAAGTATGCACCAAAACAAAAAAAATTGAGTATGCCTACTGGTTTTTAAAAATAAAATAGCGCATACCATATATACAATACCAATTCGCTGCAAAACGCCAGGTATACGCACATGGCTAAAATCGAAACTTGGAAATAAATTTAAAAACAAACCAAGACCTATTAAAATAGCGCTTCGTTTTAAAATTTTTACCAAAAGCAAGTTATGTGATACCATGGTTTTGGGCGCATAAAAAGTTAAAACTATAGATATCCCAACAATAAATAAAAAAAATGGGAATATAATATCTGTAGGGGTAAGCCCGTTCCATTCGGCGTGTTTTAAAGGTGCATATACATGCCCCCAGTCGCCTGGATTATTTACCAATATCATAGCGGCAACGGTAATACCTCTAAATATATCGAGGGATATTAAACGAATATTTAGGTTTTTGGGATACATACTTTGGGTTTATTTAATGTAAAAAGTAAAGCAAATTAATTTTTTTTTACGGTAATGCAACATTTTGCTAGATAAGAGCATCTAACCCATAAATTAAACTTAAATAAATTATGAAAAAATTAAAAACACTTTTAGTAGCCTTTACAGTAATTGGTACTACTTTACTATCAAATGCAACCATCCAAAATCCCCAAGAAAAAGGAACATTGGCTTATTCGATTGAAACTTACCTAAACATGATAAATTTAGGAGAAACAAAAAAATATGCCACCATATTAGCCGATGATGTAAAATTTAATACTACCCGAAATGGCAAAATAATTACACACGGAAAAAGCGAGGAGTTAAATTTTATACGAAGCATGGGCAATGTAAAGCAAAACTGTAAAACCGAGTTTAGCACCATAAGCACATCAGAAAATTTTAGTATAATAAAAGTAAAAATGATATATGAAGGTTTTACAAAAGAAAATATAGTTTCGTTTAGCAAAACCGATAGCGGATGGAAAATTACCGATGTTACCACTGTGTTTTTGTAACAAAAAATTAATAACGTATTTAACCAATGTTACTAAAACTGTGGCATTGGTTATTTATTTTAAGATGTAACCCTATATTTGGATTTAAAAAATTATCCGTTTTTTATGAAAAAATTTATAGGCAAGTTTCATTACCTTACCCAAGATTTACCAACATTTAGCCACACACAACAAGCCAACATGGCTTGTAAAGCTGGAGCAAACTGGATACAATACCGTTGTTTTAGTAAAACCGAAGCTGAAATGATGAACGATTTAAACCAAATTATACCTATTTGCGATGATTGGGGAACTACTTTGATAATAACAAGCCATTTTAAATTGCTAAACTACGCTGATATACAAGGCGTACATGTAGAAGAACCAGGTGTAGATATACCCATGATACGTAAGCATATTGGTAACAATAAAACCTTAGGCACTTCGGCGAATACATTAAAAGAAATTATAGCACATACAAAATCCGGTGTCGACTATATTGGTTGTGGCCCATTTGCACATACCGATACTAAACCTAATACCCATACACATTGGGGTATAAATGGCTATAAAAACGCCATTGCCGAGTTGCAGCTATTAAATATACACATACCTTTAGTAGCTGCCGGTGGAGTTACACTAAACGATATAGATGCCTTATTACAAACAGGTATTTATGGTATAGCAGTTTCGGCGGCTGTAAATAAGGCTTTAGATGCTAAAACAGCTTTTAAGGATATATATAACCGTATTTATTGATAACTAAAAAAAGTATAATTGATTAGGTTTTAAGCTTAGATATTATTTATAGTTATTAATCGTAACCTTTCGTTTCAGCAAAGTTACGATTAACAAACACTTACAAAGGTTTTAACACCACAAATGTCCATTAAGCCAAATTTGATAAACAATAAATGATTTGATAGTTTAAATTACTCACATTGTTACACTCATTAACCACGGCTCCGATCAGCAAAGAGTTTATTATTTTAAGATATCATTTTAAGGCTAAAAATGCAAGCAAATTTATTTTACTACAATCTTAAGCTCAATAGTTATTTACTATAAAATCATGTAGTCAACTATTTATTTTACATGTTTAAGTGTTTAAAGTTCAAATATTTATTTAGATAATAACGATATTTAAAGGCACAGCTACTATGGGCAAATATCTTGTAGATTGTTTTTATAGTTTTAAACTATATATCATAATAATTAAGTGATTTTTAAAAAAATATTGAGTAAACCTTTTGGTTAAACGGGTTATAGGGCTGAAAAACTTATTGAAATAATTTTAATGCTACCATACACCATGTTACAGCAAAACGATACAAATTAAAAAACGTTCAATAAAACAACAAAATTTAAATCTAACCAATACAGCGCTTTTTAATTATCAAACCCAAGATTTTAAAATAAAAAAGTATAAAATTTATCGAATGTTGCTGTACTACCTTTTTTGCTTTTATGGCTTTTTATGAATACTTTCGACATCCAATTTATATTCAATATATATTATAGCCAATACTAGCTCAAATGAATTTTTATTTTAAATTATTGTATATAACTTTTATACTATCAAATATATTCACGGCCAACGCTCAACAACCTAAACAACAACCTATGTTGCTGTGGTACAAGCAACCCGCACCACAAAAAGATTCTATCCCGTACGGTAAAAATTTAACCCCTAATAAATGGGGTACTATTAATGGTTGGGATTACGCCCTGCCTATTGGTAACGGCAGGTTAGGGGCCATGCTGTTTGGTGGTGTAAACCATGAGCGCATTCAACTTAATGAGGAAACACTTTGGGGAGGCTACAAAATTGTAGGCGATAACCCCCAATCGGGGCCAGCTTTACCTAAAATTAGGCAATTATTATTTGATGCTAAGGTTGAAGATGCCACTAAATTAGCCGAAAAAACATTTTTGGGTGTACCCGAGTTTTTAGATTCGTACCAATCGCTTTCCGATTTATTTATCGACGACTTAAATCCCACCAAAAAATACGACAATTATTACCGAGATTTAAGTATCGACTCGGCCTTAGCCAAAGTAAAATACCGTGTTGATGGCAAATTATACAGCCGCGAAATGTTTGCATCGCACCCCAATCAAGTAATCGTAATTAAATATACTTGCGGTACAGCTGGTAGGTTAAATTTACGCCTATCCATGAACCGTGAGCGAGATGCCAAAACGTACAGTGTAGAAAATGATAACAGCACATTAATTCAAGCCGGACAAATTACCGCTTACGACTCTATCGCTAAAATAAATAAAGGCCTAAAATTTCAAACCCAATTAAAAGTTATTAATACTGGTGGCCGTTTAGAAAGTAAAGATGGCTTTTTAACCGTTAAAAATGCCAAACAAGTAATCATTTTAATAGTTGCTGCCACCAATTATTATGGCGGCAACCCCGCACAGTTATGCACTAACTATTTAAACAAGGTTAAAGGATTATCATACCCAAAACTAAAACAAAATCATATAAACGATTATACCCCCTTATTTGCTAGAACCAAAATTAAATTAGGAGAAAACAAAGCGATTGATTTACCCACCGACGAAAGAATTTCCAATGCCACAAAAGGAGTATACGATACTTATTTATCAGAACTTGCCTATAACTTTGGCAAATATATTTTAATATCTAGCTCACGCCCAGGCGATTTACCGGCAAACTTACAGGGCTTGTGGTGCCAGCACAATATTGCGCCTTGGAATTCCGATTACCATGCCAATATTAATTTACAAATGAATTATTGGGGTGCCGAGGTAGCCAACCTTTCCGAATGCCACTTACCCTTATTTGATTTAATTGATTCGGTAGCAATACCAGGTGCGCACACAGCCAAAACAAGTTACAACGCCAAAGGCTGGCTACTACACCACGCCACCGATGCCTATTGGCGCACTTCGCCCATTGATGGCGGCGTAGTAGGTATTTGGCCATTTGGCGGTGCGTGGTTAACAAGGCATTTATGGGAACATTATTTATACACAGGCGATAAACAGTTTTTGCAACAAAGGGCTTATCCTTTAATGAAAGGCTCGGCGCAGTTTATGTTAGATTTTTTGGTGAAGATACCCAAAGGCTTACCTTTTGAGGGTAAATGGGTAACCAACCCTTCGCACTCGCCCGAAAACGCTTACCAAGATGCCAATGGCGTACAATCCATGTTTACTTATGGTGCAACTATGGATTTAGAAATTATACACGATTTATTTACCAATTGTATTGATGCTATAAATGCCATTAACGGCAAAACAGGTAAACAAGATTTGGCTTTAAAAGCCCAACTGGTTACAACCCTAGCCCAACTGGTACCTTTACAAATAAGTAAAAAAACGGGTAAAATCCAAGAATGGATTGAAGATTATAAAGAACTAGAATTAGGTCATCGGCATATATCGCACCTATACGGCCTGTTTCCAGGAAAGCAAATTACACTAGCACTTACGCCCAAATTAGCCGCTGCCGCTGCACTAACCATTGATGCCCGCCTTAAAGGTAACCCCAATTGGGAAAAAGACGAAGCCAGCAATAAGTACCCTAGCTTTAGCAGTTACCTAAACGGTGAAGGTGGCGGAAACTGGCAAAGGGCTTGGCTTACAGCATTATGGGCAAGGCTGGGCAATGGCGAACAAGCTTTTGATAGCCATAAACGGCAATTTAACAATATCATTATGCCCAACCTACTGGGCGATGGCCGTGTACAAGTTGATGGCAGTATGGGACTAACAGGAGCTGTTACCGAAATGCTGCTACAAAGCCACGAGGGGTATATACATATTTTACCAGCTTTGCCAAACGAATGGAAAACAGGCTTTATTACTGGTATTAAAGCCCGAGGAGGGTTTACTGTTGATATAAACTGGAAAAACACCAAGTTAACTCGCCTTAAAATAACCTCCCAAAATGGTACTTTATGTACTTTAAAACTCAATAATTGTAACGTTATAAAGGTTTTATCGGCTAATAAGCCTATAAAATTTACACTTATTAAAAATAATGTAGTGCGTTTTGCTACCGTAAAAAATAAAAATTATACTATCATATCCAAATAGAATTTACCATTATTGCACCGCAATAATTATCCTCAAAATCAAAATAATATGAACAATTTAGTAAACGTTTGGCAAGAAACCGTTTCTATACCCACTTACCCTATTGGCAAAGCCGAAAAAAATCCAATATTTTTAGAAAAAAGAGTATATCAAGGCAGTAGTGGCGTGGTTTACCCGCACCCAGTAGTCGAAAAAATAAGCGATACCAAAATCAACAAAGATTATAATGCGCTATTTATCGAAAACCAATACATTAAAGTAATGATATTGCCCGAACTAGGTGGCAGGATACAGATGGCTTGGGATAAAGTGCAACAACGGCATTTTATTTATTATAACCAAGTAATTAAACCTGCTTTGGTAGGTTTAACAGGCCCATGGATTTCGGGAGGTATAGAGTTTAACTGGCCACAACACCATCGCCCATCTACCTTTAACGCCGTTGATTACAATTTAAAAGAAAACGAAGATGGCAGCAAAACCGTATGGATAAACGAGGTAGAACTTATGTTTCGTACCAAAGGCATGGTGGGCTTTACCCTGCATCCCGGCAAGGCATACATAGAAATAAGCGGAAAATTATATAACCGAACCCCTTTTGCACAAACTTTTTTGTGGTGGGCTAACCCTGCTGTAAAGGTTAATGATGATTATCAATCGGTTTTCCCGCCCGATGTAAATGCCGTTTTCGACCATGGTAAACGCGATGTATCGGATTTCCCTATTGCCACAGGTACTTATTACAAAGTAGATTATGCGCCTGGTACCGATATTTCGAGGTATAAAAATATCCCCGTACCTACATCGTACATGGCCATAAAATCAAAATACGATTTTATGGGCGGTTACGAACACGATACCCAAGCAGGGCTTTTACACGTAGCTAACCACCACACATCGCCTGGTAAAAAACAATGGACTTGGGGCAATAGCGATTTCGGCCAAGCCTGGGACCGCAACCTTACCGACGAAGATGGCCCTTACATTGAGCTAATGACAGGTATGTTTACCGATAACCAGCCCGATTTTTCGTGGATAAATCCCCAAGAGGAAAAAACTTTTACCCAGTATTTTATGCCTTACAGCAAAGTAGGCATGGTTAAAAATGCTACCAAAGAGGCCATGGTGAATATAGAAGAAACCATAAATGGCTTGCAAATAAAAGTTTATGCAACAGCACTTTATGCCAATGCAAGCATCCTGCTAAAGGAAAAAGGTCATATAATTTTTGAAACCACCACCACCCTTTCGCCCAATCATGTTTTTGAAAATGAAATTGAAATAGCTAATTCCCAACTAAGTGATGCTGAGATTTTGGTAAATGATGAAAACGGAAAGCAACTGGTTAACTATAAACCCGAGCTTAAAGGGAATAAAGAAATTCCCCAAGCGGCACAACCAGCAAAAGCCCCTGCCGATATTGAAACTACCGAATTATTGTTTTTAAACGGCTTACATTTAGAACAATACCGCCACGCAACCTATCAGGCCAAAGATTATTATGAAGAGGCTTTGCGCCGAGATGCTGGCGATGTTCGCAATAACAATGCCTTGGGTTTGTGGTATTTAAAACGAGGTAAATTTGCCACAGCTACACCTTATTTCGAAAAAGCTATAGCCACCCTAACCCTGCGCAACCCTAACCCTTACGATGGCGAACCTTATTACAACCTTGGCTGGGCATTAAAATTACAGGGAAAACTGGATGATGCCTACGAAGCATTTTACAAAAGCACCTGGAACCATGCCCAGCAACATGCCAGCTTTTTTGCCTTAAGTACCATTGCAGCAATGCAAAATAAATGGGACGATGCCCTTAAACTTGCCCAACAATCATTAGTGCAAAACTGGCATAGCCACTCGGTAAGGCATTTAATTACGGTATTATTTCGCAAAAACAATCAGCCGCTAAAGGCAATAAAAATTATTGAAGAATCATTAGAGATAGATGCATTTAATTTTGGGTGTTACTTTGAGCATTACCTAATTTTAAAAGAAAATAACGATACCACCCAGGCAAACTTGGTGTTAAATAAACTAAAAAACCTAATGCGTAACTATGTACACAACTATATAGAATATGCTTTAGATTACGCTAAGGCGGGATTTTATACCGAAGCCATTGCCTTTTTAGAAATTTTTACAGCCGATAACCCAAGCTGTAACCCAATGGTGTATTACTATTTAGGTTATTTTTCTTCACAAATTTCCAAAAATACTGAAGCCCTAAATTTTTATGAAAAAGCAGCAAAGCAAAATCCCGATTATTGCTTTCCGCACCGTATAGAAGATGTTGATGTGCTGCAAGATGCCATTAGTAAAAACCCTAGCGATGCCAAAGCTCCTTATTATTTAGGTAATTTTTGGTACGATAAAAGGCAATATCCCGAAGCTATTGCATGTTGGGAAAACGCAGCTACTAAAGATGCCAGCTTCCCTACCGTTTTTAGAAACCTATCATTGGCATACCATAATAAACAAAGCGATATACCAAAAGCAATCAAGGCTTTAGAAACTGCTTTTAGTTTAGATACTACCGATGCAAGGGTGCTTATGGAGTTAGACCAGTTGTACAAAAAAACCAATAGCCCAGTTGCCCAGCGGTTAAATTTGTTACAAAAATACCCCGATTTAGTAAACAGTCGTGATGATTTATACCTCGAGCAAATTTCGCTACTCAACAGTTTGAATAAATATCCCGAAGCGCAATCATTAGTTAATAGCCGCCAGTTTCACCCTTGGGAAGGTGGCGAAGGAAAGGTGCTAGGCCAGTTTTTATGGGTAAATATTGCCCTAGCCAAGCAAGCTATATTAGCTACAAAATTTAAAACTGCCTTAGAGCTACTATCCAACACCAACCAATACCCACACAACCTTGGCGAAGGTAAATTATACGGTGCGCAAGAAAACGATATCGAATATTTTAAAGCCTGCGCTTACGCCGGATTAGCAAACAAAACCGATGCCCTAGCCTACTTTAACAAAGCTACCCAAGGCATAAGCGAGCCTGTACAAGCCATTTTTTATAACGACCCACAGCCCGATAAAATATTTTACCAAGGCCTAGCTTGGCTAAAACTAAATGATAAAGCTAAAGCCGATAAAATTTTTAACCGCCTTATTGCGTTTGGTAACCAGTACCTAAATAGCGAAGTTAAACTAGATTATTTTGCAGTATCACTACCCGATTTACTGGTGTTCGACCAAGATTTAAACTTAAAAAACAACATACATTGCTTGTATTTAAAAGGTTTGGGTAATTTAGGCCTAGCCAATTATAACGAAGCACAGCAATTGTTTACCCAAATTTTAACCCAAGATGTAAACCACCAAGGAGCAATGGTACATTTAGGTATGATTTCTTTTTTGCAAAACACCCAAAACCTTAACTAATTATGACACAAACGGCATTATACAACAATAAATACATTTTAGGTATTTCATTTATTTCCGCTTTGGGCGGCTATTTGTTTGGGTTTGATTTTGCCGTAATTACAGGCGCATTACCATTTTTACGCACTGTATTTGGGTTAAGTGCCTGGTGGGAAGGTTTTTTAACAGGCTCGCTAGCATTAGGTTGCATCGTTGGAACTTTAATAGCAGGTAACATTGCCGATAGGCTAGGCCGCAGGCCAGGTTTAATGTTTGCCGCTATTATATTTGCGTTTTCATCTTTAGGTATGGCTTTCGCCGATACGCTATCGGTGTTTGTAGCTTTTAGGTTTATGGCGGGTATTGGCGTAGGTATGGCATCTATGTTAAGTCCTTTGTATATTGCCGAAATTTCGCCCGCAACTGTGCGTGGGCGCAATGTGGCTATCAACCAATTAACCATTGTAATAGGTATTTTAGTAACCAATATTATCAACTATAATTTAGCTGACAATGGCCCCGATGCTTGGCGATGGATGTTTGGCTTGGGTGCTATACCTGCCATTTTGTTTTTGGTAGGATTAATATGGCTACCCGAAAGCCCAAGATATTTGGTAAAAGCAGGCAAACTAGAAAAAGCGCAAAGCGTATTAAATAAAATTGGCAACGTAACCTTCGCCAATAATACCTTGGCCGATATTAAAACTTCTTTTACTGGCAATACACAAAAACAAAGTTACGCAGCAGTGTTTGCCAAAAACGTACGCCCAGCAGTTATTATTGGGATTACGCTGGCTGTTTTCCAGCAATTGTGTGGTATAAATGTGGTATTTAATTATACCTCCACTATTTTTGCGGCATTAGGCGCAAGCCTTAACGAGCAATTGTTCGAAACCGTGGCCATAGGCATTGTAAACCTTATTTTTGCCTTGGTGGCCATGTGGCAAGTGGATAAATTAGGCCGCAAGCCATTAATGCTTTTTGGTTCGGGGGCATTGGCGGTTTTATACATTGTACTTGCTTTATTATTAAAAAATCAGGCAGCTACCATTTATGTATCGGTGGTAGTATTGGCGGCCATAAGTGTTTACTCTATGTCGCTAGCCCCTGTAACATGGGTATTAATTTCCGAAATTTTCCCTAATAAAATCCGAGGCCTAGCTTCATCAGTAGCCGTAGTATCGTTATGGGCAGCTTATTTTATTTTGGTGTTTACGTTTCCTATTTTGGCCGAACAAATTGGCACTTACGGGCCGTTTTGGCTTTACGCCGCTATTTGTATTTTGGGGTATTTATTTATTAAGATAAAAGTAAAAGAAACCAAAGGAAAAACTTTGGAAGAGCTGGAAACGATGTAAAGAAAACTTTAACCACTTAGTTTACACAACTTTAAACCTTATGTTTAACCCTATTTAGCTATACATTATCTGTTAAATTAAATTTTAAAATATCGCCAAAAAAACCAAACAATATTTTGTAAATTGCCAATTCGATAAAAATGGGATTATGACTGAAACGCTGGCAATAAAAATAACTAAGGTAAACCAATCTCGTTTACCAATGGTAGATTTTGAAAATTTACAGTTTGGTAAAATTTTTACCGACCACATGTTTACCGCCGACTATGCAAACGGCGAATGGGGTAATTTTCAAATAGTGCCTTATGGCGAAATTTCTATTTCGCCAGCCATGTCGTCGTTACATTACGGGCAATCGTTTTTCGAAGGTTTAAAAGCATTTAAACATAGCAATGGTAGCGTTTCTATTTTTAGGCCCGATAAAAATGCCGAACGCTTTAATGCCTCGGCCGAACGTATGTGCATGCCTACATTGCCCGAAGAAATTTTTATCGAAAGCATTACCACACTGGTAAACCTCGAAAAAAACTGGATACCCAACCAAGCCAACAGTGCCTTATACATACGCCCTTATATGTTTGCTACCGATCCTTTTTTAGGCGTAGCACCTTCAACAACATATAAATACATCGTTTTAACTTGCCCTGTAGGGGCGTATTTTTCTAAAAATTTACATGTAAAAATCGAAACAGAATTTTCTCGAGCATCCGAAGGGGGGTTTGGTTATGCAAAATGTGCGGGTAATTACGGTGGTGCCATGTACCCATCAAAACTTGGTACCCAGCAAGGTTTCGATCAGCTAATGTGGACAGACTCTAAAAACCATGCATATATCGAAGAAATGGGTGCTGCCAATATTATGTTTTTGATAGATGGCAAACTAATTACCCCAACTACCCGCGATACTGTTTTAAATGGCGTTACCCGCGATAGTGTAATAACCCTAGCACAGCAATGGGGAATACCCGTTGAAGAACGCAGAATTTCGGTAGCCGAAATAATAGAAGCTGCCCAAAACGGAAAACTTACCGATGCTTTTGGGGCAGGTACAGCCGCTGGCGTGGCTTCGGTAATTTCTATTACCCACAACCAACAAACATACGATTTACCCAATCCTACCCTTAGCGAATTTACACAACGAATAAGCAAAACACTGCTTGATATTAAATATGGCAAATTAGAGGATGTGTATGGGTGGAACTTAATGTTGTAAGCCCACCCGGAGCGGTTACACTAAAATTGCTCGAAAGCGGTAAAATAAAACGCCCCTTCAATTTCAGCATTCTCATCAGAATCCGAACCATGTACCGCGTTTTCCGATAATGAAGTGGCGTACTTGTTGCGTAAAGTACCTATATCGGCTTTAGCAGGGTCGGTAGCACCTATTAAGTTTCTAAAATCCGCCACAGCGTTATCTTTTTCTAAAATTGCTGCAACAATAGGGCCTGATGACATAAACGCAACCAAATCTTTATAAAACGGTCTTTCGGCGTGTACAGCGTAAAATTTTCCAGCCAAATCTGTACTTAACTGCGTATATTTCATGGCCACAATTTTAAAACCTGCGGTGGTTATATCGTTTAAAATAGCTCCAATATGGTTGTTGGCAACGCCATCGGGCTTAATCATGGTAAAAGTTCTGTTCGTTCTCATTTTATATATTTTGCGCCAAAATTAGTTATTTAATGTTAAATTTTAAATGCTTTAATTAGATTAAGATGTTTTGCTTAGCTTTGCAGCATCAAAAAAACAGATGATTAGCTTAGATAAACTCAAACAAAAATTAGCCCAACCTTGTAATATTGTAATTACAACGCACCACAAGCCCGATGGCGATGCAATGGGTTCTTCATTGGGTTTATACACTTATTTGATACAAAAAGGGCATCATGTTACCGTAATTACCCCTACCGATTATCCCGTTTTTTTACATTGGTTGCCCCATAATTCCGAAGTTATTATTTACACCAACCACGAGGCGCAAAGCAAGCAATTGATAAAAAATGCAGCCCTTATTTTTTGTTTAGATTTTAATTCGCTTTCGCGGATAAACGAAATGGGTGCAGAAGTGCAAAATGCTACGGCACTAAAAATAATGATCGACCATCATCTCGAACCCGAAGATTTCGACGATTATCGGCACTGGAATACCAAAGCCTGCGCCACGGCACAGCTAGTGTACGATTTTATTGTAAACTATTTACACGATAGCGCATTGATAAACAAAGAAGTAGCCACTTGCCTTTATTTGGGCATTATGACCGATTCTGGCTCTTTCCGTTTCCCTACAGTAACCTCCGACTTGCACCGCATAGTAGCCGATTTAATAGATTTAGGGGCTAATAACGCCCAAATACATCAGTTGGTTTACGATAACGCATCCGAAGGTCGCTTACGTTTTTTAGGTTATTGCCTTAGCCATAAACTCGAAGTTTTACACGAATTTAACACCGCCTTAATTACGGTTAGCAAAGCCGATATCAATAAATTCGACATCCAAACTGGCGAAACCGAGGGCGTTGTAAATTATGCGCTATCTATAAACGGTATTAAACTAGCTGCATTTATAACCGAACGCAGCAACGAAGTAAAGCTTTCGCTACGGTCGGCAGGCGATTTTCCGGCCAACGAAATCTGTAAAAAATATTTTAACGGTGGTGGGCACCGTAATGCTGCTGGAGGCCAATCAACCGATACCTTGGCTGCTGTAACCGCAAAGTTTAAAGCCATATTACCCGAATATAAAAATTTACTTTTACAATAATAAATCACACACAAAAACGAAACAACATAACACAAAATGAAAAAACAACTTTTGATAATTGCAGCCGCAGCCCTAGGTTTTGCCGCTTGTAAAGGGGGTTTACAAAAAGGCCCAGCAGGTTTAGAATATACCATTAACGAGGATGCCAACGGCGACTCAATTAAAGTAGGCGATTTTATTAGCCTTAACATTGTAGCTAAAACCGAAGCCGACTCGGTTTTATACAATTCGTACGAAACTGGGCGCCAATCGCAAACGCTCGTACCAAAATCAATGTACGATGGCGATTTATTTTACGCCATTATGAAACTAACCAAGGGCGATAGTGCTACGATAAAAATAAATATCGACTCGGCAGAAAAAAAAGGGCAACCCCGCCCACCAGGTATAAAAGGCAAGTACATTGTTTACAACCTTAAAATTATGGAAGTAATTAAAAAAGATAGCACCAAAGAACAAGATTTTCAAAATAAAATAAATGCTTTTTTTAAAGCCGAAGGCAATAAAGAAAAAGTAGCCGAGGCTGGTAAAATAAGTAAATACATTGCCGATAATAAATTGGTTACTGTTAAACTTCCATCGGGCTTACAAATAGTAAACACCGTAGAAGGTACTGGCGATAAACTAAACGCTGGAGATAGCGTAATGTTAAATTATACAGGTAAGTTAACATCGGGTAAAGTATTTGATACCAGCCTTGCCGATGTAGCCAAAGCCAATAAAACCTTTAACCCACAACGCCCTTATACTACCCTAAATATGCTTATAGGTATGGGTAAAGTAATTAAGGGCTTTGATGAAGGCGTAATGCAAATGAAAAAAGGCGGTAAAGCCACCCTTATTATCCCATCGGCACTGGCTTACGGCGAACAAGGTATGCAAGGCGGCATGATTGGGCCATATAGTCCACTAATTTTCGAAATCGAGTTAGTAAACGTAATACCTGGCAAAGGTATGCCCACAATGCCAGCAGCCCCCACTGCCGCAAAAAAATAACCCAAGGCTTTAAAACAAACCCATAACCCTCTTCGGCAATAATTACCGAAAAGGGTTATTTTTTTATGTAATGTTTCTACTTCCCCTAATAAAGCACACGCAATTTTATTTCCTTTATTTTAGGAAATAAAGTGTAAAAGTTTCCCTTTTTTAGGAAAAAATATTTGTTATAGTATTTGTGAAAGAGATAGAAACCATAAAACAACTTATAGCTAACTACCATAAAGGGCTGGATAAAGTTTTTTTAAGCAGAGATTACTTGCTACAGGATTGGCCTAAAAGTACCAAAACTAAGAGCTTTCAATTTTTTTTGATGTGTTACAAAATATAGGTGGATAAGAAAAATTTGTATGCAAGGTTTACAAAAGCGTAAGTAGACCTGTTTATAATCGATTCAAACGATAAACAGCCACTGACACATGTGGCAACATCTTTAAACATTGCTGTGTTCAACTGATAAGTGCAACACTTACCTTAAGCTGTAAAAATACTTCATTAGGAGTTAGATAACCAAATTTTCTTACGGGTCTGTTATTTAA
>RDYW01000085.1 GCA_004293485.1 Sphingobacteriales bacterium | reverse complement strand
TTTTTACGGCGGCTATTGCATCATTGATATTACCAAAGTGGCTAATTTCTATCAGAGAAGTTGCTTTTGCCTGCTCGTGCATATCTTCAGCTGAAAACTTCGCAAAGGTTTCTTCCGAAAGAACTACGAATATATTTTTTACACCTGCTTTTTCTTGTTCGGGAATCCAAGTAGCTGAGATATAGGTAACTACATCATCACTGAAAAGTTCCATTTCTGTATGATCGGCAATGACATTGGTCAAGCCCAACTCTTTCATAAGTGGATTAGTTGTTTCGGCAACGTGCCTTACCTCGTCGAGCAATAGAAAGCCTTTCCAATAATGAAACATGGCTTTTAGTTCTGTATCGTAGCCAAATTTGCCATAGCTTTTATCAATAACAGTTTGCATACGTAGAATGTGGTTAAGCTATAAAAAGTTTGTTATAGAAATATGTTTACAAATATAATTTCTTTATTCGAATAAAAGACTTTTTAAACCTTTAATCTATGCAAAATTTAATAATTTAGCGGCATCACTAAATCAAATATCTATGAAAAAGCAATACTTTTTTCTTGTCTTTGTCTTGACTTTTATGGCTGCTTGTTCTTTTGACGAGAAGCCCAAGACAGATGAGGAATTAAAAAAAATGGCAGATGAGCTGGCACACAAATACATCATCACTGACGGTCATGTAGATTTACCTTATAGGCTCATTACCAAAGGTTTCCGTTTCGAAAAGGAATTTCTGGGCATTCCCATTAGCTCTCCCGTAGGCGATTTTGACTATGAGCGAGCCAAGAAGGGTGGCTTAGACGCGCCTTTTATGTCTATTTATATTCCTTCTTATTTGCAAAAAGCAGGCGGAGCAAAGGCGTATGCAGATACGCTCATCAATATGATAGAGGGAATCACAAAACTACACCCCGATAAATTTGCCTTCGCTGGCACGCCCGCTGAAGTAGAGGCAAATTTTAAAAAGGGCATCATTTCACTTCCTATGGGCATGGAAAATGGTGCAGCTATTGAGAATGACCTCAAAAATATAGCCTATTTTTACCAAAGAGGAATCCGATACATCACACTCACGCACGCCTTAGACAACCAAATTTGTGATTCTTCTTATGATACCACCCGCACTTGG
>RDYW01000058.1 GCA_004293485.1 Sphingobacteriales bacterium | reverse complement strand
TTTTCATTCGTAAAGTCAAAGGTAGTATTGTCAGCATAAATCCTATGGGAACTTCGTTTCGCTACGCTCAACTTTGTTCCCATAGGATTTATGCCTGTTACACTTATCAATTGAACTTACAACATAATTATTTAGAAAATGTGTAAATTTTTTCAGAACAATACAATGGCCAACAATTAATTTATGAGTTTATCCGAAACTTCGGCACTTTCAAAACTTGCCATATCGTTTAAAAAATTTACTGCTGCTTGCACCAATGGTAAAGCCAAGGCAGCACCTGTACCTTCGCCAAGGCGCATTTGTAAGTTTAGTAATGGTTCTACGTTTAAAAATTTAAGCATAGCTTTATGACCGTTTTCGTCTGACTGATGGGCAAATACACAAAAGTTAATTATGCTCGGGTTGGTAACATGCGCCGCCAATAAAGCTGCTGTTACAATAAAGCCATCTATAATAATCAACATTTTATTTTCTGCAGCTTTTAAAATTGATTGATAAATCATCGCTATTTCGAACCCCCCAAAAGTTTGTAAAATACTTTCTACCGACTTGGTTTGATGTTTAAGCATCGCTTTTTTTAATATCATAATTTTATGTACCAAGCCTTCATTGCTTAATCCGGTTCCTTTTCCAGCACATTCTTCGATTGCAATACCTGTAATTTTATTCATTATTATAGCTGCTGCCGAAGTGTTTCCTATACCCATCTCGCCAAAAGCTATGCAGTTACTGCCACTACTAAATATTTCGTTTACCAGCGTATCGGCTTTATTAAAAGCACTAAATAATTCATCTGTAAGCATAGCTGGCTCATGTAAAAAATTACGTGTTCCATAAGCAATTTTTAAATTTTTGATAGCTAAATTTTCTTCAAAAGTATAATTAACTCCCGCGTCCACAATCTGAATATTAAAGCCATTTTGTTTAGTAAATACATTAATGGCCGCACCACCCGAAATAAAATTCATTACCATTTGCCAAGTAACTTCCTGGGGGTAGGGGCTTACACCTTCGGCTACTATACCATGGTCGGCTGCAAAAACAACTAGGGTAGGTACATTTATTTTTGGGCTTAAAGTATTTTGAAGCAGGGCGACTTTTAAGGCTATTTCTTCGAGCTTACCTAAAGACCCTAAGGGCTTTGTTTTGTTGTTAATTTTGTGTTGTATGGCTTTATTTAAATTCATTTTTTAAATTTCATTTTTGGTATTACTTTGCAATAATTTGGCAATAATTATGCAGAGTATTATATTCTGTTGTAAATATATTATCTTATATATCAGTAGTTTAATGTATCTTATTTAAAGTTATACTATATTGTTTGCTAACTAAGTTGGTTGTATAAAGTTTATATTGCAAAATATAATTTTTTTTACACCTTTATTTTATTTTAAAAGCATAATTTACAATAGTTTATACACTTTATATAAAGTATTTATTGATATTTTTTATAGGCCAATAAAAAATCGCTTCGCATACTTGTAAAACGATGAATAATTGATTGTATAAAGACTTCATCCAGCATTTCGAAAACGCCATTTACACCACCAACAATATCAATTTCGGCAATTTTATACGTTTGTTCAAGCGTACCTTGTTCAAATTTTATAATGTATTTGTTATTCATATTAAAAAGGGTGATTTTACAGTCGGGGTGGGGTAGTTCGGCAATTACTCTCATGATTTATTATTTATAGGATCAAAACCATCCATCGTACCATGGGTTTTTAAAATTTTAAAACGGGCAAATAACTCTTCGGTGTACCAGTTTTGGCTACGGGTAAGTTTAATTACTTCGGCATGCTCTTTTGACTTGTAAGCAAAATTTTTTACATCTTCAACACTATGCCAAACGGATAATGTAGCCTGCATAAAAAAAGGTGCTTCGCCAATACCTACCGAAGTAACAAAGCCTTTCGCATTAGCCATAATTCTGGCTACTGCAGGTACGTTAGCCCAAAAATTTTTTAGTTTATTAAGCCTTATAGTTGCTCGGGTTAGTACAGCTACTTGGCCATGGTAGTCTTTTATTTTAGGATTGCCAAATGGCTCTTTACCACTCCATTTTCCGTGTGCTTCTAGGGGTTGGGCTAGTATATGGTATTGTTCGATGCAAAAAAAACTCCACCATTTAACTATAAACGAATGCATTTTAAATTCCTCTAAATCATTTTCATTTTGCCAAACCGTTAACAAACCCCATTTTTGGTAATCGGGGTTAATATCGAAAGTACCATTTTTACCGCAACCAAGCAGTTTCCAAAAAGTGCATTTTTTATTTAGCAACAAAGGCAACCTATGCAAAGCCATAGCAAAAAATGCAAATGCAATGTATTTTTTAGGGTATTTAACTATATATATTGATACAAACATAAACATAGCCAAATTGAGTATTTAAAATTGCTTTATACATAAACGTTGATAAAACAACCTCATGTGGATAAATAGGATTTCAAAGGGATAGTATCGGGCATAGTTGTGCACTATTAAAATACCAACTTAACATAATATTAATTATAGGACAAATAACATACTGTTTCCATATAATTATTTATTAACCAAGTATCTATCAATAAACTCAATACATAAAAAACTAGTGCTGTGTACATTTTTAATATACATATCTATACAAATATCCCACGCCCAAAACACACCCACACAATCATACCGCCAATACAAAACCACACAAATAGATAGCCAAATAAATTTAACCAATACAGCAAAAAAAAATCTTTGGTTAAACCTAGTTCCATCCCCAGGTTATAGCATCCGTAACGGTTTTACACTTTCCTTTAATTTAAACACACTCAGCCAATATTACCAATCCGTACAAGCCAATAAAATAGAAATAGAAAGGTTGCGGTTTCAAATGTATAACGCACTAGATACAGATATATACAACCTCGAAAACACACTCACCTTGCTAAAAACCGATATAGAAATTTATAAAATGGAAGTCGAAATATTTAATAACGAAGAAAAAATTTACACCATCGAAAGTGGCCGATATACCAATCATAGAACAACAATATTAGACTGGCTAAAATACAAAAACAGCTATCAAGCTAAAAAATTGGCACTATTCACAACCCATAAAACCCTCATAAATCGTATCAACCAAATTTCATATAAACTAAAAAACGCCGAATTGGGTTCGGCGCTCTTAATTTCTCTAAATAATTAAAACAATGGAAAAACAACTAATTTTAAGCAAAGTTTCAATAAGTCAAATTTACGCAAAGTATCTTGGTTTAGATTTAATTCCCGAAAAAAATATAAACTCTCCATTTTCCGATGACAAAACAGCATCACTTCGGGTATATAAAAATGGCACATTCAAATGTTTCAGTACAGGTAAGCAAGGCGATATTTGGCAGTTTGTAGCCTATTTAAACAATCTAGATTGTAAAACTGAATTTAATTTAATTACTGTTTTAATTGCTGAAAAAATGGGCTTAGCAAATTCAAACCAAAAACAACACTTTAGCATCAAACACATTCCATTAACACCTTTACACTATCAATTTTGGCAAGCCTTAGCAATTGATATTTCCGTTTTAGAAAAATATAATGTTAAAGCCGTTAGCAGTTTCGAGTATTATAATGAAAGCAAAAACGAAATAAAAAAGTTTCCAATATTTAGCGGTGTTTTAGCATTTTCTTATGAGGTTAATGGGCGGTTCGAGGTTTATATACCAAAACAAGAAGCAAAAAAAGTATCTAAATTCTTTATGTCAAAGCATCATAATGAAGATGTTTTTGGTTTATTGCAACTCGAAAATTTTCAAAATAATTTATTTATCACCGCTGGTAAAAAAGATTGTTTAGTACTTAATTCAAGGGGTTTTAATAGTGTAAGTTTTAAAACCGAAGCCATTATCCCAGCCGAAAACATAATCCAACAGCTAAAAGCCAAATGCAAAAACCTGTTTATTTGTTACGATAACGATTTCGGTAATACAGCAAACCCTGGCCGTACTCAAATGCTTAAAATTTCGGATAAATACAATTTAATACCAATTCATTTACCCGAAAAAATTAACGATATAGCCGATTATTTCAAAACATTTCACACTCAAGATTTTCAAAAATTAGCCAACGAAAGCTACAATAACCACAAAACAAAAGCCGAGCAAAACATCGTTGAACAACCAAAAGAAACCATATTTCACACCACCGAGCGGTATTTGTTAGCTTATTATGATTTTCGTTTTAACACCATAAAATTAGATATCGAAATAAAACCAAAAAGTAAAAAAGATTGGGTTTCGCTAAACGAAAATAGCCTATACATCGAAATGCAAAAAAAGGGTATAAACATATCTATCGAAAAACTTTTAAGCATTCTAAAATCCGATTTTGTACCACATTTTAACCCATTACACCAGTATTTTAACGATTTACCACTTTGGAAACACGGCGATAAAGATTACATTTCCGAACTAGCCAATTTTGTTAAAGCCTCACACCAGGACCAATTTAATTACCACCTTAAAAAATGGTTAGTTCGTTCAGTAAAATGTGCTCAAATTGCCGATTATTTCAATAAGCAAGCATTCGTTTTAGTCCACAGTTCGCAAAATTCAGGTAAATCTACTTGGTGCCGTTTCCTTTGCCCTCCTGCCCTATCCGAGTACATCGCCGAAGATATTTCAAACGATAAAGATGCCAGGATACTATTATGTAAAAACTTTCTAATCAATCTAGACGAACTCGCCGTATTATCACGGCAGGAAATTAACTCACTAAAATCATACTTCAGTAAAACTCAAATCAATGAAAGATTACCATACGACCGTAAAAACAGCATCATAAACCGTACATGTAGTTTCATTGGCTCTACTAATATGGATGAATTTTTAAGTGATGATACAGGTTCAGTTCGATGGCTTTGTTTCATAATTAAATCCATAAGTTGGGAATATAAAAAAGTAGTCGATATAAATCGTGTTTGGTCCCAGGCTTTAGCCTTAGCAAACGATATTAATTTCGAAAGCGAATTAAGCATCGATGATATAAATGCAAACGAAATCCGCAATAAAGATTTCGAAATTCTTACACCCGAAAAAGCACTAATTGTTAAACACATCGAAAAACCAACAATAAATAATCCAGGCGAATTTTGTACCGCTACAGATATCGAAATTCATTTGCGCCATTGGTCAAATTTAACCCGCTTAAACAGTGTCGGTGTCGGTAGGGCAATGCGTACACTCGGTTACGAAAAATCAAAATGCGGTGGTATTTCGGGTTATTATGTTATCAAAAAAACAGTTCCTCTATCAGGTTCAATGTATCAAGAGGTTGTAAATTATTAATAACAAAAACAGTAAAAAAATAAATAGGTTGCGAAAAATACAGTTTTATCTTACCTATCTTACCTTTTATGTATTTAAAGCATCTTAAAGACATAAAAACAGGGTAACATAGCTGTTTATTATCTTACCCTAAGTTACCCTATCCTACCCTAGTAAAAAAAACGATTAAAAAAAATTAGGGTAACATAAGTAAGATAGGGTAAGTAAAAGTAAGATAAAATTTAAGCAAAAAACAGCCCTCACGGTATAAAAAAACGCCAAAAGGTAAGATAGGTAAGATAAAACGACATTTCTTGTCAAGACGTAAAAAAAAATAACATTTATGGTAAACCAAATACACTATTTATCAAAAGCCGAGGCCGAACTATTACTTAAAAATACGCCTCTACCTAAGCAAAAAACGCTTATTTTGCTTATGTTAGATGCTGGTTTACGTGTAACCGAAGCCATAAGTTTACGTTTAAACTCGTTCGATTTCAAAAATCGCATCCTTACCGTCAACAGTCTCAAAAAAAAATCAACACAATTAAGGCAAATTCCAATTTCAAACAGGTTATACCAAGCCATTGCCGATTATATTTCAACTATAAAAAAACTCGAACCAACAAATTTTTTATTCCCATCAATACTTTCACTCTCGGGCCATATATCACGCAAAGCGGCTTGGAAAATGCTTAACCGTAAAGCCGTAAAATTAAATCTTCCTAACCTACACCCACACGCATTAAGGCACACATTCGCTACACATCATTTGTCCGCTGGTTCACAACTCGAAGAAATTAAAAACATGTTAGGCCATTCCAGTCTTGATACTACTTTAATCTATGCAGCCATTCCCACACAGCAATTAATAAATCGGGTAAATGCAGTTTCAGGTGTTAAATTATCAATTTATCAGCGGTTAAGAAATTGGTTTAATCCAGTTCGCCGTACCATTATTAATTTAGATTTTAGTCAAAATAATTTTTCAGTAGGTCGCAATCCCGAATTAAATCAACTTAATAATAATGCTCAAAAAGGTATCAATACCATCATTATTGCACCTATAGGTTTAGGTAAAAGCCATCTTTTAAAAAACATAACCACCGATAAAAAAATACTCAATCTAGATGATACCGAAAACTTTAAAGCATCCCTTGCTAATATTTTATTATTACTTTTTAAAGATAGAAACAGCGTTTTAGATATCATTTGGAAAGATTTTGATATCACACAAGTAAAAAATAAAGTACAAAAAGAAACCACTTTAAATATGTGCGAAATCATTATAAGTGCCGTAAAAGCCAAAGAATATATTTTAATCATCGATGATATTTCACGCATAACGCCCAGCGGCCGCAAAATATTAGAAAAATTAAAAGATACATTTATCATATTCACAGCCGCTCGTGAAGTTAAAGCTAACGAAACATCATTTCTCTGGAACTTCGAAATATTAAAGCTTCAACCATTAAACCGTTCCGAAAGCATCAAACTAATACACGCACTAAGCAATAATTTAGAAGTAGAAAATTTAGAACTATTCCGTAACCATATTTACGAGCAAACAAACGGTATTCGGTTTTTTGTGGCAAGCAATCGGTTCGCCAGTTTTCCAGCTGTTTATTTTACCCTACGGGGTTAAGGCAGTAAAAACTGTCATACCTTTTGCCTTTGCCACAAAAAAACCTCATTGTCGGCTCCCTTTTGTTTTTTTTTCGATTAATTTTTACCCTACGGGGTTATGGCACTCGCGTACCCGCCGCAAATCGCCCAGTTTTTTTTTCTTTATTTTACCCTGCGGGGCTACGGCAAAAAAAACCGTTCTCACTTTGCGGCTACGTAGCTCCCGCCGCCAACACAACCGCCAAAAACCAGTATCACACACACCCGAAGGGCAAAAAAACAAATGCCGATTACCTTTCTACAGCTAACCCGAAGGGCAAAAAAACAAATGCCGATTATCTAAATCGTAAATATTTAGTCTGATAAATTGCAACTCAAAAAGATGAAGCAAAAAGCCCTTTTGGGGGCTTTTCACTTCATCTTTTTGAGTTCTGCCACACAATGGCTTTTTTGGCGTTAAAAGCTGTCAAAAACTTCGTTTTTCGCCAACTTTGGGCGTTTATTTTAGATTGACAAATTATTAAAAAAGTCCACCCCCCAAACCCCCCGATTATAAAGTTTTATTGTATGTTTTTAGGTAGTTTAAGTAGTTTATTTTGATGTAGGAAAATATTTATATATATCTTTACGGTCTAATATACGCATCACAAAAACAGTATCATTTTCAACTTTCAAGCCTATTCTAAACGATTTGTATTTGTACCGATAATATATTTTAAAGCCACTCATTTTTTCTAAACCAATACCCACACTTTCAATATTTTTTACTTCCCTTAATTTATCAAAAAGTACAGGAACTATTTTTTTTATGTCTTCAGGTACTTTTTTTAAGTCACGGTAAAAAGTATTATAAACTTCTATTTGCATTCGTCAAGCATTTTAGTAATATCATTTTGGCTCATTAAACCATCTTTTTCGGCTTCTTTCATTGCTTGATGTAAAAATTTATCTTCAGTTCTTTCATTCCACACAATAGTAAGCAGTTTATACATTTCATCATCTGTAAATGAATTGCGTTGTTTTTTAGCCGACATAGTATTTTTTTGCATATTCAATTCTTTAGCTAAAAAATCTAATCTATATCCCGATAAAGCAAGTATCTCATTAAATCTGTCTTTTAATGATTTGTATTGTTGAAGTACCTCTAACATAATATTTAATTTAAAATGTATATATTCGTATTATTAATAATTCAAATTTATAGAATGTTTACTATATATCATAATATTAATTATAGGACAAATAACAAATTCAAAATTTATGTTTAAAAAATTGTTTATACGAAAGTAAACTTAAAATTACATAAATGTACACTCAAACCCTAAACTTGCAAAATCATCCCAAAACCTTGGGTACGATTTTTCTACCACCATCGCTTCTTCAATCTCCACCTCATTAATAACCATTGCTAATGGGGCAAAAGCCATTGCCATGCGGTGGTCTTCATAGGTTTTTATGGTAATTTTATGGGGATATTGCTTTTGCGAACAATCTAATTGGTAAACTTCAAGGTGTTCGATAAGTTTAACACCAATTTTTGCCAATTCGTTTTGCAGGGCTGCAATACGGTCGGTTTCTTTAATTTTTAAGGTTTCGAGCCCTGTAAAACTGGCTTCAACACCTAAAATGGCACAAGCTACTATAATGGATTGTGCCAAATCGGGACATTTTTTTAAATCGAATAATTGGGCTTTAAAATTTTTGTTTTTGTTTTTGATAATGAGGTTATCGCCCTCAAAAGTTGAGGCTATGCCAAAATTTTCCATGATTTGGATAATGGCACTATCGCCTTGTAAACTGTGTTTTTTTAAGTTTGGCAAGGTTATGCAACTATCATCGGCGAAAGCCAAAACCATAAACCAATATGATGCTGCACTCCAATCGGGCTCGATGGTTAAGGTTGTTTCTATAAAACTTTGGGGTGCAATGCTTATGGTATTGTTTTCCCATTGATGCAAAACGCCGCACTGTGCCAGCATGGCCAAAGTCATTTCTATGTATGGTTGCGAGGTAAGTTCGCCCTCAATTTCTACGTTTAATCCATTAGGTAAAGTGTTGGCAATTAACAACAAAGCCGTAATGTATTGCGAGCTTATATTACCTTTTATTTTAATATGATTGGTTTTTTGAACAAAATTTCCTGTAAAATCAAGCGGCGGAAAGGCGTCGTTTTCTACATATTCAATCTCGGCACCTAAATCTCGCAGGGCATTTACCAAAATTCCGATAGGGCGTTGTTTCATCCTATCGGAACCGGTTAGTGTTATTTTGTTACTTTTTATAGCGTAATAAGCTGTTAAAAAACGCATTGCAGTACCCGCTGGCCCTACATTTACTTCATCGGCTACAGCCTGATGATTTAAAATATGGTTTAACGTTACCGTATCGGCGGCGGTAGAAAGGTTGTTTATTTTAACCTTTCCTTCGCTTAATGCGGCTAATATTAATGCCCTATTGCTTTCGCTTTTTGAGCCTGTAAGTTGTATAACGGCATTGGTATTAAACGTTTTTTTCTTTAACAGGATATTGCTCATACTATTTTACAGCCGTTTTTTCTTCGTTCATAATAGCGGTTTGCTTGCGGATAGATTCGCTGTGTATTAGTTCTAAAACTTTCTCTATAAAATCTTTATCTAATTTTAAGGCTTCGCCAATGGCGGTACGTTTTTGCAAAATCTCGTCCCAACGGTTCACTTGTAAAATAGTAACATCGTTATCACGTTTGTAAGTGCCAATTTTTTCAACAATCGACATACGTTCGCCCAGTTTTTGGAAAATTTGGTCGTCTATTCTATCAATGCTGCCTCTCATTTCGGTAAGTTTATTGGTAAATTCAGAGTTTTCCGAATCGGGTGTACGCAAAGTTAAGGTATCAATTAATTCGCTTAAAGCGGCTGGGGTTAATTGTTGTTTGGCATCTGTCCAAGCTACGCTAGGGTCTATATGCGCTTCAATCATAAGGCCTTGCATATCTAAATCTAAAGCTTTTTGTGAGATAAAACCAATTAAATCGCGGGTGCCACAAATATGGCTAGGGTCGTTTAAAATGGGCAAATTAGGAGCAATGGTTTTTAAGGCGATGGCCAAATCCCACATAGGTTCGTTTCTAAACGCCGATTTTTCGTAGCTCGAAAAACCACGGTGAATGGCGGCCAATTTGGTAATACCCGCTCGGTTAATGCGTTCTAAAGCACCAATCCATAACGATAAATCGGGATTGATAGGGTTTTTTACCATTACTGGGATATCTACACCTTGCAAAGCATCGGCAATTTCTTGTACGGTAAAAGGGTTTACGGTGCTCCTCGCTCCTATCCAAAGTATATCAACACCTGCTTTTAAAGCCATTTCAACGTGTTTTGCAGTGGCAACTTCCACGGCTGTGGGTAAGCCAGTTTCTTGTTTTGCTCGGTTAAGCCATACTAAACCTTCTGCACCTATGCCTTCAAACTCGCCTGGGCGGGTACGTGGTTTCCAAATACCTGCTCTTAAAACACTAATTTTACCTGTTGCTTTTAAAAGGTGTGCGGTTGAAAGCAATTGTTCTTCGGTTTCGGCACTACATGGGCCCGAAATAATTAAAGGTTCGCTGCTAGCTGGCATCCAGCTACTTAATGGCGCAATATTTAAGTCTAATTTCATTTTACTGGGTATTTTAAGGTTTTATATTTTATTTTTGGTTTTTTATTTATGTTAAATAAAAAAAGACCCGAACTATACAGCCGGGTCTTTTTTGTATGTGTTTTTATTTTTTACATACTAAGCCCCGTTTCTATTGCCATAGAAAAAGTAACCGTAGTAATATGTGTTGTTTAAAGTCATTTATTTTTTTGTGAATGCAAATGTACATTAATAATGTAAAGATGCAAGAAATATTTTTGATTTATGATTTGCGTATTGCCTTTTAATCTAAATCCAAAATTTCACTCTTGGGCATCTCCCCTATTTTATATTTATGATTTTTGATGTGTGATTTTTGATTTCGCTAGCGGCTTAAAAATTTTAAAACAATTATTTCAAATCAAATATTCGCATCACGGCATCTCCCCTTTGGGGAGACTGATAGGGGAAGAAGACCGAGTGGGGAAAAAGAAGTACAAAAAATATTTCACTTATTACCAATACTTTATAAAATAATTAAAATTTAATTTGGTACTAATTGGTAAAACATCCTATATTCGAAATATTATTTGGTTGAAATACCAAAAATCAAATCCTTCAAATGAAGTCTTTGGTTTATTAAGAAGTGGCAAGAGAACAGGCTCGCAGACCCACTGGCAACCTCCTTATATATTTATTGAAAGGTGCCAAATCCTGCCCCGTATGGGACAAATAAATTTAAAAATAAAAAGACATGAAAAATCACATTACTGTTACTCAAAACTTATATTTAAAAGTCAAAAACAGATACATTCAAAAATCAACCCCGGTTTTTATGATGTGTTGCTGTTGTATGTGTAAAGCCTAATTGGCTATTCGTTTATCAGCCCCAAGGCGATAAAAAACCCCTTTTATTTTCTTTTAAAAAATTTCTTAAAATTTATTCATTTAAAATCATTTAATAAAAATGGCAACTCAAAATTTAAAATTCGAAACATTACAAGTTCATGCAGGCCAAAAAGCCGACCCTACCACAGGCTCACGAGCCGTACCATTGTACCAAACTACCAGCTACGTTTTTAATAGCAGCGAACACGGTGCAAACCTATTTGCTTTAAAAGAATTTGGCAATATATATACCCGCATTATGAACCCCACTACCGACGTTTTCGAGCAACGAATAGCAGCTTTAGAAGGTGGTGTGGCGGCTTTGGCGGTATCATCGGGGCAGGCGGCACAATTTATTGCGCTTAACAATATTTTGCAAGTGGGCGATAATTTTGTATCAACACGTAACCTTTATGGTGGTACGTATAACCAATTTAAGGTGCAATTTAAACGCTTGGGTGTAGAGGCTAGGTTTGCCGATGATGAATCGGCGGAAGCCTTTGAAAAACTTATTGATGCCAATACCAAAGCTATTTACTTAGAAACTATTGGTAACCCAGCATTTAATATTCCTGATTTCGAAAAAATATCGGCCTTAGCCAAAAAACACGATTTACCTTTGGTTGTTGATAACACCTTTGGTGCAGGTGGATATATTTTTAGGCCATTGGAGCATGGTGCAAATATTGTGGTAGAATCGGCCACTAAATGGATAGGCGGACACGGTACTAGCGTAGGCGGTGTAATTGTTGATGGTGGAAACTATAATTATGGTAATGGTAAATTTCCGCAATTTTCGGAACCTGCCGAAGGGTACCACGGCTTGGTTTTTTCGGATGTGTTTGGTGTAAACGGGCCATTTGGTAATATACAATTTATTATTAGGGCTCGTGTAGAAGGTTTACGAGATTTTGGCCCAGCTATATCTCCTTTTAATTCGTTTTTATTGATACAAGGTTTAGAAACCCTTTCGTTACGTGTACAACGCCATTTGGATAATGCCTTAGAACTGGCACAATGGTTAGAAAACCATCCGCAAGTAGCCAAAGTAAATTACCCCGGCTTAGCTTCATCTCCTTACCATCAACTAGCTAAAAAATATTTAAAAAATGGTTTTGGTGCAGTATTATCGTTCGAGATTAAAGGAGATAAAGAAAACGCAACTAAATTTGTAGATGCGCTGGTATTAACCAGCCATTTGGCCAATGTAGGCGATGCCAAAACTTTAATTATACAACCATCGGCCACTACGCACCAACAGCTATCTGCCGCCGACCAAATAAAAGCTGGTGTAAGCCCTACCTTATTACGTGTATCGGTAGGTATTGAGCATATCGACGATATTAAGGCCGATTTTGCACAAGCATTCGAAAAAATTTAAAAGCACAATTTATCAGTCCTCTTAGCTATTTTTTGGGTAAGAGGGCTGTTATTAACACATATAAATGAGCCACAAAACATACCAGCACCCACAGCCTTTTAAACTAGAAAGTGGTAAAAAAATAGTTGATTTAGAAATTACCTACCATACTTTTGGTAAGCTAAATGCCGATAAAAGCAATGTAGTATGGGTATGCCATGCCCTTACGGCAAATTCGGATGTATTTGAATGGTGGCCAGGCTTATTTGGTAAAAAAAATTTATTTAACGCCGACGAGTATTTTATTGTATGTGCAAACGTATTAGGCTCGCATTATGGCACTACTAGCCCGCTTTCTAAAAACGAAATTACAGGCCTGCCCTATTGCTTATCGTTTCCGCAATATACCATACGGGATATGGTGGCAGCACATCAATTACTGGCCGAGTACCTTAAAATAAATAGCATTGAGGTATTGATAGGTGGATCGCTAGGTGGGCAACAAGCCTTAGAATGGGCTGTGATAGAGCCCGATAAAATTAAAAATTTAGTGGTATTGGCTACCAATGCACAACACTCGCCTTGGGGCATTGCTTTTAACGAATCGCAGCGATTAGCCATTGCAGCCGATAGAACTTTTTACGCATCGAACCCTAAAGGGGGATTAAAAGGCTTAAAAGCTGCCCGTAGCATGGCCTTATTATCGTACCGTACCTACGAAAGTTATGTGCGCACACAAAGTGAGGTAGACGATAACCCGAAAGATTTATTTAAAGCATCATCGTACCAAAATTACCAAGGCGAAAAACTGGTAAAACGCTTTAATGCTTATAGTTACTGGTATTTAACTAAAGCTATGGATACACACAATTTAGGCCGTAACCGTTCATCACTTAAAGATGCCCTAAAATCAATTAAAGCAAATACTTTAGCCATTGGTATTAAAAACGATTTCTTATTTCCCACAGAAGAGCAAAAGTTTTTAGCCGAGCATATCAATCATGCTAAATATGAAGAAATATCGTCTTTTTATGGCCATGATGGCTTTTTATTAGAAACCCAAAAACTAGAGGAGGTAATAGGTGTTTTTTTAAAAACTACAAAAAAAGAGGTAAAAAAAAATAATTTGAAGATAGCGTAATATATATTTTAGGTATGATTTTTTTTACAGTATTAAAACCATCACAAACAAATTTTCGACATTTTTACCTAATGTGAATAACTTGATTTCGATTATTAAACCGTTGTTTTTTATAGTTTTGATAAAATCATAGTTAAAACTTTTCGACCTTATTACGAATATAAAAAACTATGGTATATAAATTAAAAAACGGTAACCTAAATAAAAAAACATTACACTAACCAACTTAAGTATATAAATTTTTACCTTTACTGCATGTGGAAAAACAATGTTTTAGAAACCATAGGCAATACGCCCTTGGTAAAACTCAACAAAATAACCAAAGAAGTAAAAGGTACAATTTTAGCTAAAATTGAAACTACTAACCCCGGCAATTCAATTAAAGACCGCATGGCTTTAATGATGATTGAAGAAGCCGAACAAAGTGGGAAATTAAAACCTGGCGGTACTATTATTGAGGGTACATCGGGTAATACGGGCATGGGACTAGCCATTGCTGCAGTTATTAAGGGCTATAAATGTATTTTTACCACTACCGATAAGCAATCGAAAGAGAAAGTAGATGCCCTAAAAGCATTTGGTGCCGAGGTAATTGTGTGCCCTACTGATGTAGAGCCCGACGACCCCCGCTCCTATTATTCAGTTTCGTCGAGGCTCGAAAAAGAAGTACCTAATTCGTGGAAACCTAACCAATACGATAATTTATCTAATACCAAAGCACATTACGAACAAACAGGGCCCGAAATATGGGCACAAACCGAAGGAAAAATTACACACTTGGTTGTTGGTGTAGGTACAGGAGGAACCATATCGGGCACAGGTAAATATTTGAAAGAAAAAAATCCTCATATAAAAATATGGGGAATAGATACTTACGGTTCGGTATTTAAAAAATATAAAGAAACAGGTATTTTTGATGAAAAAGAAATTTACCCCTACATTACCGAAGGTATAGGCGAAGATTTTTTACCTAAAAATGTAGATTTTAACATTATAGATAGGTTTGAAAAAGTGAGCGATAAAGATGCTGCTTTAACCACCCGCGATATTGCCCGAAAAGAAGGCATTTTTGCAGGTAATTCGGCAGGTGCCGCTGTGGCGGGATTGTTACAGCTTAAAAACGAATTAAACGATAATGACGTGGTAGTAATTATTTTTCACGACCATGGCACCCGTTACCTAGGCAAAATGTATAACGAAGATTGGCTACGCGAAAGAGGATTTTTAGAAGATGAAAAACTTACTGCAAAATCTATATTGGCCAAACGCCAACCCCAAGAAATGGTAACCATTGATAACAACAAAACAGTTTTAGAAGCCATTAACACCATGAAATCTTTAAATATATCGCAAATACCAGTTATGCAACAAGGTATGGTGATAGGCAAACTTACCGAAAGCGATATTTTAACGGCTTTATTAGAAAAACCTGCTATACAATCTGCAAAAATTGAAACCATTCAAACTTCATCTTTCCCATTTGTAGATTTAAATACCTCGATTGATAGAATTTCGGGTTTAATTAACAAAGAAAACTCGGCTGTATTGGTAGAAGATGCAAATGGTAAAATCGAAATTATTACGCAGTACGATATTATAAATGCTATTTCGGGGTAGTTTTTAAGTGCAACGGGCTGCGGGCAACGAGCTTCGAGCAACGAGCTTTTTTAAAGTCGTTTTTATTACTTGAATTTAAGATGTTTAATTAAAATGTTTCTTAATTATCTGCATTAGTTCTTCTGAAACTTTGCCATTGGTAGCAATTATATCGCAGGTTTTAAGGGCATTATCTTCTCCATCAAAATCAAATACTTGCCCACCAGCTTGTTTTACTATTAAAATACCCGCTGCAATATCCCAAGGTTTTAAGTTATACTCAAAATAAGCATCAAACCTACCACAAGCGGTATAAGCTAAATCAACGGCGGCCGCACCAATGCGGCGTAGGCCATGGCATTTTTGCATTACTTCGTTAAATAAAGCCATATAGTTTTGCTGGCGCATAAAATCATAATAAGGAAAACCTGTGGCTATTAATGATTTTTGTAAAGTTGGGTTGTCGGATACATGAATTTCTTTCCCATTCAAATACGCTTTACTCCCTTGCCAAGCATAAAAACATTCATCACGCCCTATTTCATATACCACACCAATCACCAATTCGTTATTCATTTTTAACGCAATGCTAATGGCATAAGTGGGTATGCCGTGTATAAAATTGGTGGTACCATCTAGCGGGTCGATAATCCAATTATACGTTTCGGCAATAATATTATTGGTGTTTTCTTCGCCAATAAATCCTGCTTCGGGAATAATTAGCTTTAATGCACTAACAATACGTTCTTCGGCAGTTTTATCAACATAAGAAACCATATCGTTTTTACCTTTATATTCTATTTTTTCGGCACTAAAATTTTGGGCTTCGCTGCGTATAAATTGGCCTGTTTGCTTGGCAATTTCGGTTACTTGTAGGCAAATATTTTGGTAGTTCATGTATAAAATATTAGGTTAAATTTTTATTTTTCTGATAATGCGTACACGACCAAATAACACCAATAACTCCCAGAAGTAAAAGTATTGATGAAATAAGTTCAGCTTGGGTAAACGATAGCCCAGCTACATGGTATTTAGAGTTTACCCTAATAAGCTCGATACAAAAACGCTCTAGTCCGTTTACTATTAAATAAATAGAAAACAATAAACCAGGTATTTTAATGTGTTTACGTATGCTCCATAAAAACAAAAAAAGAATCAAACAAATTACACTTTCGTACAATGGCGTTGGAAATACAGCCTGTGGAAGTTGAAAACAAAATTTACCCTCGCAGCTGGGTATTAACACTCCTTCGCTAATAACATTATTTGGATAGTTAAAAGCCCAAGCCCAATCAGGTGCCCAAGCTAGCCAGTTAGGTTTGGGGGCTTTATTCACAATACCCCAATCGCCATCGCCCGATAAATGGCAACCCATACGCCCTATGGCATAAGCAAGCATTAAGCCAGGGCCAGCAATATCGCTCATGTGTACTTTTTTAATACCATTTTTACCCGAAATAAATAAAACCGTTACTGCCCCAAATAATAGGCCGCCATAATAGGTAAGGCCACTAAAGCCTAGTAAACCTTGTATCGGGTCTTGTATAAACCTATCCCAATTTTCGAGATTATCAAAAAGTTTAGCTCCTAACAATCCCCATATAGCAGCCCAGCTTATTAAAGTTCCCATCATTTGGTAAGGGTGTACCCATACGTTTATGGTTTTAGGTTGGGCTAGTTTGGTTTTATTTTTTTCGGCGTAAGCCCAATATACAAATATCGCCGCAAGGGCAATAGCAGCTAATAAGTTACCTTTTGTAGATAACAAAAACTCTTGCGGATTATTTACAAAAGCAGTATAATTTAATAAACCATACACAAATTTATAGCCTATAAGAAACCCAAAGGCGCCATTAAGTAATAATTCGGTTATATTGGCTGGCTGCCCAATTACGTTAGTTTGTTGATAAGGTTTTACTTGGCCTAAACTTTCGCGGCGTTTAAACTCTTGTGAAAAAGCCCAATAGGCAGCTATAAAAGCCAATGCAAAAAAAAAGCCAAATGTTTGTATAGGTAATGGGATGTAATAGCCAGTAAAATATTGAATAAGATGTGATAAGGTAGGAAACATATTTTAGTATTTTAATTAAATTTAATGTGAGTGAGCCAATAATTCGGGGATTTCGGAAGCGCTCATTTCGCCGTCGGGCAAAACATTACCTAACATAACATTTTTTAATTCGTTTATCAACAAAGGGTCGTAAGGTAGTTTAACTTTCACATAATTGGGGCTAAAACCATGCATAAAGCCATCTTTATGGTCGGCTTCAAAAAGCACTTGAGCAATAGTATTTGCCTGTGTTTGGTAAAATGCCCTTCGTTTTTTGTCGGATAATATATGCAACATTTTGCTTCTTTCGGCTCGTTTACTTGCACTTACAGTACTAGGCATAGTGGCAGCTAAAGTATTTTCACGTTCGGAGTAGGTAAAAACATGTAGGTAAGAAATATCTAATTCGTTTAAATAACTATAGGTTTCTATAAAATCTGCGTCTGTTTCGCCAGGGAACCCCACAATCACATCAACACCTATGCAGCAATGGGGCATTAATTGTTTAATATATTTTACCCTTTCGGTATATACCTCTTGCTTGTAACGCCTACGCATTAAGCCCAGTATTTTGGGTGAGCCCGATTGTAATGGGATATGAAAATGAGGTACAAATTTATTAGATTTCGCTACAAAATCTATAATTTCATTGGTTAATAAATTAGGTTCGATTGATGAAATCCTAAACCTTTCTATACCGTCTGTATTATCTAAAGCTTGTATTAAATCAAAAAAAGTGTTTTCTCTCTCGCTATTTCGGATGCCAAAATCGCCCAAATTAACCCCCGTAAGTACTATTTCTTTTACACCAGATGCCGCTATTTGCTTTACTTGGGTAAGCACACTTTCGATGCTATCGCTACGACTATTGCCTCGGGCAAGGGGTATGGTACAAAAAGTACAGGAATAATTGCAACCATCTTGCACTTTTAAAAAAGTTCGGGTTCTATCGCCTATCGAGTACGAAGGCACAAATTGATTGGTATTTGCAATAGGTTGCTGATAAACAAGTGCTTTAGGCTGTTTAGTTAAATCGTTTATATAATCAATAATTTGAAATTTTTCGGCAGCCCCCAATACCATATCTACGCCTGGTATGTTGGAAATTTCGTTGGGTTTTAACTGTGCATAACATCCTACAATAACAATATAGGCATTGGGCGAATGTTTAAGAGCTTCTATAACTACTTTACGGCATTTTTTATCGGCATTATCGGTAACCGAGCAAGTGTTTATTATATATATATCGGCAGCACCGGTAAACTGCACAGTATCGAAACCTGCACTTGTAAACTGGCGGGCTATGCCCGATGTTTCAGAATAATTTAGCTTACAGCCTAACGTATAAAATGCAACTTTCGTGTTCATACCAATATGGCAAAGATAAGAATTAGGATTACATGAAGCTCAAAAAATTAAAAATGGACGCTTAAAACTTATTAAAATGTTGGGATATTTAGCTGTATGTTTTTCGGATAACATAAACATATAAAAAAAATTGTTTTTTGGATATTTGATAACATTATTTGTAGCATAAATTAAAATTAAAATACTGAAAATTAAACCATAAATATAATTACAAAACCTACATATTTTTAACTAAAAGCCTTATAATTAGTTTAAGTAATACTTAAGCATAATAAACCTAAATACTTAATTTATAAATTGTTGTAGAAAAAAATTTATTTCCGGGCTTTAATATAGTTGTGGGAAATTGTTTTTGGTTAGGCGAGTCGGCAAAATGTTGGGTTTCTAAACAAAAACCGCTTTTGGGGGTGTGGGCTTTACCACATTTACCTATGGCTGTATCGTTTAAAAAATTACCCGTATATAGCTGTAAGCCCGGTTCGGTAGTTAAAACATCTAATTTTATACCACTACTATCGCCTACAGCTGTAGCAGCTAATTGTAGCGAACCATCGTAATTGTTTAATACAAAATTATGATCGTAACCGCTGCCAAATATAAGCTGTTCGTTTTCAGTTGCAATATCGCTTGATATGGTTTTACTTGCAGTAAAATCAAACGGAGTATTAAAAACCCTCATCAAGGTTCCATTAGGTATGCCAGTATTATCTATGGGCGTAATATGGTTGGCGTTAATTTGAAGGTAGTGATTGGTACATGTACCACTGCCCTCTCCATTCAAATTAAAATACGCATGATTGGTTAAATTTATCACCGTTGTTTTATCGGTGGTGGCCGAATAATTGATAATTACTTCATTTTCATCGCTAACCTCAAACTGTACATTAACAACTAAATTACCTGGAAAGCCCTCCTCCATATCTTTTGATGCATAACTTAACATAATTTTATTTTTCGATGCACTTTCTACCTTCCAGCATTGGTGATGAAAGCCCTTATTGCCACCGTGTAAACTGTTATGGCTATTATTGGCTTGTAAATTATAGCTTTTACCATCCAACTCAAATACTGCATTAGCTATACGGTTAGCATACCTCCCAATGGTAACACCCAAAAAACAAGGGTTATTTTTGTAGTCATTTAAATTTTTAAAACCCAAAACCACATCGGTTTGTTGGCCATACTCATTAGCTATTATACATTTTGTAATGGAAGCCCCATAATTACAAATGCCTAAGGTAGTGCCTAGTGTATTTTCTAAAATAAATTCTTTAATTGTTGTATCGGAGTTCATAAAACAGAAAAAATTTTGTTGCTTAATTTATAAAGGCAAATATATTTTTTTTAGTTTAGCTTAACCCTTAAGATTAAAATCAAAAAAAAATAACATTTATCTCTTTTTTAAACTAACATTTAATCACACCTTAATATCTATTAACAAATAAATTACACATATAATCACACGCTATTAACCGTAAAAATCAAAAATATCATTTTTGATTTTCACGGTTATAATTTTACAACCACCCGCCTTACTTAGTTAGCTAACGCAACAAAAATTAAAAAAAATAATCAATTAGCTTTATTGTATGAAATCCGAAAAAAAAAATAGATAATTTAGCCCCCTCAAATTATTTAAAAATAAACTTAACCCAAATATATATTTATGTTATTATTAGGTATCGATGTAGGCACATCGTTTATTAAAGTATCGATAGTTAATACCGATACCCAGCAAGCCATAGCAACGGTACAATATCCCGATAAGGAAAGCCAAATAAAATCGTTACAGCCTGGCTGGGCCGAGCAAGCACCCGAAACATGGTGGCATGATGTGCAAAAAGCCATCTTAAAAGCACATGATACACATTTATACAATCCTACCGAAATTATAGCCATAGGTATATCGTACCAAATGCATGGGCTTGTAGTGGTTGATAAAAACCAAAAAGTACTACGTGATGCCATTATATGGTGCGATAGCCGAGCCGTAGAATTGGGTAAAAAGGCTTTTGAAAAAATAGGTACCGAAAAAAGTTTATCGCATTTATTAAACTCGCCGGGTAATTTTACGGCTTCAAAACTGGCTTGGGTAAAGCAATACGAACCCGAAATTTTTGCCCAAATAGATAAAGCCATGCTCCCCGGCGATTTTATTGCCATGAAACTTACTGGTCAAATTACTACCACAGCATCGGCCTTATCCGAAGGTATTTTGTGGGATTTTAAAACCGAAAGTTTAGCACAAGATGTACTGGATTGTTATGGCTTTAAGGCCGATATTTTCCCAGCTATAAAAGAAGTTTTTACCACACACGCAACCATTACCCCCGAAATTGCAAGTCTTTTATCGCTTAAAGCGGATATTCCTGTAAGCTATAAAGCTGGCGACCAGCCCAATAATGCCCTATCGTTAAACGTATTACAACCTGGCGAAGTGGCCGCAACCGCAGGCACATCGGGCGTAATATATGGCGTAAGCGATAGCTTACAATACGACCCACAATCGCGTGTAAATACATTTGCACACGTAAATTATACGCCAGCCAATAAACGCTTAGGCGTACTATTGTGCATAAACGGCACAGGTATTATGAACCGCTGGGTTAAAGATAACGTAGGCAACGGTTTAAGTTATGATGAAATTAACCAGCAAGCACAAGCCATACCCCCAGGCTGCAATGGCCTACAAATTTTGCCTTTTGGCAACGGTGCCGAACGTATATTAAACAACCAATTACTGGGCGCACAAATTTTAAACCTCGATTTGAATATACATACACAAGCACATATTTTTAGGGCAGTGCAAGAAGGTATTTGTTTCGCTTTTCGTTATGGGTTAGATATTATGCGCACAACTGGCATCTCACCTAAAATAATAAAAGCAGGCAAAGCCAATCTTTTTTTAAGCGATGTATTTGCACAAATATTTGTAAATGTGTGTGGTGCACCCGTAGAATTGTATAAAAACGATGGTAGCACAGGCGCAGCATTAGGTGCTGGTGTAGGTACAGGAATTTTTGCTAATTTCGAAACGGCATTTAGCAACATGAAACCATTAAAACTAATTGAACCCGAAGCGCAACACAATTACGAAGAATTATACCAAAACTGGAAAACCTTATTAGAAAATAAACTGATTAAATAACATAACAATACATACAACAATGACAAAAGTAGTTTTAGGACAAAACGAGTATTTTAAAGGAATAGAACAAATAAAGTTCGAAGGGCAAGCATCGCACAACCCATTAGCGTTTAGATGGTACAATGAAAACCAACTAATTGCAGGCAAAACCATGAAAGAGCATTTGCGCTTTGCTTGTGCTTACTGGCATTCGTTTAACGGTAACGGAGCCGACCCATTTGGCGAACCTACCCACATTTTCCCTTGGAACACAAAAACAGATGCTATTGAAAGAGCCAAAGATAAAATGGATGCAGCCTTTGAGTTTATTACCAAAATGAACTTACCTTACTACTGTTTTCACGATTTTGATGTGGTTGATTTTACCAACGATATTGCCGAAAACGAACGCCGCCTGCAAGCCATAACCGCTTATGCCAAAATAAAACAACAAGAAAGTGGCGTAAAATTATTGTGGGGAACGGCTAATTTATTCTCGAACAAACGCTATATGAATGGTGCAGCTACTAACCCGAATTTTCATGTACTGGCACACGGTGCAGCGCAAGTAAAAGCAGCTATTGATGCTACCATTGAACTAGGCGGCGAAAACTACGTATTTTGGGGTGGCCGTGAGGGCTACATGTCGTTATTAAATACCGATATGAAACGTGAGCAAGAACACTTTGCTAAATTTTTACACGCATCAAAAGATTATGCCCGCAAAAATGGTTTTAAAGGCACTTTCTTTATCGAGCCTAAACCTTGCGAACCATCTAAACACCAGTACGATTATGATGCGGCTACGGTAATTGGCTTTTTACGTCAGTACGATTTATTGGGCGATTTTAAATTAAACCTCGAAGTAAACCATGCCACCCTTGCTGGCCATACTTTTACCCACGAAATGCAGGTAGCTGCCGATGCAGGTATGTTAGGCTCGCTAGATGCCAACCGTGGCGATTACCAAAACGGATGGGATACCGACCAGTTTCCTAACGATATTAACGAAATTACCGAAGCCATGATGATTTTGTTGCAAGCCAAAGGCCTAAAAGGTGGTGGTATTAATTTTGATGCTAAAATCAGAAGAAACTCTACCGACCCTGCCGATTTATTTTATGCCCACATTGGCGGTATGGATTTGTTTGCCAGGGCATTAGTTACAGCCGATAACATCTTAACTTCATCCGACTTTAACGCTGTAAAAGCCGCCCGTTACGCCTCATTTGATGCGGGTAAAGGTGCCGATTTTGAAGCAGGTAAACTATCGTTAGAAGATTTAAGAACCTTTGCTATTGAAAACGGCGAACCAGCTTTACAAAGCGGCAAGCAAGAGTATTTAGAAAACTTGATTAATAGGTATATTTAATTTCTTGTTACAATAACTTTAAAAAGCTAAAAAAGCAGAATTTCAATGCTTTTATGCCCACGGTTTTAACAAGAGCCCACGGTTTTAACCGTGGGTTATTGTTACGTGTATTTTGTAAAGGTTTTATCCATTTTCTTTATTATTCAAAGCAAACTACTAGCCAACACATTTAAACCATTAAAATGGTTGACTTTTAGTTTATAATGTTTACCCACGGTTATAACAGTGGGCTAAATGCATACGGTTTCAAAAACAGCCTACAGTATTTATATAATCACCACCACGATTTTTTTATTTTGAACTCCAATAATATGTTGTAATTACTCGCATCAAAACGGAAAGTAATTTAAAATCAAAACAAAGTGTTTTCTACAAAAAACGTTTACCTTTCCTAACTCAATAACCAAATTAAAATGATAAAAAAACTAAGCCTTATTGTATTCTTTGTTTCTTTTTCCCTTTCGGGGATTTTGGCGCAGCAAGCAGACTACAAAAACCCTAAGCTATCGCCCGATGTGCAGGCGCAAGATTTGCTAAAACGAATGACTACCAACAAAAAAATTGCTCAGCTACAATGTATATAGAATAAAGGCCCATACATTACAGCAGGTAAATTTGATGAAGCAAATGCAGCCAGAGTTTTTAAACTATTTTATAAAAATTTATCAATAATTAAAACATGTTAACCAGCCTCGACCTTCAAAATTTATTGGTACTTGATATTGAAACCGTACCTCAATACAAAAATTATAGCGATGTACCCTCTCATTTCAAGACCCTTTGGGATTTAAAAACCAAGTTTCAACGTAAAGATGAACAAAGCCCCGAAGACTTTTACGATCGGGCAGGTATATGGGCCGAGTTTGGTAAGATAGTATGTATATCGGTTGGGATTTTTAGAGGCGATAATAATTTACGCATAAAATCATTTTATGCTGATGATGAAGCTTTACTTCTGCAAAATTTTATAAGCTTATTACACAAACAGCCTACATATTTAACCTTAGGTGCGCACAATGGTAAAGAATTTGATTTCCCTTATTTGTGCCGTCGAATGTTAATTAATGGTTTAAAAATACCTTCGCAACTTAATATAGCCGGCAAAAAACCTTGGGAAATTAACCATATTGACACACTAGAACTGTGGAAATTTGGCGATTACAAAAATTATTGCTCGTTAAATTTATTGGCAGCAATATTTAACATACCTACCCCAAAAGACGATATTGATGGCAGCCAAGTAGGACACATATATTGGCAGCAAAATGATTTAGAACGTATTAAAACATATTGCCAAAAAGATGTAATTACCACCTGTCGTTTAATACAACGTTTTAAGGGTTTAGCAATACTAGCCGACGATAATATTACCTATGTCGATTAGAGATTCTATATTTTACGAATTAAAACATTTAATTTAAAACAATAAATGTGTTTAATAGTTATCTTATTTGTTAATTGTTATTAAAAAAATTAGGTTTAAAAAAACAGTACAAAAATTAAACAAAAAAAAATATTATTTACTGTTTGGTTTTACATTTAAAAATTCTATCTTTGCACAACCAAAAAAAAAGATAAAATTTTTTTTATTTTGATTCCGTAGCTCAGCTGGTAGAGCATTACACTTTTAATGTAGTGGTCCTGGGTTCGAATCCCAGCGGGATCACCACCCTAACAAAAAAGCTTCCAAATGTTTAATTTTGGAAGCTTTTTTTGTTTTTAATTCTAGTTTAATAAGTTGTTTGCATACTATTTCTTAGGTTAATAAACATTTAATTTAAACTTATTACATTTTGTAAGTTCAATTGATAAGTGCAACAGGCATAAATCCTATGGGAACAAAGTTGAGCGTAGCGAAACGAAGTTCCCATAGGATTTATGCTGACAA
>RDYW01000057.1 GCA_004293485.1 Sphingobacteriales bacterium | reverse complement strand
GTTACTTTTGCTCATCGTACTTTTTAGTTTGCAAAACAAATTTACGACTTTTATAAAGTAGCCATTAATTTGGCTACTTTTTATCGGACAATAATGATTTCTATTAGTTTTCAATTTTTTTATCCTTCTTTTTTTTATTTATAGCTAAAATGACTCAATTTAGTTTTTTTTTGTACGCCAAAACTCAATAAATATGTTTATAATATGTTAAAAATAAACGCTTTATAAATAGAATTAAAATATCAACAAACATCAGAAAAGTGCCAATTTTGTATCAAACAAAAAAAATAAAAAAAAAATTCAATAACAGTTTGATTATTAAGAAGCATTTTCTATCTTTGCCGTCCCTCATTTAGAGGATATACTCGCCTTGAACGAAGCCCTACTGCTTCGATGGGTGTTAATAAAAGAAAGAAAAATGTCAGGAATTATTGGAAAAAAAGTAGGAATGACCAGCATTTTCGACGCAGACGGTAAAAACATACCTTGTACTGTTATCGAAGCTGGACCATGTGTAGTAACACAGGTAAAAACCATTGCAACAGACGGTTACGACTCTGTTCAATTGGCATTCGACGAGAAAAAAGAAAAAAACACCACATCTTCTTTAAAAGGTCATTTTGCTAAAGCAAACACTACTCCTAAACGAAAGCTTGTCGAATTTAGATATTTCGCAGAAGCTAAATCATTAGGGCAGATTGTTGATGCCAACCTTTTTGTAGAAGGAGATTTTGTGGATGTAGTTGGCACATCAAAAGGTAAAGGCTTTCAAGGTGTGGTAAAGCGTCACGGGTTTTCTGGTGTAGGTATGCAAACACACGGACAACACAACCGTTTACGAGCCCCAGGCTCTCTAGGTGCATCCTCATACCCCTCAAGAGTATTTAAGGGAATGAGAATGGCGGGCCGTACCGGTGGTTCACGCATAAAAATTCAAAACCTTCAAGTTGTTAAAGTGTTTGCCGAACAAAATTTAGTTGTTGTTAGCGGTTCAATACCTGGTGCTAAAGGTTCTTACGTATTAATCGAAAAATAAAACATGGAAGTTAAAGTATTAAACATCTCAGGAAAAGAAACAGGTGCCAAGGTGCAACTAGCTGAGAAAATATTTGGTATAAAACCCAACGACCACGCTATTTATTTGGATGTAAAGTTGTATTTAGCCAACCAACGTCAAGGAACGCATAAATCAAAACAACGTAACGAAATAGCAGGTTCAACCCGCAAACTATACAAGCAAAAAGGTACTGGTGGTGCTAGGGCTGGAAATATTAAATCTCCTTTATTTAATGGTGGAGGTCGTGTATTTGGACCTCAACCCCGTAATTACAATTTTAAGCTAAACAAAAAATTAAAATCATTAGCTCGCAACTCTGCTTTAGCTTACAAAGCACAAGACAGTAGTGTAGTTATACTCGAAGATTTTACTTTCGATGCCGTTAAAACCAAAAGTTTTGTAAATTTAATATCAGCTTTAGAATTTACCAATCAGCGTACATTAGTAGTTGTTCCTGCTGGAAACCAAAATGTTTATTTATCTAGCCGTAACGTACAAAAAACCAAAGTAATCACTCCCGAACAAATAACAACTTATGATGTATTAAATGCAGCTAAGTTAGTATTTACAACCAGTTCGGTTAAAACATTGGAGGCGGCAGTTGCCGAGTAATATGGATATTTTAAGAAAACCAGTTTTAACGGAAAAAGCAAACATACTTACCGAAAAGTTAAACCGTTACACATTCAAATGTGATCCAAGAGCTAATAAATTGCAAATCAAATCTGCCATCGAAGCAATGTATGGCGTAAATATTGCGTCGGTTAATACCATGGTAGTTATGGGTAAAACCAAAACCCGTTCAACCAAAGCTGGCCAATCACAGGGAAGAGCTGCTAAACATAAAAAAGCAGTAATTACTTTAAAACAAGGAGAAATTATTGACTTTTACAGCAATATTTAATTAAATTATGGGCTTAAGAAAATTTAAACCAGTAACACCTGGAACCCGTTTCAGAGTAGGCGCTGATTTCAACGAAATCACCACTACCACACCCGAAAAATCCCTCATCGTAAAAACTAAGCGTTCAGGTGGACGTAATAATTCGGGTAAAATGACGATGCGTTATCTTGGCGGAGGGCACAAGAAATTGTACCGATTGATTGATTTTAAACGCGATAAAAAAGATATTCCAGCAACAGTAGCTACTATCGAGTACGATCCAAACCGTACTGCTCGTATTGCCTTATTGCATTACGCCGATGGCGAAAAACGCTATATTATTGCTCCACAAGGTTTGCAAGTAGGTGCCAAGTTATTATCTGGCGATACAGCAACTCCCGAAATTGGTAATACCATGACTTTAGCTAAAATACCATTGGGTTCTATTATTCACAACATAGAAATTAACCCCGGCCGAGGTGCTCAAATTGCCCGTAGTGCTGGTACTTATGCTCAACTAGCCGCTCGCGATGGAAGATACGCCACTATTAAAATGCCATCAAGCGAAACCCGCATGATATTGGTATCCTGTACAGCTACTATTGGTTCAGTATCAAACTCTGACCATTCAAACGAAGTGCTAGGTAAAGCGGGTAGAAAACGTTGGCTAGGTCGTAGGCCACGCGTACGAGGTGTAGCCATGAACCCAGTAGATCACCCAATGGGAGGGGGCGAGGGTCGTTCATCTGGTGGACATCCTCGTTCAAGAAAAGGATTATTATCTAAAGGTTACAAAACTCGCGATATGAAAAAATACTCAAATCGTTTCATCATAGAAAGAAGAAAGAAATAATGGCTCGTTCGATAAAAAAAGGTCCCTATATTGATCATAATGTAGAAAAAAAAGTTACTACAATGAATGATGCGGGAAAAAAAACAGTAATTAAAACATGGTCTAGAAGATCAATGATTTCTCCAGACTTTGTAGGGCATACTTTTGCTGTACATAATGGAAATAAGTTTATACCTGTATATGTAACAGAAAATATGGTAGGACACAAATTAGGAGAATTTGCACCAACCAGAACATTTAGAGGTCATTCAGAAAAGAAACGATAAAAAAGTAATGGAAGCAATAGCAAAATTAAATAATTGCCCTACATCGCCTCGTAAAATGAGACTGGTTGTTGATTTGATAAGAGGGCAACGTGTAGAAAAGGCACTTTACATACTAAAATACACCAATAAAGAAGCTGCAATCAGGGTCGAAAAATTATTACTTTCGGCAATTAAAAACTGGGAAGCTAAAAACGAAGGACAGCGAACCGAAGATGCTATTTTGTTTGTAAAAACAATAATGGTTGATGGTGGCCGTCAGTTAAAACGATTAAGACCAGCACCACAAGGTCGTGGATACAGAATACGTAAACGTTCTAATCACGTAACTTTAATTGTGGATAGTAAAAAAGTAGAACCTCAAACTAATTAAGCAAAATGGGACAAAAAGCTAATCCAATAGGAAACAGGTTAGGCATCATAAGAGGATGGGATTCTAACTGGTATGGTGGTAACAAATACGCTGATAAGTTAGTTGAAGACGAAAAAATACGTAAATACCTTTCGGCCCGTATTGCCAAAGGTGGTGTTTCAAAAGTTGTTATCGAACGTACATTAAAACGTATTACAGTAACTATACACACCGCTCGCCCTGGCATTGTTATAGGTAAAGGTGGTATGGAGGTTGATAAAATTAAAGAAGAGCTTAAGAAATTAACTAAAAAAGATGTTCAAATTAACATTTTTGAAATTAAACGTCCTGAGCTGGACGCACAGTTGGTAGCGGATGGCGTTGCAAAGCAGTTAGAAGCTCGTATTTCATTCCGAAGGGCTATGAAAACTTCGATAGCATCTACCATGCGTATTGGTGCCGAAGGCATCAAAATTATGTGTTCAGGTCGTTTAGGAGGTGCCGAAATGGCTCGTAGCGAACAATATAAGGATGGGCGTACTCCATTACATACCTTACGGGCTGATATTGATTATGCTTTAGGCGAAGCTTTAACTACTTATGGTAAAATAGGTATTAAAGTTTGGATATGTAAAGGCGAAGTGTACGGTAAAAGAGATTTATCACCAAATATTGGTGCTAATACAAACAAAGGCGATAAGCCTGCAGGTGCTACATCAAGTAATTTCACTCCACGCGAACGTGGTGAAAGAAAACCAGGTACCGAGCGTGGTGGAAACGACAGAAAACCATCTAACAATAATAGAGGTGGAGCCAGCAATACACGCGGCGGTGCTTCAAAAGGAAAACGATAATTTATACCATATCGGATAACGATTAAAGATTTTAGCAATGTTACAACCAAAAAGAACAAAGTTCAGAAAAATGCAAAAAGGTAGAATGAAAGGCTTAGCCTCTCGTGGTGCCGAGCTCTCTTTTGGATCTTTCGGAATTAAATCATTAGAAGAATGCTGGATTACTAGCCGCCAAATAGAAGCAGCTCGTATCGCAGTAACACGTTTTATGAAACGTGAAGGTCAAGTTTGGATTAGAATTTTCCCTGATAAACCTGTAACTAAAAAACCAGCCGAAGTACGTATGGGTAAAGGTAAAGGTGCACCCGAATATTGGGTTGCTGTTGTACGCCCTGGTCGTATTCTTTTTGAAGCCGAAGGAGTACCTTTCGATGTAGCTAAAGAAGCTATGCGTTTGGCTGCCCAAAAATTACCCGTACAAACAAAGTTTGTTGTCAGAAGAGACTATTTAGAAGCATAAACAATTTGTTAAGCTTGTAAGTTTAACAAATTATAATTATAAGATAATGAAGTATTCAGATATAAAAGAGCTGTCTAGCGAAGAAATCGTTGCTAGGATTAAAGATGAAAAAAACCAACTAGGCAAAGTAAAATTTGCACACTCGGTTTCGACTATCGAAAATCCATCAAGAATCTACAAATCTAGAAAAGATATAGCTCGTTTAAACACAGAACTAACCAAGCGTAACGCTCAGTTAGCTTCTGAAACCAATGCATAATTTTTTTAGAGTAGAAAAATGGAAAGAAAATTAAGGAAAACAAGAAACGGCTTAGTAGTAAGCAACAAGATGGAAAAATCTATAGTTGTAGCCGTAGAACGTAAAGTGAAACACCCAATTTATGGTAAATTTGTGAAAACAACAACCAAATTTATGGCACACGATGAGAAAAATGATTGCGGTATTGGCGATACGGTAATGATTATGGAAACTCGCCCATTAAGTAAAAATAAAAATTGGAGATTAGTAGAAATTTTAGAAAGGGCTAAATAATGGTACAACAGGAATCAAGGTTAAATGTTGCCGATAACTCAGGGGCTAAAGAGGTTTTAGTAATTAGGGTTTTGGGTGGTACTGGTAAAAGATATGCTTCTATCGGAGATAAAATTGTAGTAACGGTTAAAAGTGCTATCCCGTCAGGTAATATTAAAAAAGGATCTATTTCAAAAGCAGTTGTAGTAAGAACTAAAAAAGAAATTAGGCGTAAGGATGGTTCTTATATTCGTTTCGACGATAATGCAGCTGTATTATTAAACGCACAAGACGAACCTCGTGGTAGCCGTATTTTTGGTCCAGTTGCTAGAGAACTACGTGAAAAACAGTTTATGAAAATTGTATCATTAGCACCAGAGGTATTGTAATATGGAAAATAATAAAACAACACAACCTAAATTAAAAATCCGTAAAGGCGATTTAGTAAAAGTTATAGCAGGCGACTCTAAAGGTCAACAAGGTAAAATTTCGCAAGTTATTTTAAAAACTAACCGAGCGTTTGTTGAAGGTGTAAATATGGTATCAAAACATACTAAACCTAATGCTGCTAACCCAAATGGAGGCATAATTAAAAAAGAAGCAGCATTGCATGTATCAAACCTAATGTTGATTGACCCAAAATCGGGCAAACCCACTCGCGTAGGTAAAATTAAAAATAATGCAGGCAAGTTTGTACGCATGGCTAAAGTAACAGGGGAGGAAATTAAATAATGACTTACACACCACGATTAAAAAAACAGTACAAGGAAGAAATTGTATCGGCTTTAAAGGAAAAGTTCCAATATAAAAGCGTTATGCAAGTACCTAAATTGCAAAAAATTTCACTTAACCAAGGTGTTGGTTCAGGTGTAACCGATAAAAAATTGGTAGAAGCTGCGATTTTAGATTTAACTACTATTGCTGGTCAACAGGCAGTTTCGGCAAAGTCAAAAAAAGATATTTCTAACTTTAAATTGCGTAAAGGTATGCCTGTAGGTGTTCGTGTAACTTTACGCGATAACCAAATGTACGAATTTTTGGATAGGTTAGTAGCTGTAGCATTACCACGTATCCGAGATTTTAAAGGTATAAATGATAAAGGTTTTGATGGCCGAGGAAATTATACCTTAGGCGTAAGCGAGCAAATTATTTTTCCTGAAATTAATATCGATAAAATTACCAAAATTCAAGGCATGGACATCACATTTGTTACTAGTGCGCAAACAGATGTTGAAGCTTTAGAATTATTAAAGCAATTTGGTTTACCATTTAAAAATCATAATACAGTTAACAATGGCTAAAGAAGGTGTAAAAGCTCGCGAAGTAAAACGTAGTAAATTAGTTGCTAAGTATGCAGCTAAAAGAGCAGATTTAAAACAAAAAGGAGATTTTGAAGGCTTAGATAAGTTACCTAAAAACTCATCATCTGTACGCTTACACAATAGGTGTAAACTTACTGGTCGTCCTCGCGGTTACATGCGCCAGTTTGGTATTTCTAGGGTTACATTTCGCGAAATGGCTTTAGCTGGTAAAATACCTGGCATTAAAAAAGCAAGCTGGTAATTATGTAAATACAAGCTATTATTTATAGCTTTTTAATATTAAAAATAACAAATACAATGTACACAGATCCAATTTCAGATTATCTGACAAGAGTAAGGAATGCCATTAAGGCCAACCACAGGGTTGTTGAAATTCCTGCATCTAACCTCAAAAAAGAAATTACAAAAGTTCTTTTTGATAAAGGTTACATCACAAATTATAAATTTGAGGATAAAGATGTGCAAGGCACCATTAAGGTGGCTTTAAAATATAACCCAATTACTAAAATTTCGGCTATCAAATCAATAACCCGAGCCAGTAAACCTGGTTTACGTAAATATGCAGGCATCGAAACTATGCCACGCGTACTAAATGGTTTAGGTATTGCCATTTTATCTACTTCAAAAGGTGTAATGACTGATAAAGAAGCTTTAAAGATGAATATTGGTGGCGAGGTATTGTGTTTCGTTTACTAATTTAAGGAGGAAGTTAAATGTCAAGAATAGGAAAAGCCCCCATAATTGTACCAGCTAGTGTAACAATTAATGTATCAAACGAAAACTTAGTAACCGTAAAAGGACCCAAAGGCCAATTACAGCAAAGTGTTGATAGCGAAATTTCTGTATCATACGAAAACGGTATATTACAAGTTATTCGCCCAAGCGACCAAAAACGCCACAAAGCATTACACGGTTTATATCGTTCATTAATTTACAATATGGTTGTGGGTGTTACTGATGGTTATAAATTAGAGCAAGAATTAGTAGGTGTAGGATATCGAGCAACCAATCAAGGAAATACTTTAGATATGGTATTAGGCTACTCTCACCATATAGTTTTTGCTTTGCCGGATGAAATTAAAGTAACTACAACAGCCGAAAAAGGTAAAAACCCAACCATTATATTAGAGTCTATCGATAAACAATTACTAGGACAAGTAGCAGCAAAAATTCGTTCGTTACGTACTCCAGAGCCTTACAAAGGTAAAGGTATCAAGTTTGTAGGTGAGCAATTAAGAAGAAAAGCAGGTAAATCAGCATCGAAAAAATAATTAATCATGGCAGGAAGAATTAAATTATCTCGTAGAGATAGAATAAAAAAAGGAATAAGAAAAAGAATTTCAGGATCTCCTGAGCGCCCACGTTTGTCTGTTTTTAGAAGCAATAAAGGTATATATGCGCAAGTAATTGATGATAATGCAGGTACAACTTTGGTTTCAGCATCTTCTGAAGAAAAAGATTTTACTGCCAAAGGCAATAAAGTTGAACAATCAAAAGTAGTAGGTATTAAGGTTGCTCAAAAAGCAATTGCTGCAGGTATTACGCAAGTAGTATTCGACAGAAATGGTTATTTATATCATGGTCGTATCAAATCATTGGCCGAAGGTGCTCGTGAAGGTGGTTTAATATTTTAATTAAAAACAATGTCAACGATAAATATAAAAAGAGTTAAAACCAACGAAATCGAATTAAAAGATCGTTTGGTAAGCATTCAACGTGTTGCCAAAGTAACTAAAGGTGGTCGTACGTTTAGTTTCTCGGCTATTGTTGTAGTAGGCGATGAAAACGGCGTGGTAGGTTATGGCTTAGGCAAAGCCAAAGAAGTAACCGAAGCTATTTCAAAAGGTATTGATGATGCTAAAAAGAATTTAGTAAAAGTTCCGATTATTAATGGCACTATCCCTCACGAGCAAATTGGTAAGTTTTCTGGTGGTTTCATTTTTATTAAACCAGCATCAAATGGTACTGGTGTAATTGCTGGTGGGGCCATGAGAGCTGTATTAGAATCGGCAGGCGTTCATAACGTTTTAGCCAAATCAAAAGGATCATCAAATCCTCACAACGTAGTAAAAGCAACAGTATCGGCACTTTCCCAATTACGTGATGCTTACACAGTTGCACAACAAAGAGGCGTAAAATTAGATAAAGTTTTTAACGGTTAAGATACAATGGCAAAGATAAAAATCACACAGATTAAAAGCGTTATTGATAGAAGTATACGTCAGAAAAAAACTATACAAGCTTTAGGTTTAACTAAAATGAACCAAGCTGTAGAGGTTGAAGCTACCCCGTCTATCATCGGGATGGTTAAAAAAGTAAATCATTTGGTTGCAATCGAAAAAGTTTAAACACCATGAATTTAAGTAATTTACAACCTGCAGAAGGTTCAATAAAAAATAGAAAAAGAATAGGACGCGGTACTGGTTCAGGTCGTGGCGGTACATCTACACGTGGGCACAAAGGTGCTGGTTCACGCTCTGGATATAAATCTAAAGTGGGTTTTGAAGGAGGGCAAATGCCATTACAACGTCGTGTACCTAAAGTAGGCTTTAAAAACCCTAACAGAGTAGCTTATGTTGGTGTAAATTTAGATGTTTTACAAAGTTTAGCTGAAAAGTTTAGTTTAGAAAATATTGATTTTGAGTTTATGATTACTCATGGATTAGTTTCAAAAAACGATTTAGTTAAAATTTTAGGTCGCGGTGCTATCACATCTAAACTATCTGTATCTGCTCATGCTTTTACATCTAAAGCACAAAATGCCATCGAAAGTATAGGTGGTTCTATTGTTAAAATTTAAACAATATGAAAAATTTCTTATCTACATTAACAAATATTTGGAAAATCGACGAATTAAGAGTGCGTATTTTATACACACTCTTAATTCTTTTGGTTTACAGAGTTGGTTCATTTATTGTTTTACCAGGTGTAAATCCTGGTTCTTTAAATTCAGAAACAAAAGAGGGATTGTTAGGCTTGTTAAATATGTTTGCTGGTGGTTCTTTTTCAAGAGCATCTATTTTTGCTCTAGGTGTTATGCCTTATATATCTGCATCTATTGTAGTACAATTACTAGGCATTGCAGTTCCGTATTTTCAAAAAATGCAAAAAGAAGGCGAAAGTGGACGAAAAAAAATAAACCAAATTACTCGTTATCTTACCATAATTATTACTGCCTTACAAGCGGTTGGTTATGTTAAATCTCAAGTATCGCCCGATGCCCGCTTAATATCAGAGCCTTTATTTACCATATCCTGTATATTTGTTTTGACCGCAGGTACCATGTTTGTAATGTGGATGGGCGAAAAAATTACTGATAAAGGTATTGGTAATGGTATTTCCTTAATTATCATGACAGGTATAATAGCACAGTTACCTTCTGGTTTATTTTCTGAATTAATTAGTCGCCAGTCTGGGCAGGGTGGTTTAATTGCATTTATTATCGAGATTGTAGCTTTGTTTGCAGTAGTAATGTTTACTGTACTCATTATACAAGGTACACGAAAAGTACCTGTACAATACGCAAAAAAAATTGTAGGTAGTAAACAATACGGTGGTGTACGCCAATATATACCTTTAAAGCTAAATGCAGCTGGTGTAATGCCTATCATTTTTGCCCAAGCAATTATGTTTATACCTTCTACTATTGGTCAGTTTTTTCCGAGTGCACAATCGCCATTATTGGCCTCTTTCAGTGATTATACTTCGATTGCTTATAACCTAACTTTTGCTATTTTAATTATTTTGTTTACATTTTTTTATACCGCTATTACCATTAATCCCAACCAAATGGCCGATGATATGAAGAAAAATGGAGGTTTTGTGCCTGGTGTTAAACCTGGTAAAACCACAGCCGATTATATTGACGCTATAATTTCGCATATAACCTTACCAGGTGCTTTTGCACTCGCTTTTATAGCTATACTGCCATCCTTAGCCATTATACTTGGGGTTAATAGCCAGTTTGCGCATTTCTTTGGAGGTACTTCTTTATTAATTTTGGTAGCAGTTGTTTTAGATACTTTACAACAAGTAGAAAGCCATTTATTAATGCGCCATTACGATGGTTTAATGAAAACAGGAAGAATAAAAGGACGTAATACTGCAAATACATTTTCAGCTGGAAATGCTGTATAAATTGCATGTCAAAGTTTATTTTTAAAACTAACCAAGAAATTGAGCTTATAAAGCAAAGTTGCCTATTATTATCAAAAACACATGGTGAAGTTGCCAAGTTTGTTAAAGAAGGAGTAAGTACCCTACTTTTAGATAAGATTGCAAAAGAATATATTTTAGATAATGGTGGTGTACCTTCGTTCTTAGATTTTAACGGTTTCCCTTACACACTTTGTGTTTCAATAAACGACCAAGTGGTACATGGTTTTCCATCATCGTATCAATTACGAGATGGCGATATTGTTTCGATTGATTGTGGTGTTGTATATAATGGCTATTTTTCTGATTCGGCTTATACTTATCCGATTGGTGAAATTAAGCCCGAAATAAAAATATTGTTAGATGTAACTAAACAATGTTTAGAATTAGCTATTGAAAAAGCAGTAGTAGGTAACCGAATTGGTGACATAGGTTTTGCAGTGCAAAACCATGCAGAAAAAGCTGGTTTTGGGGTAGTACGTGAACTTGTTGGGCATGGTGTAGGTACTAAAGTACACGAAAAACCCGAAGTACCAAATTATGGTAAACGAGGGAGCGGAATAAGATTAGAAGAAGGAATGGTATTGGCTATTGAACCTATGATTAATTTAGGTAAGCCGGCTGTAATGTTTTGGGATGATGGATGGACGGTTTCAACACGAGATAAATCTCCTTCTGCTCATTATGAACATACGGTAAGTATTAGAAAAGGGAAAGCCGATGTTTTAACTAGTTTTATGCATATTGAAGAAGTTTTAAATAAAAAATAAATTTTAATAAAATTTTATTAATTTTGCATCCCGCTTAAAGCAAACAAATTAGAGAATTAAAAAAATATGGCTAAACAGTCCTCAATAGAACAAGACGGCATTATTAAAGAAGCATTGTCTAATGCAATGTTTCGGGTTGAATTGGAAAACGGACATGAAATTATAGCCCACATTTCAGGTAAAATGAGAATGCACTATATCAAAATTTTGCCAGGAGACCGAGTTAAATTAGAAATGTCGCCCTATGATTTATCAAAAGGCAGAATAACTTATAGATACAAATAAAATGAAAGTTAGATCATCCATTAAAAAGCGAAGTGTTGATTGTAAAATTATCCGCCGTAAGGGTAAGCTTTATGTTATTAATAAAAAAAATCCAAAATACAAACAACGTCAAGGATAACCGCAAATTAGAAATATCAAAAAAAACTAGATGGCAAGGATAGCAGGTATTGATTTACCAAAAAACAAAAGAGGCGAAATAGGCCTAACTTATATATTCGGTATAGGCCGAAATACTGCAAAATCTATTTTAGGGAAAGCAGCTATAAGTGTTGATAAAAAGGTTCAAGAATGGACGGATGATGAATTAACAGCCATTCGTAACATAATAAACGAAACTATAAAAGTAGAAGGACAGTTACGTTCCGAAGTTCAATTAAACATTAAACGTTTAATGGATATTGGTTGCTACCGTGGGTTACGTCATCGTAAAGGGCTTCCATTACGTGGACAACGAACCAAAAATAACTCTCGTACACGCAAAGGAAAGAGAAAAACAGTTGCTAACAAGAAAAAAGCTACTAAATAATTACTAAAACTAAAATGGCAAAAACTAAAAAAGTTACCAAAAAGCGAGTTGTAATCATTGAACCCGTTGGGCAAGCACACATTAACGCTTCTTTTAACAATATCATTATTACACTTACCAATAACCAAGGTCAAACTATATCGTGGTCTTCGGCTGGTAAACAAGGTTTTAAAGGATCAAAAAAAAATACACCCTACGCAGCGTCGCAAGCAGCAATTGATTGTGGTAAAGTAGCACACGATTTAGGTTTACGCAAAGTAGAAGTATTTGTAAAAGGGCCAGGTTCTGGTCGCGAATCGGCAATACGTACCTTACAAAATTCTGGTTTAGAAGTTACAACTATTCGCGATATTACCCCATTGCCTCACAACGGCTGTCGCCCTCCCAAGAAAAGAAGAGTTTAATTAATATATTTTTAAAGCTAAGATTCATATGGCTTAAGGCTAATTGATACTTTAAATTAACACAAAATGGCAAGATATACAGGTCCAAAATCAAAAATAGCCCGTAAATTCAGAGAACCAATTTTTGGTCCTGATAAGGCACTAGACAGAAAAAATTACCCTCCAGGTCAGCATGGTCAGTCACGTAAAAGGGGCAAACAGTCTGAATATTCTGTTCAGCTAATGGAGAAACAAAAAGTTAAATATACTTACGGAGTTTTAGAGAAACAATTTTCTAATTTGTTTAAAAAAGCATCCGCTAGAGAAGGTATTACAGGAACAAACTTATTGCAATTACTAGAAGCAAGGTTAGATAATGCAGTATTTCGTTTAGGTATATCACCAACCCGTTCAGGTGCTAGGCAACTTGTTTCTCACAGACATATAACCGTAAATGGCGAAGTTGTAAATATTCCATCATACACTTTAAAGGCAGGTGATATAGTTGCTGTACGCGAAAAGTCAAAATCTGTAGAAGCTATTACACATTCGGTAGCTGGGCGTATGCTTAATAAATACAATTGGTTAGAGTGGGACGGAAAATTACTAACAGGTAAATTTTTGCATTACCCCGAACGCGAAAGTATTCCCGAAAACATCAAAGAAAGTTTAATTGTAGAGTTATACTCTAAATAGAAACTCGCATTGTTGATTATCATTGGTTTGATAATCAATTTTTTAATTACAGAATAACGATAAATAAAAGGCAAATAAATGGCAATTTTAGCATTTCAGAAACCCGATAAAGTGATTATGCAGAAATCAAACGATTTCGATGGTACCTTTGAATTTCGTCCCTTGGAACCTGGTTTTGGTGTAACCATAGGAAACTCTTTACGACGAATACTATTATCATCACTTGAAGGTTACGCAATCACTTCAGTACGTTTTTCGGATGTTTCTCATGAATTTTCAACCATTAAAGGCGTAGCCGAAGACGTTGTTGATATCATATTAAATTTAAAACAAGTAAGGTTTAAAAAAACAGGTGAGTCTGGTGATTCTGAGAAAATTTTTGTGATTATTACTGGAAAAGAATCTTTTAAAGCTGGTGACATTACAGGTTTTTCAAATAATTTTGAGGTTTTAAACCCGGATTTTGTGATATGTAACATGGCCGATTCGGTAACTCTAGAGTTAGAATTAACCATTAACAAAGGTCGTGGTTACATAGCTGCAGAAGAAAATAAAAATGCCGAAGCCATGCTAGGCGTTATAGCTATTGACTCTATTTACACCCCAATCAAAAACGTAAAATACACGATTGAAAATTTTAGGGTGGAACAAAAAACTGATTTTGAGAAGCTTATTTTAGATATCACTACCGATGGTTCGATACACCCAGAGGATGCTTTAAAAGAAGCAGCTAAAATTTTGATACAACACTTTATGTTGTTTTCGGATGAAAACCTTGTATTAGAGTCGCAAGCAAAAGAAGAAACTAAAGAGGTAGATGAAGAAGTTTTACACATGCGTAAAATTTTAAAAATGGAGTTGGTAGATTTAGATTTATCGGTAAGAGCTTTAAATTGTTTAAAAGCAGCCGACATACGTTCGCTTGCCGAATTGGTATCTTACGATGTTGCCGATATGCTTAAATTTAGAAATTTTGGTAAAAAATCATTAACCGAAATACAAGAACTAGTAAAATCAAAAGGTTTGTCATTTGGTATGAACCTTTCTAAATTTAAATTAGACGAAGAATAACCTTTAGTTTTATTCGCAAAAATAATATTTTTTAATCTCGCATAATTCCCGGTTAGCTATTTTGCTTTTAATCCGACGGTATGCGGAAACAAATAAACAATGAGACACGGAAAGAAAATTAACCATTTAGGACGTACCGATAGCCATCGTAAAGCAATGTTAGCCAATATGGCATCATCGCTTATTTTACACAAACGCATTACCACTACTGTTGCTAAAGCAAAAGCATTGCGTATGTATGCCGAACCTATTTTAACAAAGTCTAAAACCGATACTACACATTCACGTCGTACGGTATTTCAGTTATTGCAAAATAAAGAGGTAATTACAGTGTTATTTAGAGAGGTAGCCGAAAAAATTGCTACCCGCCCAGGGGGATACACCCGAATAATTAAATTAGGTAATAGGTTAGGCGATAACGCTTCAATGGCGATTATCGAACTTGTGGACTTTAACGATATATACACCAAAGAAACTAAAGTGGTGAAAAAAGCAACCCGCCGTAGAGGTGGTTCGGGTGCTGGTATAACTGCCAAAGTAGCAACGCCAGAGGTAGTTGCCACAGCCGACATTGTAGATGATTTTGAAGGGATTGAATTAGATAGCGAAGAAAATGTAGCTAGTTCTGATGCCATCGCTTCTTCGGAAGATACTACTATTGCCGAAGATGAAAATGAAGTAAAATAATTTCAATTATATGTATACTAAAAGCCCTAATATTTTGGGGCTTTTTTTTTGTGCTATTTTTTTGTATTTGATTTTTTAAATTTAGTTCTAGTAGATATAAAAATTACGGTAATTCCTTTTTAACCTGAGATTGATTTTTATTATTAACTGCTTTTTATCTAAATTTTACATATTTTTTTTGCATTAACAATCGCAAAAGCCTGCTTGACTGTATGCAAGCATCTTATTTTTCTTACTCTCTCCCTTTCGGGGTTTTTGGAAAATAAACACATAAAAGTTACTTTCCTGCTGGCATGAAGGTAGCGGAAACCGTGTTACCAAGCCTATCGATAGGCAAACCGGCAGAAAGAAATGCCCTAATTATGCTATTAAAATTAATTAATATTTGAACTCACAGGTTTTTACGTTATTAAAAGATATGGTTTTGTGCATAATTTGTAATGTAAGTTTAATACGTAGGTTTTTAACGTTAAGGATTGATTGAAAATGCTTTTTTTGGGGTACTAACATATGAGTATAAGATATCTGATTGCAAGCAGGCAAACTATTCACTCTTTATCTGTAAACGCCCAAAAGTTAATAAAATTTTACAAAAACCATTATTGCATGCTAAAAAATGTATTTTTAAAAAGCTGAAAGTATTGCTTTAGGGTTATTTTGTTTTAAATAGTGTTAGTCGATTTGGTAAGAAGAAAATTGTAGCGGGGAGCAGGATCGAACTGCCGACCTCAGGGTTATGAATCCTGCGCTCTAACCATCTGAGCTACCCCGCCGGAGAGGTGTTTTTTAAATCGTTTGCAAATATAGGGTAATTTCCTTTTCTTTATGAAAAAATATTATAAAAATACAAATTGTTGAAATTAGAGCTTAGCTAAATGGCAGATAAACAAAAATATAGTTTAGAATACGAAATAAAATCGTCGGTAAAAATATTATATAACTTTATTAGTGAGCCTAATTGCCTAGCGCAATGGTTTGCCGATGATGTGCGTATAAAGGGTCATATTTACACTTTTGCGTGGAATGACGGGGAGCAGCAGGATGCTAAATTATTAAGCACCAAAGAAAATAAGCTAGTAAGGTTTAAATGGGTAGATGAAGAAGCGCATACTTTTTTTGAATTTGAAGTTGTAAAAGATGAGCTTACAAACGATGTAGCCTTGATTATTACCGATTTTGCTGCTAAAGAGAATATAAAAGAAAAAACATCTATTTGGAATATCCAAATAGAAAACCTTCAGGCTGTTTTGGGTGCTTAATATTTTTTACCTGTGAAAAAAATACATCTTCTATTACTAAAAGCATTTATACGGCCTTTTATTGTTACTTTTTTTATAGTAATGTTTGTGCTATTGATGCTTTTTTTATTCAAGTATATTGATGATTTGATAGGCAAAGGCTTTAAATGGTATGTGATTTTAGAACTTATGGCCTATGCCGCAGCTACAAATGTGGCCATGGCACTACCATTATCGTTTTTGTTATCTAGTATTATGACTTTTGGTAACCTAGGCGAAAACTTTGAACTAGTAGCCATAAAATCGGCTGGTATATCTTTACAAAAAGCCATGATGCCTTTATTTATTGTAATTTCTTTTTTAAGTGTTGGAGCTTTTTTTTATTCAGATTATATTTTACCTAAAGCCTTTTTAAAAATGGGAGCTTTGTTGTATGATGTACGAAACCAAAAAGCTGCTTTTTTAATTGAAGAAGGAATATTTAACAACAGCATACCAGGCTACTCGATAAGGGTAGAAAAAAAAGAAAAAGACGGCGATGTGTTAAAAAAAATAATTATTTACGACCAAACTAAAGGCCAAGGCAATACCAATGTTACCCTTGCTCAACAAGGCGAAATGTATAAAACCCAAGATGAAAATTATTTGGTTTTAAAACTTAAAAACGGCGTAAGGTACGAAGAAAGCCAAGGCGACCTTAGTTTTGACCCACGCCAACGGCTTACCCGAATGCGCTTTAAAGAAACCGAACAAAAATTTGATTTATCGAGCTTTAGCTTTAAACGTGAAGACGAAAGTTTATTTAAAAACAATTACCAAATGCTTGATTTAAAACAATTAAAACAAGCCAAAGATTCGGTAGTTAACCAAACCGATAGTTTAAAAAATACTATTTTTATAAATTCATTTGCTTTTTACCGCATACTTAACGAGGCTAAAACATACCGAAAATATCGTCCAAAAAAAATTTTTTTAAAAGGCGGTTTATTTAATGGGATAAATAAAAACGAAACTAATATTTCAACCTACATGTATGCTAGGGATATGGCAAAATCGGTAGTGGATAATAACACCATGAGGGTGGTGCAATTAGAAGAATCTATTAAAAATATACGCCGTTACTTGGTGGAGTATCATAAAAAATTTACGCTTTCGTTCTCCTGCTTGGTATTGTTTTTTATTGGTGCACCGTTGGGGGCAATTATCCGCAAGGGAGGCTTAGGCTTACCTGTGGTGATATCGGTTGTATTTTTTTTACTGTTTCATATTATCAGTACTGTGGGCGAAAAATCGGTAAGGGAGGGCAACATGTCGCCGTTTTTGGGCATGTGGCTAGCCGTAATTATACTAACTCCACTAGGTTTGTTTTTAACGTATAAAGCCACTTCGGATTCGGCCTTGTTTGATGTAGAGATTTATAAAACTTGGGTCAAAAAATTATTTAAAGTTAAATCTAAAACAGCTATTCAACCTTAAAAAAGATAGGTTTAAGCAGTATAAATTACACTTTAAAACATTGCCCGTTTAATGGTAAAAGCTGCTTGTTTAGGTTGATGCTGTAATAAATCGTTATTTTTTAAAATATTTAGCAACCGGATTTAGAGAGTATACAGAGAAGATTAAAATTGATTGTATCAAATCAGAAATAGCATACGAAATTTTTTTAATAAAAGTAGTTATTTAGAGCCCACAAAATCTCAATTTAGCCCAAACGTAACACCAAAAGCCATATTTTTTAATCCTTTTTGTGGTACACTATCAAACATATCAGTGGCGTAATATTTTACAAATAAACCTATTCCATCGTAACCCATACGCAATGTTCCACCGAAACGGAATGGCGAAAAGTTATAATCGTCGTACGATTTCTGTTTGCCTCGTTCACTGCTAATTTGTTTTAGCTTGGCGTTTAATAAAAACGCTACTTCGGGGCCAGCTACTACATAAAAACGGTTACCTTTTTTATCGGTTTTTGTGCGGTATTCGAAATTTAAAGGAATATGTAAATAACTGCTCGAAAACCTATTTTTGCTAAAACTTACATTATCATTTACATACGTTAAAACAGGCATATTTTTTTGCATCGTAATATTTTGGCGTAGCCGTATAAGGGTCCAATCAAAACCTGCAGCAATATACATTTTAAATTTTGGCGTAAACCTGTAACCCAGTTGTAATACATCAAACGATAAATGACTAGTTTTACTAGCCCTAAAATCTAAAAACTGGTTAGCTGGCGATAGCGCAAAACTGCCATTATCAATCAATTTAGAAAAACCAAAATCTAAACGGGTAAACGTAATACCGCTAAAAAAACCTACATTATCCTTTTTATCGCATTTTTTTAAACAGTCTTTTTCAGCAACAGTACCACTATCTAGTTTTGCCAAACTATCTATTTTTTCTACTTTAATTATTTTTCCTCCGCCTAAAGTGATACTATAAGCATGTTTTTTTCTTTTAATACTATCTTGTTTTTGTGCAATTGCATATTGGCCTACCAATATAATAAGTGCATTTAGCACTACTGTTTTTAAAGTTAAATTTTTCATTTTATGTGTTTTAATTATTGTACGATTTTTTTGAGTTTAATTGTATAATGCCAATATTAATGGCAGCAATAGATGAATTTCCACTAGCATCGGTATTAAATTTTATAAGTTTTTTCTCACGTTTATCCACCTTGCTTACCAAAAAATTTACCAGTTCGCCTATGTTTTTTATTCCCTTTTTGGGGGTTTTAATTTGTGTAATTGTGTTTTTATTAATGCTTGCGGTATCTGTTTGGGCTATTGCTATTGCCTGCTGTGGAGGCAAAATGCTTGCAATCAAAAGCGTATCTGTGGCATTTATTTCAATTTTTTTTGTTGGGTTATGGGCAATTTGTAAGTTTGGTGCTATTACTTCTTTTTCAGCTAACTTATTATTTTTAAAAGTTTTACCTATTTTGTTTTTATCAATTTTTGCGTTTATAATTTTAGCCGATACCCAAATTTTAACAGCCTGTTTTTTATCATCGGGTTTTACAGTAAAAAGCGCATTTGTTTTACTGGAAGGTTTTGAGGGTTTATTTTTTGATGTAACGGTAAAAGTGTGTTTAACACCGTTAAAATCCGTTTTACCTGTTTTTGTAAATACAAGCAAAGATGTAGTAACCACCACTATGCTAGCCGCCACCCACCAATAAATAGGTAAAATAAGCCTTTTTTTAGTGGATAATTCAGCCTCAATATTTTTCCATACACCTGCCGATGGTGTAATTTCGGCATTTTCAAATTTGTTTTTAAACAAATTATCCCATTCATTATCTGGTTTGTGTTGCATAACCAAAGCCCTCCATTTTAATAATTTCTCGTTGCAATATTGCTCTCGCCCTCGATAGTTGTGATTTACTGGTACTTTCGCTAATGCCTAAAGTTGAGGCAATTTCTTTGTGGCTATATCCTTCAATCACGTACATATTAAATACCAGTCGGTAGCCATCAGCTAGTTTTTGTATCAATTTTAATAAATCTTGCATCGCTAAATTGCTACAATCAAATCCCGTTGTGGCATGTTCAAAAGCATCATTAAGCGATATTACATTTAAAAAACGCAAATTTTTGCGGTAACTTTCTATGGCCGTGTTTACCATTATTTTACGCATCCATCCTTCAAAATTTCCCTCGCCACGGTAGCTGGCTATTTCTTTAAAAATTTTTATAAATCCCACTTGCAAAACATCCTCAGCTTCCATTTTATCTTTTGCGTAGCGCATACATATTGCCATCATTTTGGCTGCATATTGCTGGTAAAGCGTTTTTTGCATAAGCCCGTTGTTGGCTGTACAGCCTTCAATGAGCTGGTTTAATGTAGGCGTACTGCTTAGCTTCATATATTTTTTGTAAAGAGTAGATGAAGTGTAAGCTCTAAAGGTTGCAAGGGGGTTAAAAAAAATATTTTTCTTGCATGAAACTTTATTGATTAATTTTTAGTGTTTTAATTCAAAGGGTTGATTTATTTTTATAATTGGGCGCTTCCTGCATAGGGTGTAGGAAACGCTTATATCTTTGTTTTGGCAAACGAAGGATTAAATTATTAAACACATCATACAAAACGCAAGTATGTTATCTTAACTGTTTTTAAATTAAAAAATATTAAAACTCTGCACTTTTCGGAAACCTAGGAAAAGGTATTACGTCTCTAATATTTGTCATCCCGGTTACAAATAATACCAATCTTTCAAAACCTAGCCCAAAACCAGCATGCGGAGCTGTACCAAATTTGCGTAAATCCAAGTACCAGTATAATTCGTCTTTGGGGATATTCATTTCGCTCATTCTGTTAATAAGCATATCTAAGCGTTCTTCACGTTGCGAGCCACCTATAATTTCGCCAATACCTGGAAACAAAATATCCATAGCTCTTACAGTTTTGCCATCTTCATTTTGACGCATATAAAACGATTTTATCTCTTTAGGATAATCGGTTAAAATCACAGGTTTTTTAAAATGTTTTTCTACCAAAAAGCGTTCATGTTCGCTTTGTAAATCGGCGCCCCAGTCATCAATAATATATTTGAATTGTTTTTTTTGATTAGGTTTTGATGCCTTTAATATATCGATAGCTTCGGTATATGTTAGCCTTTCGAAGCTGTTATCTAAACAAAATTGTAGCTTTTGCAATAAATCTAGTTCGCTACGTTCGGCTTGTGGTTTATTTTTTTCTTCTTCCAGCAAGCGGTTTTTTAGGAAATCAATTTCATCGCTACACTGTGTAATGGCATATTGGATAACATATTTTAGCAAATCTTCGGCTAGGTTCATGTTATCTTCTAAATCGGCGAAAGCCACCTCGGGTTCAATCATCCAAAACTCGGCAAGGTGGCGGGTGGTATTCGAGTTTTCGGCCCTAAAAGTAGGGCCAAAGGTATAAACCTCGCCCAGTGCCATTGCACCAAGTTCGGCTTCTAACTGGCCCGATACGGTAAGGTTTGCCGCTCGGCCAAAAAAATCTTCTTTAAAATTTACTTCCCCAGTATCGGTACGTGGAGTATTGTCGAAATCTAAAGTAGTTACTTTAAACATTTCGCCTGCACCTTCGGCATCCGAAGCAGTTATAATAGGCGTATGCATATATACAAAGCCACGCTGGTTAAAAAAATGGTGTACCGCATATGCCAATACATGTCTTAATTTAAATACAGCATTAAAAGTATTGGTTCTAAAACGTAAATGGGCGTTTTCTCTTAAAAACTCGAGGCTATGTTTTTTGGGTTGTAAAGGAAATTTTTCTGCATCGCTATCACCAAGTATTTCAATGCTTTCGGCATTTATTTCTACTGTTTGGCCTTTACCTATTGATGCTACAAGCTGGCCAATTATTTGTATGCTACAGCCAGTGGTTATTCTTTTTAGTAAAGTATCGGGTAGGTTTTCGTAATCTAATACGATTTGTATGTTTTGCATACAGCTTCCGTCGTTAAGGGCAATAAAACGGTTGTTTCTAAAAGTTTTTACCCAACCCATTACGGTAACTTTTTTATCAAACTCGGTATCGTTTAATAAATTTTTTATCTTAGTTCTTTTAATCATGTGATACTATACGAAGTTTTTTGCGCTTCAAAAATACAAACCTTTCTGTAATTTAAAGTCATCAAAAATATTTTATTAATTTTTTTTAGGTAGTATTGCTACTAATAAACGCTTGATAATATTGTATATACATATTTTTTTAAGTATAAAAAATTATTTATTGTAAATATTTTAAAATAAATTTGTTTAAACAAGTAATTTAATTCTATATTTGTAATGCCCTCTCAAAGGGCATGTTTTTCATAGGTAGATGTAGGGTCGAATACTTGTTATTCGGCCCTTTTTTTTTACAACTTTTTAGTATTTGTTTTGTTATTAAAGTATGAAAGCTAAAAAAATTATTGTTGCTATAACAGGTGCTAGTGGAGCTATATATGCGAAAATATTATTAGATAAATTAACCTTATTAGCTAGTCAAATGGATGATGTAGGTGTTATTATGTCGGATAATGCCAAAGATGTTTGGCGTTACGAACTCGAGGATAGCAGTTATGAAAACACAGGTTTTAAATTTTATGATAAAAATGATTTTATGGCACCATTTGCATCAGGCTCGGCACAATTTGATACTATGATTGTGATACCATGCTCTATGGGTACAATGGGCCGTATTGCTAGTGGCTTATCGGATGATTTGCTTACCCGAGCCGCCGATGTAGTATTAAAAGAACGTCGCAGGCTTATATTAGTAGCGAGGGAAACACCGCTAAATCTTATCCATATTAATAACATGAAAACCATTACCGAAGCTGGTGGAATTATTTGCCCTGCCGTACCCTCATTTTACCATAAACCTACCACTATAAGCGAACTTGCCGAAACTGTAGTAAACCGTGTGCTGGATTTAGCAGGTTTTGAAAACGTTTCACAAAGATGGGGCTCACGGTTTTAACCGTGGGCTGTTGTTCTTTGTTAAACTTCCCCTTTAAGGGCTAGGGGGATTTAGGGGGATTAAAAATAATTTCCTCTTCCCCAATTCCAAAAAAAAATACCATATTTGCATTAATAAAAAAATGAAAACAAATTATACAAATATAAATTGGTGGCTTTACATTAAATTGTAGGCAAACCTCTGTATATTTTAAAATCGATATGATAAAAAGAAGGGTTGCCATTAGGTTACCCTTTTTTATTTACATAAAATCAACAACATGAGAGATATATTAAACCATTTATTTAGCCAAAAAACATTTAGCGCAAGCCAATCAAAAGATATTTTAACCCAAATTGCCGAAGGTAAATTTAACACCGCACAAGTTGCCGCATTTATGACGGCTTATTGTATGCGCACCATAACCGTTGAAGAATTAACAGGCTTTAGAGATGCAATGCTGGCACTTTGCTTGCCCATAAACTTAACAAACGATTATAATTTAATTGATTTATGCGGTACTGGTGGCGATGGTAAAGACACTTTTAATATCTCTACCCTAGCATCGTTTGTGGTGGCGGGTGCAGGCTATAAAGTTGCCAAACACGGCAACTACGGTGTATCATCTGGTTGTGGTTCATCAAACGTGATGGAATATTTGGGCTATAAATTTACTAACGATGAAAGCGTTTTAAACCAAAGCCTTACCGAAGCTGGTATTTGCTTTTTACACGCTCCACTTTTTCACCCCGCTATGAAAACCGTAGCCCCTATACGTAAAGAACTGGGCGTAAAAACCTTTTTTAATATGCTGGGGCCAATGGTAAACCCCTTGCAACCTAAAAACCAAATGGTGGGTGTTTTTAGTTTAGAGTTGGCCAGGTTATACGCTTATTTATATCAGCAAAGCGATAAAAATTATACCATTGTACACGCATTAGATGGCTACGATGAGGTATCAATGACCTGCGATTTTAAAACTTTTAGCAACCGTGGCGAACAAATTTATAGTATAGAAGATTTAGGTTTTGATAAAATAAACGCCAACACCATTGCTGGTGGCAGCACCGTAGCCCAAGGTGCACAAATATTTACAGCAGTGTTAAACAATACCGCTACCACGCAGCAAAATAATGTGGTTTTGTGCAATGCCGCCCTAGCCATACAAACCATTGAGAAAGCAAAAACCTTTGCCGATTGCTTTTATATTGCCGAAGAAGCCTTGCTGAGCGGTAAAGCCAAACAAAGTTTTAATAATTTATTGGCGGTTTAGTAAGGTGTAATTAATCGGCGAAAGCCATATAATTAGCGTAATAATGGATAATAAAATAATATTTTATAGCAACGAAACAGGTAACGTAAATATAAATGTTACTTACCAAAATGAAAACTTTTGGTTAAGTCAAAAGGATATTGCAACATTGTTTGGCGTAGAAGTGCCTGCGATAAGTAAACATTTGGCAAATATTTATGAAACAGGCGAATTGCAACAACAAGCAACTATTTCCATTCTGGAAACTGTTCAAAAAGAAGGTGCCAGACAAGTAAAAAGAAATATTGAGTTTTATAACCTCGATGCAATTATAGCCATAGGCTACCGTGTAAACTCAAAACAGGCTACTCAATTTAGAATTTGGGCTACTCAAACTTTAAAAGAATTTATCATAAAGGGATTTGTGTTAAACGATGAAATGCTTAAAAACGGTAAACCCTTTGGAAATGATTATTTTGATGAACTATTGGAGCGTATTAGAGAAATACGAAATAGCGAACGTAGGCTATACCAAAAGTTAGGAGATATTTTTGAACAATGCAGTGCCGACTACAATAAAAATGCAGAAGAAACCAAACTGTTTTATAAAATGGTGCAAAACAAACTGCATTTTGCTATTACGGGTAAAACCGCTGCAGAATTAATTTTTGATAGGGTAGATAAATCTAAAGATTTTATGGGTTTAACATCTTGGAAAAACTCGCCAGAAGGTAAAATATTGAAAAGCGATGTAAGTATTGCTAAAAATTATTTAGCCGAAAATAAAATTGGCGACTTAAATTTATTGGTGAGTGCTTTTTTAGATTTAGCCGAGTTTAGTGCCCGAAGAAACCAACTAATGAATATGAATGATTGGCTAGACCGTACCAATAAGTTTTTGGATAGCAATAGTTTGGAAATTTTACCCAATGCAGGGAATATTAGCCAAGAACAAGCTGTTGAAAAAGCGTATTTAGAATATGAGCAATTTAGGATTATACAGGATAAAAAATACTTATCTGATTTAGACAAAGAAATTAAAAAATTAAGTAGTTAATAGGTTGTTAAGTATGGATACTTTATTAGCTTAACCCTCTCAAAACACTAAAACAATGCAACCAACATCAACCCCCTTAAAAATAAAAGTTTGTGGGATGAAATATCCAGACAACATATCGCAATTAAACGCCTTACAACCCGATTTGATGGGCTTTATTTTTTACCCGCTAAGTAAACGTTTTGTAGGGCTAGATTTTGATAAATCTGTACTATCATCGGTGCCAAACCAAACGCTAAAAACTGCCGTTTTTGTAAATTATTTTTTTGTTTAGTTATGAAACTTAAAAAAGTTACGGGTATTTTGTTTTTCCTGAAAATATATTTCAAATGCTACCAAACATAAAACGTAAATTAACCTTTTTAAATAACAAATTATGTCAACAAAGTTTTTTACTAATAGCGAACAGAACACCTTAATCAAAAAGTTTGAAGGGGTTTTTACTTATAATCCCAACATACAA
>RDYW01000069.1 GCA_004293485.1 Sphingobacteriales bacterium | reverse complement strand
TAAATAACAGACCTGTAAGAAAATTTGGTTATCTAACTCCTAATGAAGTATTTTTACAGCTTAAGGTAAGTGTTGCACTTATCAGTTGAACACAGCTATTAGTAATCTAAATTATTAGATTAATATTATTTAGAAAAATCTAATGTTTATGATGCATATTAACTTAATGGGGTTAAGCAATACTGGTTAAAACCTTTATATTATTAAGCAATATTGAACACCTAAAAACACTGTGGTTATACTACCTTTTACCAGTAAAAACATTAAACAACAAACCCTATTGGTTTGGCTTTAATTTTATATAATTAAGCATACTTACTACTTTTAGTGGCTCAACTTACCTTGATTTATATTTGTATGATGAGCATTAAAATTTAAAACAGAATTGATTTCGAAAAATAAAATTTTAAACCATTAATATAAATAAACGTTTTACTATGATGGTTAAAAATGTGTTTATTTTATAGTTTATTAAAAGTAGTACTTGCTTTAACTTGTATATTTTGCACAAACTTTTTTTTTATTCTTAAGTTAAATAAAAATAAAACGAGGATACATGATAGTATTACTAAAATTAAGTTATAGTTATCAATTGGTGCATCTACATCACCACCGTCACAAAAGGGATCTGTTTCTGGGTCGCAACTGGCAAAAAGTATATATGGATAAACAATAGCTGTTAAGCAAGTAATTAAATTTTTTATATTTTTAGCATATATTCTCATTTAATACATTATTATTCGAATATTTAATTAAAAAGCAAGTAAATACTATAAAAAAGTTTAGTTTAAAATTTGCTTAATCAATAAATATATTAAAAATATTACACTAAAATAATTTTTTTGTTATAAATTTTAAAAAAATACAGGTTATTTGTTAAGTATTTATAACATATATTACTTTACTGCAAAAATATATTAAATTATAAAGAAATATAATTAAGTTTTTGTAAATTTTGGGTTAAATAAAGTAAACACACATTTAATGTACTATTGGTAAAGAAATTAAATAAAAAAACACCTTAAAAATTAAGGTGTTTTAAAAAATATTAGCTAAAAAATAGTTACTCAAAATATTCTTTCATCCTATCAAAAAAACTTTTTTCGAATTTAGATGGGTTGGGTTTAAAATTATCGGATAACTTAAGTTTTTCTAACAATTCTCGCTCTTCGTTATTAAGCGTTTTGGGTGTCCATATATTTATCTGAATAAGCTGGTCGCCTCTGTTATAGGCATTTACTTCGGGTATTCCTTTGCCTTTTAAGCGTAAAATCTTACCTCCTTGGGTGCCAGGCTCAAGCTTAATACGGGCTTTGCCATCAATTGTAGGTACTTCGATACTGGTACCAAGGGCGGCATCAATAAAACTAATATGCAAATCGTAAATAACGTTTATGCCTTCGCGTTTTAGGGTTTCGTGAGGGGTTTCTTCAATTAAAATAATTAAATCGCCAGCGACACCACCTCGGGTAGCTGCATTACCTTTGCCACTCATACTAAGTTGCATGCCTTCGCTTACACCTGCTGGTATATTAATTGTAATAGTTTCTTCGCCACGTACTATGCCTTCTCCTTGGCAGCTATTACATTTTGAGCTAATGGTAGAACCTTCGCCATTGCATGCAGGGCAAGTTCCGGTAGTTTGCATTTGCCCTAAAATAGTGTTGGTTACACGCCTTACAGCACCTTGTCCATTACAGGTTTTGCATGTTTGAAACGAACTTTTATCTTTAGCACCAGTACCATTGCAAGTATTACAACTTATTTGCTTGTTTACTTTTACCTTTTTTTCAACTCCGTTGGCTATTTCTTCGAGGGTGAGTTTTACTTTTATACGCAAATTAGTACCTCGGTTTACTCTTCGTCCGCCGCTACTGCGAGATTGTGAGCCACCAAAAAAACTATCAAACGGACTTCCGCCTCCACCAAATACATCGCCAAATTGGCTAAATATGTCTTCCATATTCATACCTCCGCCGCCACCAAAGCCTTGTTGTGTACCCGCATGTCCAAACTGGTTGTAACGTTGGCGTTTTTCGGGGTTGCTTAGTGTTTCGTAAGCTTCGGCTGCTTCTTTAAATTTATCTTCGGCGGTATGGTCATCGGGGTTTTTATCGGGATGATATTTTATTGCCAATTTTCTGTACGCTTTTTTTATTTCGTCGGCATCGGCATTTTTGGATACGCCAAGTACATCATAATAATCTCTTTTAGCCATTTTTTATTCGTAATTTATTGCTCTAAAATAAGCAACTTAATTTTTTTATGTTAAAATATTATAAACCATTTGGGTGGTTAAAACTATTTAAGTTAAACACCAATAATTACTTTTGCAAAACGAATAACTTTATCGTTTAATAAATAGCCTTTTTCCATTTGGTCTATCACTTTACCTTTACTTTCTTCGCTGGGCGAAGGTATGCTTGTAATGGCTTCATGCACATCGGCATCAAATGCGTGACCTATAGCGTCCATTTCGGATAAGCCTTTTTGTGCCAATATGTTTTTTAATTTATTTTGAACAATAGCTATACCCTCTTTTACTGCAGCCACATCAGTAATATTTGCTAGTGCTTTTTCGGCTCTCTCAAAATCATCTAACACAGGTAACAAAGCCAAAATTACTTCTTTATTAGCTGTTTTTAATAAATCTATGCGTTCTTTTTGGGTACGTCGTTTAAAATTATCAAACTCGGCATAAAGCCTTATAAATTTATCATTAAGCGTAGTTACTTCGGCTTTTAATTTATCTTCTTCGCTTAAAGTTACTTCCTCAGTGATATTATCTTGAGTGTTATTTGTTTCATTATCGATAAACGTTTCGGAGGTTGGTGTTTGATTTTCTTCGGTTAAAATATTTTCTTTATTTTCTGCCATTTTGTTAGGTTATTTGGATAAAATAGTTATTTTTTACTAAACATTGTAGAAATATTCATTTAATAATATTTTACCAAACAGTTTGCCAGTTTTTTTTAACCGCCAAGCTGTCAGTAAATAATGGCTATAAAATAGTTTGTTACGACAAAATAGGCGAATATTTTACACCGTGGCGTCTTCATGCACTTTGCCGTTTTCGCATTTTATGATTCTAGATGGAAAGGTACGGATAATATGGTAATCGTGTGTGGCCATCATAACGGCGGTACCTGCTTCGCTTATTTGGCGTAGTAAAATCATAATTTCTTCGGATGTTTCGGGATCGAGGTTACCTGTAGGTTCGTCGGCTAGTATTAGTTCAGGGTCGTTAAGTAATGCCCTGGCTATTACTACCCTTTGCTGCTCGCCACCCGATATTTCGTGTGGCATTTTTTTTATTTTACTTCGTAAGCCTACTTTTTCGAGTACATCTTTTATACGTTCGGCAATCAGGTTTTTATCTTTCCAGCCAGTTGCTTTTAATACAAATTCGAGGTTTTGTTGTATGCTACGGTCGGTAAGTAATTGGAAATCCTGAAAAACTATACCCAACTTTCGCCGTAAAAATGGTACATCTTTTTCTTTTAATAATTTTAGGTTAAAGCCAACAGCATTTCCTTCGCCCTGTGCAATATGTAAATCGCCATAAATAATTTTTAGCAAGCTGCTTTTACCCGAGCCCGTTTGCCCTATTAAATATACAAATTCGCCTTTATCAATATGTAAATCAACCGAGGAAAGTACCAAGTGTTTTTGTTGAAAAATATCTACATTACTTAATTTTATTATGCTACTTGCTTCCATTTTAAATATCTAATTTTAATATTTGCCCAAAAGGCAAGTTACTTACTAAGCCCATAATATACTCGGCTTTGTGCGCTAAGCCTAATTTATCAAGCGATTTATCGGGCCTATCTATCCTAAAATAAGCGAGTAGGGTAAAATTTTCGTCACGCAGTTGCACATAATCCGGAATTTTGGCAACGCCTTTAACTTTAATAATGTACATTTTTCAAATATAAAACTTTTAAGGGCTTATTGATTATTAAAATTTCTATTCATTGGCTTTAATGCGTTGTGCCATTGGTTTAATATTTACAATACCTTTTTATGGGCATTATTTTGTTCGGTTTCAAAAACTACATCTATAGCCAAAGGTTTTATTTTGCCTGCGGCAACAGCTAGTTCATCGCATCTTTCGTTTTCGATATGGCCATTGTGGCCTTTAACCCACGTAAATGTAACTTCTTGGGTTTTGTAAACGTTTAAAAACCTTAACCATAAATCTTTATTTTTTTTACCCGAAAATCCTTTTTTTACCCAGCCAAACACCCATTTTTTTTCTACCGAATCTATCACATATTTTGAATCGGAGAAAACCATAACTTTTTGGTTGGGTGCTTTAATAGCCTCTAAACCTTTACATACCGCCATTAGCTCCATTCGGTTATTGGTAGTAAGCCTAAATCCTTCGGTAATTTCTTTGTAATGTGTACCCAATTTTAAAATAACACCATAGCCTCCTGGTCCAGGGTTGCCACTACAAGCTCCATCGGTATAAATATGAATCATAAAGTAAAAGTAATAAAATGCACATAAAATTTATTTATTGGTTTAATTAGGCAATTAATAAAAAATTTGCAAGCTTGCTTGCATTGGGTGCTATAAAATGGGGGTTAAAAAACTATTTTATATTATTTTGTTATTTGTATTAAGCTGTGTTCAACTGATAAGTGCAACACTTACCTTAAGCTGTAAAAATACTTCATTAGGAGTTAGATAACCAAATTTTCTTACAGGTCTGTTATTTA
>RDYW01000036.1 GCA_004293485.1 Sphingobacteriales bacterium | reverse complement strand
TTATGTATATCGTAAATAGATGGGCTAATATGCGAGAGAGACATATCGGCAAAATCAATCACATAAAAATAAAATGGGCCAGTGCTTGTAATGGCGTTGCTTAAATCTTCGAGCGTAATTTGTGGGAGGTCTGTATTTTGCTCGCTTTTGTTACGGTAATTAACCCAAACATCGTGTAGTTTTTGTATTTGTGTACTCATATACAATTATTTAACTATTATTTTATGGGTAAATTTATTTGTACCACCGTACCTTGGTTTGGTTGGCTATTTATTTCTATTATACCTTTGTAATATAGCACTCGTTTTTCAATATTATCAAGCCCAAAGCCTTTGGGGGTTTGCGCTACTTTAAAGCCTAAGCCGTTATCGCTGTATTGGAAAGTAAAATGTTTGGCGTATTGGTAAAACTCTATTTGTATAGCGGTTGCTTGGCCGTGTTTTAGGGCATTGTTTATAATTTCGATACTAATAAGGTACATATCGTACACCCAAGGTTGTATTACTTTTTCGGGGAAGTCATATCCATTTAATGTAATGTTTATTGCTTTTAAACCATCGTTTAGGCTGTGTATTTGGCTATGTAGGCTGGCTATTAGTGCGCCATCGTCTAGGGCTTTAGGTAATATTTGGTGCGATATTTCTCTAATATCATCGGCCAGTTGGTTAATGCTTTGGTTGGCCAATAGGTGGTTATTTAACTGCAAAAGCTGCCCTATGTGTGCTATTTTGCTGCCCAAGTCATCATGTAATATATTGGCTATGTTGCGGCGTTCGCGTATTTGGGTTTGGGTAATGGTTTGTAAAGTGTTTTCTTTTTCTACTATTACAGCGTTGTTTAATTGGTTGTTTTTTATAAATGTTGCAATATAATTTTGAGTTAACACATAGCCAAATAAAAACACCTCGTACAAGCAAAAAAACACTAACCAATCTTGAAATAAATTATCGTGTATAACTTTATAGGTTTTTAAAAAGTGTATAATTGCCCAAATTAACTGTGGCGAAAACGATAATAAAATATACATTGCCGCCTTTTTATCAATTTTTAATTGGCGCAAGGCAACAATAAAAATTATACTCACGTTTGAAGCAAAAAGCAAATAACCAAGTGTGAAAAATATTTTAATGGTATTATAATCTTCACAAATAAGAAGTACAATTGTAATAATTATTAAAAAAAGAATAAAAAAATTTAAACCAATAATTATTTTGTAATTATTGGGCTGGGTATTTTTAAGATTTAGAAAACAAGAAATAAAAGTATTTAACGAAATAGACCACAGAGCAACACTGTAAATTCTAATTTCGCTAAAATATAAAAACTCTGTAAAAATTAAACACTTAAAATAGTACGAACTGGTAAGTACATAAACTATGCTAATAATTGCATTTAAAATATAAAAAACGTACATTTTTTGATGTGTAATAATGTATAGTACACTATTAAATAAAATGAGCAGCAATACCATTCCTAAGAAAAAAGAGATTATCCCAATTTTTGAATTTGATTGTTTTATTAATTTTTTTGAAGTACTAAAGCGGTAATCAAAGTCTAAGAACGAGTATAATTTTTTAACTTTTACATATACCACCTTAGTTTGGTTAGGTTTAAGTGCTAACTCAAAAGCTTGGGTAACCATAATAGGGCTGGTATATTTTGTACGGTCGCCTAGGGTTTGGCTAAGTCCGTTACTGTACATTATTATACTATCTAAGTGGTTATTATCAAAACAAAGCCAACTTTTTTGTAATTGTTTAGGGTTGGTATTGGTGATTTTAAAGCGGCACCAAACGGCAGCGTTATCATTATATCCAATATTAATGCTATTGTTTTTAAATGCGGTAAACTTTTGTTTTTCTACCTGTTGTAGGTTTAAGGCACTATTGCTATCAATATAATAAGTGGCTTGTACCCGTAAACTTGATTTGTTTTGTGCAAACGCAGCATTTGTAAAAAATAAAAAACTAAGAAAATAAATTATTTTCATTGGCAAATTTTATAAGTGTGCTGGTACTGGTAATGTTTAGCTTGCGGTTTATGTTTTTGCGGTGGGTATCAACGGTAGTTTTACTAATGTTTAATTGTTGGGCGGCTTGTTGGCTAGTTTGCCCTTGGCATATTAGTTTAATAATCTGTTTTTCTTGTTGGGTTAGCTTAAATTTATTGGCGGTATTGTTATCTAACTGGGCAAAAGATGGATTAATATTTTTATTGATTTTGTTGGTGTAAAAAGGTGTGTTTAAATCAGCTTCTATTACATTAATCAATTCTAAAGCGGTAGTTTCTTTTTTTAAAAAGGCGTGTGCACCCATTTTTTGCGCTTTTTGTATCAAAAAATCTTCTAAATAAGCACTCAGTACAATAATTTTAGTGTTTTTTAAATACGGTTTTAAGTTGCTTATGAGTTCAAAACCATCGGCATTATCAATGTTTAAATCACATATAAAAACATCAATTATATGTTGTTGTATATACGTTTGACAGTTTTTACTGTCGCTAAAAGCGGTTATTTCGTAATTGTTTCCTAGTTTTTGTAATAGTTGGGTAATACCGCTTAAAAAAAGTGTATGGTCATCGCAAATAACTAGTTGCTTGGGCATAGGGTATATTTAGGTTGTAAATATATATAACCCTATCAGTTTTTGAAACAAATTAAACAATTGTGTAAAAATATTTTTAATGCAATTATATCACGGCAGCAATTTTAGAAATTAGCTTTTTCAAACTAATTAAACCCCCGCTCTTCGAGGTTGCAATCCTCGAAGTGCAGGGGCATTAAATAATACAGAATTAGGTTTTTTTTAAAAATAATAAACCATAGCTATTAATTTTTTTTGCATTTTTGCATAAATAATGAAAAACAAGTATATATACACCCAACCTATAAAGCATATAATTTGTGCTTACTTATTGTTGTGTACATTTGTTTTTATTTCGCTTGCTCAGGCATTACATGCTCACGATGTTTGCCACAACGATAGTAATAATGTGCACAATATTGGTGTACATATTAGCAAAGCTAGTAGTGTTCAAGTTAGCAAAACTTGCGAAATTTGCCAGTACAATTTAAGCAAAAACCAAGGTGATTTATTGCCTGTTGAACAATATTTTAATGTAAATATACCTACCAAAACATTGTTGCTACACACCTATTTTGTAGCATTTTACGTATCCAAACACTTATCTTTGTTTTCGGGCAATAGCCCACCCAAAGCCTAGTTTTTTTATTTAACAGCAACCATCAAGTTATACAAAATATAGCTCGATTTTTTGTTGCTCTTTTTTTGATAAATGCCAGTTTAAATTTATGGTATTTATTAAAAAAATATAAAATAACTTACTTATTTCTATTAAAAACATTTGCTTTTAATGGTGCAAATGTTGGCTTTAAACAAAAACAAGATGAAATTACACAAATTACAAATAGTGTTAACCCTAGCATTTATTACCGCTTTGGCTGCCTGTAAAAAAAATAAAACCGAAGAACCTATATTGTTAGATACCGAACATAAATATATAAATGTATTGGTAAGCGATGAATTAACCAACCAATTAAGTTTGGTAAACCCAGCCGATGGAAAAGTAACTCCATTTAGTGCTAAATTTGCAAAATCAGCACTTTACACTACTGGTTCGGGGCGTTTTGCAAGTATTATACATAGAGATAATAATACTGTAGAAATTTTTGACAGTGGGTTTGAGTTTCATGGCGACCATGTGGATGTAAAAGGAACGCCCAAATTTGGCGCTTTAATAGGCGATGGCTTAAAACCTACCCACTTTAAAACCAAAGCAAACGAAATTATAGTTTTTAACGATGGCGATGGCACTTTAAGCGTTGCCAACGAAGCCGAGTTTCATACCGCAGGTGCAAAAATGAGAACCATATCGGCAGGTAACTTAGCACACCATGGCGCCATGACAAAGTTTAATAATGGCAACTATGCTATTACGGTAAAAGATGGTTCGATTGCAGGCAGTTTGCCCGAAAGAGTTAAAATTATTGATGGCAATGGTGTAGAAGTAGTAGCATCAACTATACAAACCAAAGGCATACACGGCAATGCAAGCAATGGTTTAATATCAATTTTTGGGTCGGCAAGTGGTATATTAATGGTTAGCCAAGCAGGTGTACAAGAATTAATACCACATCCTGCTGGCTTTGATAAAGCTTGGTTTGGTACAATTTTAGAAGCCGAAAAAGCTGATAAATTTATTGGTTATACCGCTGCCAAAGGCGCATATTTTATTAACCCAACTTCTAAAACCGTAACGCCAATATTTGAAAGTGCAGATATTATGCAGTGTAAAGTAGATTTTGAAGGACAAAACTTACACATATTATTACATAACGGACTATTAAAAATTTACAATCTAAGCAATGGTAGTTTAGTTAAAGAAGGTAACGTAATGCCCGAAGTTGCTAAAGACGATAAGCAAAAACCTACTTTAGAAGCTACAAAACGCTATACCTATTTAACAATGCCTAAAATGGGCGAATTATATCAAATTGATAACAATAATTTAGCGGATATTAAAAAGATAAAAGTATCAAATACACCGTACCGTTTAACAATTTTTGGGTTTGAAAATAGCCAATCACATTAGTTAAAACACTAAAAAATCGACCCAAATAAAACATTACTACAAAGCTAAGATGGTTAACTTTTTTCTTAAAATTGGTTTAGTTTGCATCATTATTGTAGCCCATGCGTATAGTTACGCATGGGCACAAAACTGTAATAACCTAATTTTTGGTACCATAAAAGATGCCAAAACAAAAGAAATTTTACCTGGGGCAAGTGTTGCTATAAAAGAAATTGGTGCGTTTTTGGTGGTTGATGACGATAGCCATTATCATTTTAACCAATTGTGCAATGGCAATACCTACACCTTACAAATTAACTTTTTAGGTTATCAACAAAAAGAAATTTTGGTTCAAATTAAAAAAACAGCTACCGAAATAAATGTTCTTTTAAATCCACTAAACTCGCAATTGGCCGAAGTAAATGTACAAGCGAAAGGGGGGATAAATAAACTGCTACAAACACAATCGCAGCTTAAAGGTAAGGAGCTGGAACTTTCTCGTGGTTTATCATTAGGCGAAGCACTAAAAACTATACCCGGCTTAAGCGCTATACAAACAGGGCCAACTATTTCTAAACCTGTTATACATGGTTTACACGCTAATAGAATATTAATTTACAATAACGGTGTACGATTAGAAGGGCAACAATGGGGCAGCGAACACGCCCCCGAAATAGACCCATTTATAGCAAACCAAATAACGGTGGTTAAAGGTGCAGCAAGTGTTTTATATGGTTCGGATGCAATGGGAGGCGTAGTATTGGTAGAACCTTCCGCCTTAGCGTTTAACAAAAAACTTACAGGGCAGGTTAATTTAGTGGCGATAAGTAATAACGGGCAAGGGGCTGTGGCTACCATGCTAGAAAGTGCCGTAGGTAAAAATGCTAACTTTTGCTGGCGTTTACAAACTACGTATAAAATAGCTGGCAACGCTAAAACACCCAATTATTATATAAAAAATACGGGCTTTAACGAACGCAATGCAGCTTTAACGTTAGGTTACAGGCAAAATAAACTAAATACCGAACTTTTTGCAAGTACCTTTAATACCAAATTGGGCATATTTACGGGGGCGCACATTGGTAGCATTACCGATTTACTAAACGCCATAGATAACGAAAAACCCGACCCTTCCAATCAATCAAACCTTAATTATAAGATAGGTAGGCCATACCAAAATGTAAGCCATAACCTTATTAAATTAAAAATAAATTACCCTGTGGGGGATTTTGGCATACTACACGCCCAGTACAGCAATCAACAAAATAACCGAGAAGAGTATGATGTGGTAAGAGGATCGGCAGATAAAGGCTACCAGTTAAAATTCGACTTAAATACCCAAAATGCCGAACTTATTTTAGACCATACTATTTACAAAAATTTACAAGGCAAAGTAGGTTTGCAAGGCATGTTTCAACAAAATTATTACGATGGTAGATATTTAATACCATTTTTTACAAGTTATAATGGCGGTATATTTTTGATAGAAAAATATACTAAAAATAAATTATCGCTCGAAGGCGGATTGAGGTACGATAATAAATATATGCAAGCAAGATTAAGGCAAAACGTGTTAGATGATAATAGCCCCGAAATACAACCCCAATTTAATTTCGACCAAGTGAGTGCAACTTTTGGTACAGGATACCAAATATTACCTCACCTTAAATGGACGAGTACTCTAGCCAAAGCTTGGCGACCACCAGCTATTAACGAATTATTTAGCTTCGGGGTGCATCACGGTAGTGGGTCGTTCGAAAAAGGAGATAAAAACCTAAGCGAAGAATCATCTATAAATTTTACCTCAGGTTTAACCAAAACAAATGGCAAACTAACAGGAGAAATTAGTGCCTATATAAACCATATAAATAACTATATTTATTTAAAACCCGATTTAAAACCTGTTTTAACTGTACGTGGAGCTTTCCCGTCTTTTACATACGTACAAGTAAATGCCAGATTTACAGGTGCCGATTTTTTAACTCAATACCAATTTAATAAATTTTTTAAAACGAGTGTTAAATATTCATTTGTAAGGGCTTATAACTTGGCTAATAATAACCATTTAGAATTTATACCGCCCGATAAAGCATCATTGATAATACAAGCCAGCTTAAACGATAGCAAAAAAATAAAAAACACCAGTATTGATATTACAATAAATCATTTTGCAAAACAATGGCGTGTAAAACGCGAACAAGATTATGCACCAACCCCTAATGCAGCAACAGTATTAAATATCGACCTAAGTAGCCAATTAATATTAGGTAAAAACAGTTTTAACCTTAGCTTAAGTTGCATAAACGCTTTGAATACCCCATACCGAGATTACCTAAACCGCTTTAGATATTATGCCGATGAAACTGGCCGAAACTTTATACTGCGCTTGCAAATACCTATTGGCAAAGGTTTACCTAGCAAAATTTAAAAACAATTAATTATTATTTACACTTAAATTAAAAAAAATGAAAACAAACACAAAATTATCACTTATCGCATTTATGGCAATCACGTTTGCTGTAAGCTCTTGTAAAAAAGATAAAAAAGAATTACCCCCTGTAGATGAAAACGAACTTATTACCACCATTAAACTTAAATTTACCAATGCCAGCAATGCTGCCGATGTAAAAACTTTTACTTGGAAAGATTTAGATGGACAAGGCGGGGATGGCCCAGTTGTTGATACCATAAAATTAGCTACCAACAAAATCTACAATATGGAAATAGCCGAAGTACTTAATGAAACAGCCACGCCAGTACAAAACATTACCGAAGAAATAGAAGAAGAGGATTACGAACATTTATTAGTTTATAAACCAAGCACTAATCTTTTAACAGTACAAATTTCTGATAAAGATAAAAATAATTACCCCGTAGGTTTAATGGCTGTTGTAAATACAAATACCGCCAAAAACGGAACTTTACAAATAATATTACGCCACCAGCCAGGCGTTAAAGATGGTACCGAAGCCCCAGGAAGTACTGATTTTGATATTACCTATCCTGTTAAAATACAATAAAGGTTGTTGGCAAGCTAAATATTTTTTTCAAGTTTTAAAACCCTCTTAAGCTATATCTTAAGAGGGTTTTATTGTATATTGCCAATAAGCTTAAAACGTGTACCTAATGCTTAAAGCCGGTTCGATACCCAATAAAGCTCCGTTTAGTAATTCTAAACGGGGATGTAAATCGGCAGTAAGTGAAAGTGGTACTTGCGGAATAACCCACTCTAAACCCAATATAGCATCGGCACCTAGCATTAAGCCAGCGTTATTTTTAGATATTCCGCCAACGTGAGCACCCACACCGTAAAACCATTTTAGGCCATCAACATCAAAGGCATCGGCATGGCGTTGGTAAAAACCTGTTACCACAAAAGCCCCCGAGCCTATGCCCAATATACCTTCTACTGCATCATTATCGCTTATAAAATGCTTTACCGTTAAGCCGTTTTGAAAACCACCTATACGAATACCTACACCCGTACCATATTCTTGCGCTTGCGAAATGTTTGCTAATAAAATACCAGCAAAAGTAAAAAGAGAAATTTTTAAAAATATTTTTTGCATTGTTTTTAAGATTATTCTGATTTTAGCATTATCAACGAATAAATCCTTATTTTCTTGCTTTAAAATACCACAAAAAAAATATTTACACGTGTTAAAACCTACATCTAAACATAAACCTTACCCTTTCCTCACCTCGGCCTTAGCCTCTTTTTCTAAATTAAAAATCAGTTTTTGCATTACGCTATCAATTTGTTTATCGGTTAGGGTTTTTTCATCATCTTGTAAAACAAAACTTAAAGCATACGATTTTTTTCCTTCCGGGAGTTTATCGCCCAGGTAAACATCAAATACATTTACGGTTTTCAATAATTTTTTTTCGGTTTTAATGGCGATTTTATGTAGCAGTGCAAATGTAATATCGGTATCAATAAGTAACGATAAATCTCGCCTTACGGCTGGGTATTTAGAAATATCTGAAAATAATATTTTATTGTTTTTAACTGTTTTTAATACCAAATCCCAATTAAAGTTGGCGTAAAATACAGGTTTATCAATACCAAAAGGTTTTAAAACAGATTTTGCTACGGCACCAAATTCTACCAAAACGTTATCAGCTTTTTTGTAGGCTAGGCTGTAAGCAAAATGCGGGTTTATGCCGTCATCGCTAATTAAATTGTTGATACCTAAACGAGCCAACACGCCATCAACCCAGCTTTTGGTATTAAAAAACGATACTTCGCTTTGTTTTTGTTGCCAGTTTTCGGGCTGTAAATTGCCTGTTATAAAAAGTGCAAGGTGGTTTGTTTCCTTAAACTTATCATCAATTAAATGGTAGGTTTTACCAAATTCGTACAATTTTAAATCGCTAGCTTTACGGTTTTGGTTATAGCTAATAGCTTCTAAACCAGCGTATAATAGGGTTTGGCGCATTACATCTAAATCCGAACTTAAAGGGTTTAAAATCTTAATTGTTTCGGCTTCATTATTTTGGTACGATGATTTTGTAAGCGAATTGCTAAGCATCTCAAAAAAACCATTGGCACTTAACCCATCGGCAATATGGTTTTGCAAAGTATCTTTATCGGGCTTGCATACATTGTTTAACGATGCGTTTATTTTGCTAGGTATTTCAATATTATCGTAACCATAAATTCTTAAAATTTCCTCAATCACATCTACATCGCGGGTAACATCTACACGGTAAGGGGGTATTTTTAGCTGTAGTTTTTGGCTGTTTTCGGCTACAATATCTATAGCTAAACTTTGTATAATGGCTTTTATCTCCGTTTCCGGGATGTTTTTACCTATCAATTGTTGTACATGTGCATAGCTTAATTCCACATCAAAAGCAGGTACAGGCTTAGGGTAACTATCAAAAATACTGGACGATATAGTGCCACCCGCCAATTGTTGGATTAGCAAAGCGGCTCGTTTAAGGGCGTAAACGGTAATCTCAGGGTCGGTACCACGCTCAAACCTAAACGAAGCATCGGTTTTTAAGTTGTGTAGCTTAGAGGTTTTACGAACCGTAACGGCGTTAAAATAAGCACTTTCTAAAAATATAGATGTGGTTTTTTGGCTTACGCCCGATTGTATGCCGCCATACACGCCAGCAATACACAATGGTTTTTCGGCATCGCATATCATTAAATCGTTGGCCGATAGTTTACGTTCTACGCCATCTAAGGTGGTAAATAAAGTACCTTCGGCACATTTTTTAACCACAATTTTATGGCCAGCAATTTCATCGGCATCAAAAGCGTGTAAGGGTTGGCCTAAATCGTGTAGCACATAATTGGTAACATCAACTACGTTATTTATCGCTTTAATGCCTATTACAGCCAGTTTTTCGGTTAGCCATTTGGGCGATGGCGCAACGGTGATGCCTGTAATAGTGATGCCCGAATAGCGTGGTGCAGCTATTTCATCTTCTACCACAACGTTTATCAATAAGTTTTGGTTATCAATTTTAAAATCATCAACATTGGGTTTGGTAATGGTAGTTTTTAAAAAAGCTGCCAAATCTCGGGCTACGCCTAGGTGCGATGCGGCATCGGCCCGGTTAGGGGTAAGGCCAATTTCAAATAAATAATCGTCGTTTAGTTTAAAATAATCTTTGGCCGCAAGGCCAATTGGGGTATCATCTGGCAACACTAAAATACCATTGTGGCCTTTGCCAAGGCCTATTTCGTCTTCGGCACATATCATCCCTTCCGAAACTTCGCCCCGTATTTTAGATTTGTTAATAGTAAAGGCATCTCCCCCCAAGGGGAAAATTGTACAGCCCACTGTAGCTACAATTACTTTTTGGCCAGCGGTAACATTAGGTGCGCCGCACACTATTTGCAAAGGGTTTTCTTGGCCTATATTTACTTGGGTAATGCGCAACCTATCGGCGTTTGGGTGTTGTGTACAACTTATTACATGGCCTACCACAAGGCCTTTTAAGCCTCCAGGTACGGCTTGCACTTCGCTGATACTTTCGACCTCGAGGCCTATATTGGTTAATATATTTCCTATTTTTTGTGGCGCTAAATCGGTATTTATAAATGTTTTAAGCCAGTTGAACGATATTTTCATTTTTGTATTTGATGAATGGGTATATGCTATTTCGCATTTTTTGATTTTTGCAAAAGTAGGAATTTAAGAGATAGAATTATTTTTTTAGGTATTTATCTAATCAGGTTATTGTCGGCAAAACTAAAATATCGTTTATCGGCAAATATTACGTGGTCTAAAATAGCAATATCAAGCATTTTGCCAGCATCAATAATTTTTTGGGTAAGTTTAATATCAGTATCGCTAGGGGTTAAATTGCCCGATGGATGGTTGTGTGCTAAAACTATGGCGGTGGCATTGTGTTGAAGTGCTAGTTTAAAAATTATTTTAGGGTCGGCTATGGTAGAGGCTATACCACCTATACTTACTTGTTGTTTTAAAATTAATGTATTACCACGAGATAGCAACAAAATCCAAAACTCTTCGTGTAGTATAGCGGCAAAGTCGGGGTATAGGGTTTCAAAAATTATTTTCGAATGTGTAATTTTTACAACTTTAGGTTCGGAAGTTTCTTTAAGGCGGCGACCTAGCTCTAAACCTGCAATAATAGCTATGGCTTTAGCTTCGCCAATGCCTTTAAATTTGCACAGTTCGGTTACGGTTTGCTTACCTAGCACCAATAAATCGTTATTAAATTGGTGTAATATGCGTTTGCTTAGTTCAACAGCTGTTTCGGTACTGTTGCCCGAGCTTATTAAAATAGCTAAAAGTTCGGCATCTGTTAACGCCCTACGACCTTTTAAAAGCAATTTTTCGCGTGGCCTATCTTCTTCGGCCCAGTGTTTTATAGTTATTTTATTTTCGTAAGTAAACATGGGTATAAGGCAATTTTTACAAGCTAAATTTTTATGCAATATAAATTAAAAAAAGTTTTTTAATGCTTTTGCCACGCAACAAAAACAATAGCTTTAGCAGGCAAAAGATAGGTTTTTAATTGCCAATTCGGCAATATTGGCATGTTAAATTTGTTTTATACGTCATAATGGCGCATTTTTTTTTACCTATTTGCATACTGGTATAGGCTTTGATTGATGGTTTCCATCTATTCATCATTAAAAAAATAGGAGGAAATTAAAATGACTTTTGTAACATTAAACAACAGAAAAAACGGCTTAACAACTTATTCGCCATTTAACGAATTAATCGACGGTATTTTTAACAATAACCTAAGCAACAATAGGCCATTTCAGCAAACACCAGCAGTAAATATTAGCGAAACCGAAACCGATTTTAAACTGGCTTTAGCTTCCCCTGGGTTAAAAAAAGAAGACTTTAAGTTAAACTTAGAAAAAAATGTGTTAAGCGTAAGTGCCGAAACTAAAACCGAAACTAACAACGAAACCGAAAAAATAAGCCGTAAAGAGTTTAGCTACAATTCGTTTTCGCGTTCGTTTACACTACCGCAAACTGCCGATTTTAACCATATTGAAGCAAGTTATGAAGATGGTATTTTAAAAATTACCGTTGCTAAAAAAGAGGAGGCTAAAATACAATCGCGTGAAATTGCTATAAACTAAACGGTTAAATTTAATATTTTTAAAACCTATAAGCTAAACAGCCTATAGGTTTTTTTTTTGCTACTATTTGAGGCATAAATGTAATTTTATATAAAAATATGCTCACTTTTACACCAATGATGCTAGCGCAGGATTTACAACAAAGTTTCCCGCATACGGCCACTGCACAGCAGCTCACTTTGTTTGATAAGTTGGCTCATTTTATTAACCAACCCAATAAAAATAATTGTTTTGTATTGCGTGGATATGCGGGTACGGGTAAAACTACTTGTGTAAGCCTACTGGTAAAGTTATTGCCTAAATATAAGATTTCCACTGTTTTGCTAGCACCCACAGGCAGGGCGGCAAAGGTAATTGGCAATTATTCGGGCAGGGCGGCATTTACCATTCACCGAAAAATTTACCAAAAAACAGCTGTGGCTAGTGCAGATATTAATTTTTCACTTGCCCCCAATTATTCAAAAGATACCATTTATATTGTTGATGAGGCATCAATGCTGGCCAACGAAGCAAACGAATGGGGTGGCGGATTGCTACACGATTTGTTCCGATATGTTTACAATGGTAAAAATAACCGCATTATTTTTGTAGGCGATACTGCCCAATTACCGCCTATAGGCACCAATGAAAGTCCAGCTTTATCGCCCACTTATCTCGAAAATAATTACCATTTAACCGTTTACCATACCGAGCTTACCGAGGTGGTAAGGCAGCAGCAGCTTTCGGGTATTTTAGAAAACGCAACCACCATACGCCAGCAAATAAGTACCCAAGTGGTGGCATTTCCGCAACTTAAAACCCGTAACTTTAAAGATGTTTTTAGCATTACGGGCGAAAAAATAATTGATGGCTTAAGCTATGCTTACCGTAAATATGGCGAAGAAAATAGCCTAGTAATATGCCGGTCCAACAAAAACGCTAACCTATATAACCAGCACATACGCAACCAAGTGCTGGGCCGCGAGGATGAGCTTACAGGTGGCGATTGGGTGATGATAGTAAAGAACAATTATTTTTGGATGCCCGAAGAACGTGGCAGTTTTATTGCCAATGGCGAAACAGCTAAAATTACCCGTGTGCGCAATGTGAGAGAAATGTATGGCTTTAGATTTGCCGATGTAAGCCTCACTTTTGAAGATGCTGGTGTAGCGTTTTCGATTGACTGTAAGGTAATGTTAGATACGCTTTACGCCGAAACACCTGCCTTAAATTACGAAGACCAAAAAAGATTTTTTACTACAGTAATGCAAGATTACGCCCACCTAAAAACCAAGCGTGAATGTATGGAAGAACTAAAACAAAACCCCTATTTTAATGCCCTCCAAATAAAATTCGCCTACGCCGTAACTTGCCACAAAGCCCAAGGCGGGCAGTGGGATATTGTGTTTATAGACCAAGGTTACCTTACCGATGAAATGCTGAACACCGAATTATTGCGCTGGCTATATACCGCAACAACCCGAGCTGCCCAGCAACTTTTTTATGTAAATTTTAGCGATAGTTTTTTTGGGAAGATGTAATTTTTTATAGATAATCCTCAATATCTCCTTTTCCTTCACGTATCACCTCGAATTGTCCATTGGTACAATCAATAACAGTAGAGGCAATATTATCGCCATATCCGCCATCAATAACCAAATCAACAAGGTCGGCGTATTTTTCGTATATCAGTTCAGGGTCGGTACTGTACTCTATAACATCATCGTCATCATGTATCGAAGTAGATAAAATAGGATTGCCCAATTGCTTTACAATAAGGCGGGCAATAGCATTATTAGGCACACGTATGCCTACTGTTTTTTTATGGCTATTTAATAGCTTTGGCACTTGGTTGCTGGCATTAAAAATAAACGTAAATGGCCCAGGTAAAGCTTTTTTTAATACCCTAAATATGCTGGTATCTATGGGTTTAATATAATCGGAAATATGGCTTAAATCATAACAAATAAACGAAAAATTTGCTTTTTCGAGTTTTATACCTCGTAGTTTTGCAATACGTTCGATGGCTTTATGCTGGGTAATATCGCAACCTAAGCCATATACAGTATCGGTAGGGTAAATAATAATGCCTCCTTTTTTTAACACATCAACTACTTGCTGTATAATTTTTTCGTTGGGATTGTTTTCGTATAAACGGATAAGCATGTTTTTTTTTGAAACAAATTTAACTATTACCTATCAATAAAAGCATTACCATCTATAAAAAAGGTTTTTTACCTTTACAGCATGATAGATGAAGCAATAGATACCCGCCGTAAAGCACTCAAAATAAATTTAAACGAAAAAATATACGGCACCTTTGCCGAAATTGGTGCTGGACAAGAGGTAGCCCGTAATTTTTTTACCGTAGGGGCAGCATCGGGTACTATTGCCAAAACAATGTCGGCCTATGATATGACGTTTAGCAACGAAATATACGGTCCCGAAGAATCGGGTAGGTATGTTTCTAAATCACGCTTACAAAAAATGCTCGACCACGAATATGAGCTACTTTGCAATCGTTTAACAGGTGTAAAATACGAGCAAAATACTTTTTTTGCTTTCGCCGATACCGTAACCACACTTAATTACAGTAAAACTAACGACCCACATGGCTGGCTGGGTATAAAGTTTCAGCTTTCGCCCATTGGCCCGCCTAGCGAAATTATTTTTCATGTTCGCCTATTGGATAGCGATGCTTCCTTACAGCAAAATGTGCTAGGTATGCTAGGCGTAAACCTAGTGTATGCGGCATTTTATCACCACAAAAACCCTAAGCTAATGATCGAATCATTGGCCGATAACCTTACCCAAGGCTCAGTAGAAATTGATTTGATTGATGTAAAAGGCCCAGCTTTTGAAAATATTGATGAGATATTAATTAACCTATACCTTATACAAAAAGGGTTTTCCAGTGCTACCATATTCCGCAAAATTGAAGAGGCCGAGCAAGCCAAAGATTTAATGTACAAAAAGCATGTAATAATTTTGCGTACACGCTTTAACCAGCAAGCCTTACCCGATTTTTCGCTTTTCGATTCGGCTATAAACCATTACAAATCAATTATAAATGGGTACGAACACGAACTTATAAGCATGGCCGAGCTTACCCTAAATAATATGATGGAAAATGTCAACAAAAATGATGAAGAGTTGCTTGAAAGGGTAGCCAAACAGGCCGCCGAAATTATTGCAAAAGGCTACGCCGTAATGGTATCAAACTTTACACGAAACAATAAATTGGCCAAATATTTAGCCTTGTGTAAACCGCAAAGTGTAGGCATTACCACAAGCATTAGCCATTTAAAACATATTTTTGATTCAGAAAACTATGGCCAAAATTACACCAACCAACTGCTGGCTTACATTAGCGATTTATTTAGCCGTAATGTAAAACTTTTAACCTACCCATATTACGATAGCGAAAAAAACGAAACCATAACTACCAAAAATATTGCGGTATCGCCCCAGGCAAAACCACTTTTTGATTTTTTACTACATAATAAATACATTATTGATATTGAATAAATAGTGTATTTAAACCACTTTTTTTAGCGTATAAGCTTTTACTGTATAAAAATAAAAGCAGCTGGCTTTTGCCTGCTCTGCTTTTTATTAAATTTTACTTACAAAAATTAAATGTAACTCTTTGCCTTTAGTGTTACTTGTTAAGTTAAAAAACGGTGTTTTAAAATCAACTTTGCAACTATTTATAAAACCAGTATAGGTTGCTATAAATGCTTTTTACCTATTATTTCATACTATTTTATTTTTAATGAATGATATTTAAACCCTTTTGGGTTAAATTTTTAAACATAATATTTATAGATTTAACTACTTTCGTAGTTATCAAAAACAAATAGGCTTACAAAAAATTTCAATACAAATAGCTTATTTTGTTAAAGCTAAATTGCGGAGAAAAAAAACAAAGCATATAAATACATCCCATTATTTCGTAAACATTAATTTTCGCCAATTTTTTGTAAATACTTTACAATAAAAATTATATTATAGATTGGTATTATTTGCATCTTTTTTTACTAAATTTGTGCGTTATGCAGTCTAAAATCAATCAATACAATACCGAAATAGCCGTTTTTAAACCCACCACAGCAGCCCAATTAGAATCTTTTCGAATCCGTTTTTTGGGTACAAAAGGCATATTGAAAGATTTGTTTGAAGAGTTTAAAACTGTTTCGGTTGAGGATAAAAAGATATTGGGCAAAGTTTTAAATGAGTTTAAGCAATATACCGAAACGGTTTATAACGATTTTAAAGCACAACTAGCATCGGGCGAAAGCACAAAAAAACTTGATATAGACCTTACTTTACCCAGTATAGGTTTACAATCGGGTGCTAGGCATCCTTTAAACTTAGTACGAAAAGAAATTATTGGTATTTTTAAACGCTTGGGTTTTGTATTAGCAGAAGGCCCCGAAATTGAAGACGACTGGCATAATTTTTCGGCATTAAACTTTGCCGAAGAACACCCTGCTCGTGATATGCAAGATACTTTTTTTGTTGCCACACCACAAGGGCACCACCATTGCGATGATAAAACCAAGAACACCTACGCCTTACGTACCCATACATCTTCGGTACAGGTGCGTTTAATGGAGGCCGGTAAACCACCATTTAGAGCTTTAATGCCAGGTAGGGTTTACCGTAACGAGGCTATATCGGCTAGGGCACATTGTTTTTTCCATCAAATAGAGGGCCTTTATGTGGATGACAAAGTTTCTTTCGCCGACTTAAAACAAACGCTTTATTACTTTGTGCAAGAGTTGTATGGCGAAGATACCAAAGTGCGTTTCCGCCCATCGTACTTTCCGTTTACCGAACCTTCGGCCGAAATGGATATCTCTTGTACCATTTGTAAAGGCGAAGGCTGCCAAATGTGTAAGCACAGTGGCTGGGTAGAAATTTTAGGCTGCGGAATGATAGACCCCAACGTGTTAGAAAACGTAGGTATTGATAGTAAAAAGTATAGCGGCTTTGCTTTTGGTATGGGAATAGAGCGAATTACCAATTTAAAATACCAAATACGCGATTTACGTTTATTTTCGGAAAACGATGTAAGGTTTTTAAAACAGTTTCAATCAGAAATCATTTAATGAAAAAAATAATATTAGGTGTATTGCTACTTACTTTTGGCTGTGCCAAAAATCAGGAAAGTATTATTCCGTATGTGCCTATAAATTTTAGTGCAAATTTAAACGACCCTCGTTTACTGCAAATTAAAAGCCCAGGCGGCGCCATTGTACTTAAAGGCTACGGTTACGCAGGCTTAATTTTATACAATAATAATGGCGATATATTGGCTTATGATGCATGTAGCACTGTAAACCCCGAAAAAAAGTGCACCGTAACCTTAGATACCCTTAGCATAACCGTTACCGACCCATGTAGCGGAGCTAGGTTTTTACTAAGTGATGGTTCGGCAGCTAAAGCCCCAGCACAAAGGCCTTTGCGCCGTTATCAAGCTGCTTTAATCAACAATAATATCTCGGTAATTAACTAAATATGGAGGTTGACAAAATTAAAAATAGCATTAAAAAAGCAGCGCAAGATTTATTTAGAAGATACGGCTACCATAAAACTAGTGTAAACGAAATTGCTAAAAAAGCAAAAATTGCTAAAGCTACCATTTATAAATATTTCGAAAGTAAAGAACTTATTTTACATGCCATTTTAATGGATTACCTTAAAATAAGTATCAACGATTTGGTACAGCAAAACCCGCAAAGCATTACCAAAGAAGAGCACCTTAAAAGCCTAATTTTAAAAACCAGCAAGTTATCTTATACTATTTGTAACGAGTTTATAGGCTGGGATTTTATACGAGAGTCTACCAATGCGCAAGAGTTTTTAAAAAACCTTTCCAACGAACTAGAAAGTATACTTTTTAACGAATTTGTGGCTATCCGAAACTTTAATAACGATGTAACATACCCCGAACGCTTACGTTTTTTGATAAAAGCCAGCAAAAGCATTGTTTTTTCGTTTGCATTTACTTCGGTAAGCGACTCGGATGTGCGTAAAAATTTTATATCTTTCCAAAAAGAAATATTACCTTACCTAGTAAAAGCAGCCTTGTAAATAGATAACAAGCATACATATTACACCCAAAATTAAACTGTAGGAATGTTAGCTCGGGTTTTACTGCGCAAAATGTATAATACAACAATAAAGGCTATTATATCTATTTGTTTTTTCTACATAAATGCTTTAATTTTTTTATCGTACAAGCTTTAATCTTTGGGCAATTTCGCTAATGGTAACACTTATTGGCTTAAAATCAAAATCAATAAACTGTTTAATTTTATCATTACTAAAAGTATCTATACGAATAGACGTTGCGGCAATATCGTACGATATGCCCGCCTTTTTACCAGTAAAAAAAGCTTTTAACGTACTCCATCGCCAAGCTATAGCAAGTTCAAAAGCCGATGCTTTTTTAGTAGGTGCCGCTACGGCCAATGCTTGGGCAATGTTTTCAAATAGGGTTTTGTACAAAATATTTTGGCTGTTAATAATAAATCGTTGCGCTACAATACTACTATTGGCTAAAAAAATCATTGCTTTTGCTACATCTTCCACATCTACAAAGCCACTTGCGCCATCGGTATAATATTTTAGCCCATTTTGTATATGCTTAAAAAGCATACCGGTACCTTCTAAGGGGGCATCTGCTCCTAAAATAATTGATGGATTAACAATAACCGCATTTAACCCTTCTTCAATACCTCGCCACACCTCCATTTCGCTTTGGTACTTCGATATAGCGTAGCCATTATTAATATCAAACGCATCCCAATAATGTTCTTCGGTAATGGCTTCGCCGCTTTTACTTTTGCCTAATGCGGCTATCGAACTTACATGAATTAGTTTTTTAATACCATAGCTTAAACATAAATTAACCACGTTTTGGGTGCCCGCTACATTATTGCGTATCATGTGTGTTTTATCTTTAGCATCAAGCGAAACCATAGCCGCACAATGGTACACGTAAGTAACACCTTTAAAGGCGTCTTCCAAATCCGAAAAGTTTAACATATCGGCGTTAAGCCACTCAATTTTTAAGCTTAGGTGTTTTAATTTAGGTGGAATGTTTGCAGTGTTTCTTTTTATACATCTAATTTTAGTTTCGGATTGTAAAAGCTGTACTACTACCTCAGAACCTAAAAAGCCAGTTGCGCCCGTTACTAAAATCATATTTTTTTAATAAAAAAGCGGTCGTTCGTTGGGGTAACAAACGCCGCTTTTATCGAATTCTGAAGTTAAAAAAGTTAAAACGGTAAATCATCATCTTCGCCAGGTGCTGCACTCACATCTACGGGCGGTGCATATTCGGGTGCTGGTGCGGCTGCTACGGGTGGCATAGCTGTATTTAACGATGTTATACGCCAAACATGTAATGAGTTAAAATAACTTTTTTTACCTGCTTTGTCGGTATAAGGCCTACCTTTAAGGTTAAACGAAACCTCTACCTCGGCACCTAATTGTAGGTTATCTAATAACACACATTTATCTTGAATAGCCTCAAATTTTACAAACTCTGGGTATTGCGGGTTTTCGGCATACTCAATTACTAGCTCTCGTTTTCTAAACGATTCGGTAACGTTAATAATATCTGATACTTCGTGTATTTTTCCTTTAATTTCCATAATAACTTTAAATGTTTTTCAAATCTGTACATTTTATTTGAGTAATTTGCGCAAATGATGTATCAAGTTTTCAACAATCCCGCAAAGGTTATAATTACCTGCAATAAAAGGTTATCGGTTTATCTTCAACAAGAGGTTGAAGCTTTGGGTTTTAAGCCCGAACGCGTATTTGCTACCGGTGTAGAATTAAAGGCAACTGTAAATGAGTGTATTAAACTTAACTTAAATGTACGTTGTGCAAGCCAAATTTTGTACCGTATTAAACAGTTTACCGCAGCCAATGCCAACGAAATGTACAACGAAGTACTTGCCATTGAGTGGGAAAAGTTAATTGATTTTAGCGGCTACTTTTCGGTTAACTCTAATGTGGATAATTCTACCATTACTACACCTTTATTTGCCAACTTAAAAGTGAAAGATGCCATTGCCGATAGGATAAAAAGCGTACATAACTTTCGGCCTAATTCGGGTGCCGATTATTCGAAAACCGTGGTACACCTGTACTGGAAAAACGATAATGCCGAAATTTATATTGATACCTCGGGCGAAACCCTAGCTAAACACAGCTACCGTAAAATACCCGGCAAAGCACCTATGCTTGAGGCTTTGGCTTCGGGTACTATTTTAGCCACAGGGTGGGATATGCAAAGCACATTTGTAAACCCCATGTGCGGCTCGGGCACTTTGGCTATTGAAGCTGCCTTAATTGCTACCCAACGTACGCCCGGTTTATTACGGATGAACTATGCTTTTATGCACATTTTAGGTTACGATGAAGAAGTGTTTTTTAAAGAACGCCGCATTTTAAAAGACCAAGTTACTAAGCAAATAAACTTTAAAATTATAGCTTCGGATATATCGGAAGATGCTGTACATATTGCCGAAAAAAATGCCCGAACCGCAGGAGTAGATGCTTTGATAGATTTTCAAATTGCCGATTTTGCGGAAACCGTTTTACCCGAAAATCAGCCTGGCGTAATTATTTTTAACCCCGAATATGGCGAACGCCTAGGGGTACACACCAAGCTAGAAGCTACCTACAAGCGCATAGGCGATTACCTAAAACAAGCCTGCAAAGGCTATAAAGGCTATATTTTTACAGGCAACCCCGATTTAGCCAAAAAAATAGGCTTAAAAGCAAGCCGCCGAATTGAGTTTTATAATGGTAAGCTGGATTGTAGACTGTTGGAGTATGAATTGTATGATGGTAGCAGACGAGAAAGCAATAGCGTAGCCTAATTTTGAAGGGGCATAACCTTTATTTAATAAAGCTGTACGTGTCTTCACGCTTTTTACCTATGGCTTTATTGTTGAAATACACAAATTCGTGGCAACATAAAATCCAAACCCCTTTGTCGTGGTGCATTTCTCCACGCAACACCGAGTTTTGCGTAAGGCTTTATAGTTACTATTTTTGTAAAATAACCTTTAACCAATAATACTATCTTTACTGCCCTTATGGTATCAATAATATTAAAAAGAGGAAAAGAAAAAGCCGTTTTACAACGCCACCCGTGGGTATTTTCGGGTGCTTTGCAACAAGTAAACGGCAAACCCGAAAATGGGCAATTGGTTTCGGTATTGGCACACGATAAACAATTTTTGGCATATGGGCATTACAATGCACAATCGAGGGTAGCCATAAGGTTATTAGAATGGGACGAAGCGCAAATACCCAACGAGGCATGGTGGCGTAAGCGCATACAAACTGCAGTAGCCAACCGTAGCCATATTTTAACCGCAAAAACCAATACCTGCCGGTTGGTGTACAGCGAATCAGATTACCTGCCGGGATTAGTTGTAGATAAATACGCCAATTACCTGTCGGTGCAAATTTTAACTTCGGGCATCGAACGTAATAAAACCATTATTATTGATGAGCTACAAAAACTAACAGCAGCCACAGGCATATACGATAAAAGCGACCTAACCGCTAGGGCGCATGATGGCTTGGAAGCATCGAGTGGAATATTGTGGGGAGGTTTTCCGCCCGAGTTTGTAGAAGTTACCGAAAATGGCATAAAATACCATATCAATATTGCCGAGGGACAAAAATCGGGCTTTTACTGCGACCAACGCCACAACCGTAAGGTAGTAGCAAATTATGTACAAGGCAAAACGGTTTTAGATTGTTTTAGCTACAGCGGAGGCTTTAGTTTAAACGCTTTGGCAATAGGGGCAGCAAAAGTTACGGCAGTTGATAGCTCGGCATTAGCCATACAAACATTAGAAAAAAATATAGTTTTAAATGGCTTTGATACCACCAAAACAAGCACCATACAAAACGATGTAAACAAACAATTACGTATTTTTAAAGAGCAAGAAACTTTTTTTGATGCTATTATTTTAGACCCACCCAAATATGCTCCCTCACGTTCGGCCTTAAATAAAGCCGCCCGAGCATATAAAGATTTAAACCGAACGGCCATGCAATTGCTACCATCGGGAGGTTTATTGGCTACATTTAGCTGCTCAGGAGCGGTAGATATGGAAACATTTAAACAAATTATTACTTGGGCTGCGCTAGATGCTGGCAAAGAAATACAAATTATACAGCAATTACACCAACCCGATGATCATCCTGTAAGGGTTTCTTTTTCCGAAGGCGAGTATTTAAAAGGCCTATTGTTGCGGGTGGTTTGATTACTAAATTAGTATAGGTGTTTTGGGTTAAAAAACTAAAAGATTAAATTTTTTATACGTTTAAAATAACCAATATATGAAACAGATAATTTCAAATTTTTACTTACGTTTTTTGATTTTGCTATGTTTAGCCTGTAATGGCAATGGCCAAACCAAAGCACAAAAAGATGTACGTTTAAGTTTAACTCCGCCAAACGGGCAAGCGGTAGCGGCATTTGCCGAGGGTTGTTTTTGGTGTTCCGAACATATTTTTGAATCCGTGGAGGGCGTAAACGAAGTTATTTCGGGCTATGCAGGCGGAACTACAATAAACCCCACCTACGATATAGTAAATACCGAAACCACAGGCCATGCCGAAACAGTATTGGTATATTACAACCCTAAAATAATTTCGTATAAAGAACTAGTTAATGTATTTTTTGCCTCACACGACCCAACCACCCCAAACCAACAAGGACCAGATAGGGGTTCGTCGTACCGCTCTATTTTATTTTATCAAAACCCAGCCGAAAAAGAAACTGCTATGCAGTCTATTAAAGAAATAAGTGCATCAAATAGGTTTGATAAACCATTAGTTACCGAACTACAACAACTAAATGCGTTTTATATAGCCGAAGATTATCACCAAGATTATATTAAACACGATACAGGAAACCCGTATGTTAAAAATGTTTCGATACCTAGGTTCCAAAAATTTAAAAAATCATATAAAGGAAAACTCAAACAATAAACAACGATATAGACAAATCTTATATCATTATAAATATTAATAGTTTTTACATTATTAAACGAAGCTTATATTTGCATTTTAATTAAATATAAAAAATTATGATAGGTATAGGAGAAAAATTTCCAGCATTTAACAAGCAAGCTGTAGTAAGCTTAGAAAAAGGTAAAGAATTTGAATTTATTAATTCGGATAGTTTTACTAACAACGATAACCGCTGGACGGTAATGTTTTGGTGGCCAAAAGATTTTACTTTTGTATGCCCTACCGAAATTGCCGAATTTAACAACAATTACGGTGAGTTTAAAGACCGTAACACCACACTTTTAGGAGCATCAACCGACTCGGAATTTGTACACTTGGCCTGGAGAAATAACCACGATGACTTGCGTGGCTTAAAGTTTCCGATGATTGCCGATACCTCAAAATCCTTAGCCGAAGATTTAGGCATTTTGGTAGCTGGCGAAAAAGTAGCCTACCGAGCAACTTTTATTATCGACCCCGAAGGTGTTATCCGTTGGATTTGTGTAAACGATTTAAGCGTAGGCCGTAACGTGAAAGAGGTTTTACGAGTATTAGATGGCTTACAAACCGACGAACTTTGCCCTTGTAACTGGGAAAAAGGACAGGATACTTTAGGGTAGCGTTTTGGGCTTTCGGGCTTCGGGCTTTCGGGCAGCTAGCAAAAACCATTCTAAAATACTAAACATTTAAACCTCGATAGATACTTCTTTTCTATCGAGGCTTAATAAAAACTAATGTGCATTATTTTTGGTACGCATAAGCATCCCACCAAAAATATTTTAAACCAATAAATATGAGCAATATTAAAGAAACAACCGCCGAACTTTTAGAGATTTTTGGCTTATCAGAAATAAACACCCCCGCATTAGAAATTATTAACCAAACCGAGTTTAAATACCTTCGAGATTTAAAACTTAATTTTAACAGTACACTAACATCAGAATATATTAACGAAAAAGAATGCGGGCTGTTAGCATTAAGCGTGGCTGCCAATAACCAAAATACGGTATTAGTAAATTTTTATAAAGCCTACGCTCTTAAGTTTGAGGCTAGTGAAGATGAATTGGCCGAAGCTGTATCTTGCGCTTCGCTACTGGCAAGCAATAATATTTTTTACCGTTTTAGGCATTTTACTCAAAAAGAAAAATATACACAGATACCTGCCCGCATACGCATGCAAATTATGATGAAACCAGTAACGAGCAAAGAATTTTTTGAACTTATGAGTTTGGCTATTTCGGCCGTAAACGGTTGCGAAATGTGTGTAAACGCCCACGAAGATTCGTTAATAAAAATGAATACCAAAGAAGAAAGAATTTTTGATGCTGTAAGAATTGCATCATTAGTTACCTCTGTTGGTAAAATAATTTTTTAAAAAACAACACCCTATTATTTTTACCACAATTTGCTAAAGCTTTGGCATATAATTTAAAATTGTACAATAATTTTTATAACCGTAACTACTTTTATAGCTACGGTTTTTTTATGTTTTTAAATAACCGATTTTTAAATAAAAAATTTAGTTTTGCCAGTTGTATAATATCGGGGTTAAAACAAGCAAATTATGCTTAAATTATGACAAATATTTCAAAAAAACCAACCAAACAAGCTATACTTGCCATAGATATAGGCGGTTCGCATATAAAAGCTGCAGTATTAAATAAAAATGGTGAATATCTATCCGAGTACCAACGAATCGAAACGCCAAAAATAGCCAGCCCCGAAAATACTGCTCAATCTATTGCCGAACTAGTTAAAAATTTTCCGCAATTTGATAAAATTGCCGTAGGCTTTCCTGGCTTTGTAAAAGATGGTGTAATAAAAACAGCACCTAATTTAGGTAACCATTACTGGGAAAATGTTAACCTCGGGCAGATACTTGCCAAACAGTTTGAAAAACCTACACGTGTAGTAAACGATGCCGATTTTCAAGGCCTTGCTTTAATAAACCGTAAAGGCTTAGAAATGGTTATTACCCTTGGCACTGGCTTTGGTACAGCTTTATTTATGGGTGGTGCTTTGCTACCACATTTAGAACTAGCCCATTTACCGGTAACCAAAAGTAAAGATTACGATGCCTTTGTGGGCGAAAAGGCATTGCAAAAAGAAGGCTTAGAAACCTGGAATAACCGAATGAAAGAGGTATTAAACACTTTTAAAACGGTAGTAAATTATGATAACTTATTTTTAAGTGGAGGCAATGCCAAGCGATTAAATTTTAAACTAGATAAAAACATACAAACAGTAAGTAATAAAGACGGGATTAAAGGTGGTGCTTTTTTATGGCAAGTGGCCGAAAGCTACTGTGTAAAAACAGCACATCCAAATCAATAATCAAAACAAAAAATGGAAATTAAAAATCAAACAATTGAGCAATTAGCAATTAATACGGTTCGTATTTTATCGGCCGATGCAGTACAAAAAGCAAACTCGGGCCACCCAGGTATGCCTATGGGCGCAGCACCAATGGCACACGTAATATATGCCAACCAAATGAAATATAACGCCAAAAGCCCCAAATGGGTAAACCGCGATAGGTTTATTTTATCGGCAGGCCACGGTTGTATGTTGCAATACAGTATGTTGTACCTTACTGGTTACGATGATATTACCTTAGATGATATTAAAGATTTTAGGCAAATGCACAGCAAAACTGCTGGCCACCCTGAGTACGGACATTTACAAGGTATTGAAGTTACCACAGGCCCACTGGGCCAAGGTTTTGCCAATGGGGTAGGTTTTTCTATCGCACAAAAACACATTGCCGCAAGGTTTAATAAACCTGGTTTTAACCTTTTCGATTATAACATTTACGCCATTGTAAGCGATGGCGATTTGCAAGAAGGTGTAGCAGCAGAAGCAGCATCGCTTGCTGGACATTTAAAACTTGGTAACCTCATTTATTTGTACGACGATAACCATATATCTATCGAGGGCGATACCAATGTATCGTTTACCGAAGATGTTAAAATGCGTTTTGAAGCTTACGGATGGCAAGTTTTGGTAGTAACCGATGGTAACGATATTGATGCTATTGCCGCCGCAGTTGAACAAGCAAAACTAGTAACCGATAAACCTACGCTTATAAAAGTGCGTACCCATATTGGTTTTGGTAGCCCCAACAAAGTAGATAGTTACGAAGCCCACGGTTCGCCACTGGGTGTGGAGGAATTAAAACTGGTTAAAAAAGCATTTGGGTTTAACCCCGATGAAAGCTTTGTAATACCAGCCGAAGTGTTGGCATTTTACAACCAACAAGGCAGCAAAGGCGCAGCCGATGAAGCCGCTTGGAATACGCTTTACAGCGATTATAAAGTAGCTTATCCCGCCTTAGCGGCCGAGTACGAATTGTTAGCCAGCGGTGCTTTGCCACAAGATTGGGAAAATACTTTACCCGTTTTTGCTGGTACTGATAAGGCCATTGCCACCCGCAGCGCATCGGGCAAAGTTATAAACGCTATTGCTGCAACTTTGCCACAAATGATTGGTGGCTCGGCCGATTTAGCCCCATCAACCAATACTTTAATTGATGGTGCAACATCATTTACTGCCGATAATTACGCTGGACGAAACTTCCACTTTGGTATACGCGAACACGCCATGGGTGCTATTGCCAATGGTATGGCACTATCGCACAACATTATACCATACTGTGCCACGTTTTTAATATTTTCGGAGTACATGCGACCAACCATACGCTTGGCAGCTATTATGAAAATACGTTCGATATTTATATACACCCACGATAGTATTGGCTTAGGCGAAGATGGCACCACGCACCAACCTGTTGAGCAGTTAATCTCGTTACGCTCTATCCCTAATACCCTAATTTTACGCCCTGCCGATGCCAACGAAACCGCACAAGCGTGGCGTGTAGCTTTAGCGCATACTACTGGCCCGGTTTGTTTGATATTAACCCGCCAGGCTTTACCAATTATTGATCAAGATAAATACGGAAGTGCCAAAAATGTAGAGAAAGGTGCTTATATTGTTTCTGATTGTGAGGGCGATGCGCAAGTAATATTACTAGCCACTGGTTCCGAAGTTTCGTTAATTATGAAAGCCCAAGAACAACTAAAAGCCGAAGGTATTAGCAGCCGTGTGGTAAGTATGCCATCGTGGGAATTGTTCGAGCAGCAAGATGCAGCTTACAAAAACTCGGTTTTACCTAAACATATTAAAAAACGTGTTTCGGTAGAAATGGCATCCACCTTAGGCTGGCATAAATACGTTACCGATAACGGCATTGCTATTGGTTTAGATAGGTTTGGCGAATCGGCCCCAGCTGAAGTGTTAATGGAAGAGTTTGGATTTACCGTAGCCAATGTAGTAGCGAAAGCAAAAGTGGTGATAGCTGGTTAGTGCATAGTAGTTGGTAGGTTTAGTGCTTGCGCTTTGTTTTTTGGGTGGTGTTAATTTGTGATTGTTTTTATCGTTTAGCTAACGTTGGTAAAACCAAAGCAATGCCCAAGTGTGCATAAAAATAAATAGTTAGCCGAAAACTGCGGAACAAACAAAGGCTATTTTTTTAAAGTAGAGAATAATAATTAAGATGTTAGGTTTCTACGTTAAAAAAAAATGAAACTAGCTTAGTTAGGCATTTAACCCTTTTAATTAATTTGTAAATAATATCCAAAGTAAATTTTGCGTGAGGGATTGCAGTGGAAATCAATTTTGCCTTTTGGGGCAAAATTATTGCAACGAAAAGCCCGCCCCCTTTTTGGAGGGGACACGCCCAAATAAAAAATAAAACACAAACGGCTAAAGGTCGTAAGCCATTGGTTCAAAACAAAAAAAATGGAAAATAAAAAATGCGCTCTAGGTATGATAGGCCTAGGTACAATGGGTAGAAACCTGTTACTAAACATGGCCGACCACGGCTTTAACGTGTGTGGGTACGACCGTGATTTAAAAATGGTAGAAAAAATAAACCACGAAGGGCAGCCAACCGGCACCATTGGGTTTAATGATATTGCTGCTTTTATAGCCAACCTACAAAGCCCAAAAGCGGTAATGCTTTTGGTGCCGGCGGGCAAAATTGTGGATAACGTAATTGCCGAATTGATACCGCTTTTAGATAAAGGCGATATGATTATTGATGGTGGAAACTCGTACGTGGCCGATACCGAACGCCGTGTGATTGAACTTAACCAAGTTGGCTTACACTTTTTTGGTATGGGTATTTCGGGTGGTGAAGAGGGTGCTAGGCGTGGCCCAAGTATGATGCCTGGGGGCGATAAAGCCGCTTACGAAACCGTAAAGCCTATTTTTGAAGCCGTGGCCGTAAAAGTAAACGGCGAACCTTGTGTAACCTATATTGGCCCAGGGGCATCGGGGCATTTTGTAAAAATGGTGCATAACGGTATCGAGTACGCATTAATGCAGTTAATTTCGGAGGCTTATTCGGTAATGAAAAACGGCTTGCAAATGCCTAACGATGAAATTTACGAAGTTTTTAACGGCTGGAACCAAGGTCGCTTAAAATCGTATTTGATAGAAATTACCAAAGATATTTTTGCTTTTAAAGAAGCCGGAGCCAGCCATTTATTGTTAGATGAGATTAAAGATGCCGCAAAATCGAAGGGTACAGGTAAGTGGACAAGCCAAATTGCAATGGATTTAGAAGCCCCAATTACCGTAATTGATACTGCGGTTACTATGCGCAACCTATCAAAACTTAAACAATTAAGGCTTAACGCCGAGGCTATTTATGGCACAAAACAAACCATACAAACCGATAAGGCCGAGTTTTTAATTGCCCTTGAGCAAACCATGTATTTTGCCACCGTAGTAACTTACGCCCAAGGAATGCACAATTTATTTATGGCATCGCAGGCCTATAATTACGGTTTAAATATGGCCGAAATTTCTAAAATTTGGCGTGGCGGTTGTATTATTAGGGCTAAATTTTTAGAAGATATTTACCAAGCATACAGTACCAAAAACGATTTAGAACATTTGCTGCTCGACGCCAAAATCAGCGAAAGCGTAAAACAAATTTTACCTGCAACACGCAGCGTAATGGCCCGCGTAATGGCCGCAGGCGTTGGCGCACCCGCATTTACGGCTGCTTTAAGCTATTTTGAAATGTTAAGTACCGGCAATATGCCCAGCAATTTAATACAAGCCCAACGCGATTTTTTTGGCGCACATACCTACGAAAAAATTGGCTACGATGGCGTTTTTCACACCCAGTGGGAAAACTAAAAATCAAAACTAAAAACTAAAAAATGAAAACAGAAATAAGCATAAAACCAACCGTATTTATGATTTTTGGTGGCACCGGCGATTTAGCCGCCCGCAAATTAATACCCGCCTTATATAACCTTTACCTCGATAAATTTATGCCCTCCCAGTTTGCCATAATTGGGCTAGGCCGTACCGAATATACGCTTGAAAGTTACCGCAAAGAAATGCTAGAAGGTGTTACCGAGTTTAGCCGAAGTGGCAAACCCGACACTAAAACTTGGAAAGCGTTTGCCGAAAATATTAGGTTTTTAAATGCCGATTTAGAGCAAGAAAAAACTTACCAAAACCTAAGCCAAATTATTGATAAATGCGACGATGAATGGACTGAGCCCGCAAACGTGGTGCATTACCTAGCCGTAGCGCCTAGGTTTTTCCCTATAATTGCCGAAAACTTAGCCAAAGTAAAACTTACCCAAGATAAATGCCGTTGCCGCATTGTGATTGAAAAACCTTTTGGCCACGACCTTGAATCGGCCAAGGCCTTAAATATTTTATTAAGAGGTATTTTTGATGAGAGCCAAATTTACCGAATAGACCATTATTTGGGTAAAGAAACCGTACAAAATATGATGGCTTTTAGGTTTGCCAACGCTTTGTTTGAACCCGTTTGGAACCGTAATTTTATTGAACACGTACAAATATCGGTAAGCGAAAAAATTGGTGTAGGCGACCGTGGCGGTTATTACGACCACTCGGGTGCATTGCGAGATATGGTGCAAAACCATCTGTTACAGTTGGTTTGCTTGGTAGCTATGGAGTCGCCCGTAAGTTTTGGTGCCGATGAAGTGCGTAACCGCAGGGTTGATGTGCTTAAAGCCATAAGGCCGTTTAATGCGCAAGAACTTAACCAAAACATTGTGCGTGGCCAGTACAATGGCGGCTGGGTTGAGGGCGAAGAGGTAAACGGCTACCGCGAAGAAAAAGGCGTTAACCCACAATCGAACACCGAAACTTTTGCGGCACTTAAATTTTTTGTGGACAATTGGCGTTGGCAAAATGTGCCTTTTTATGTACGTACAGGCAAGCGTATGCACCAGCAATCGTCTATCATTAGCATACAGTTTAAAGATGTGCCACACAAAATTTTCCCAGATGATGCTGCCGAAATATGGCAACAAAACCGCTTAATTATAAGCATACAGCCCGAAATGAGCATCCGCCTGCAAGTGCAAGCCAAACGCCCAGGTGTAAATATGGTGCTTAACCCGGTTGATATGGTTTTTGATTACCAAGGCACTTACACACACGATGGCCCCGAGGCTTACGAAACCTTGTTGCTAGATGTGCTACAAGGTGACCAAACCCTATTTATGCGGGCCGACCAAGTAGAAGTGGCCTGGGAATTGCTGATGCCTGTGATTGAGTTTTGGGAGAAAAAAACCAGTTTAAACTTCCCTAATTACTCGGCCGATAGCTGGGGACCCGAGCTTGCCGAAGCCCTAATTGCCAAAGATGGCTTCCATTGGTACAGTTTACCCGTTTCTAAAAAACCAAAATCGTAATGGAAATAATAATAAAAGACAATATTGACGAATTAATTAGGCTTAACGCCGATTTATTTATACAAAAAGCCAACGAAGCCATTGCCGAAAATGGACGGTTTACAGTTGCCCTTTCGGGCGGAAGCTCGCCTAAAAAAATGTTCGAGCTGCTTGCCGCCGAGTATAAAACCGCTACCGATTGGGCTAATGTTTTTTTCTTTTTTGGCGATGAACGTTACGTACCTGCCGATAGCCCCGATAGCAATTTTTTAATGGCCAAAACCGCTTTTTTAGATGCGCTAAACATACCCGAAGAAAATATTTTTGCGGTTGATACCGAGGTGGACCCCGCTTCGGCAGCCTTAGAATATGCCAAATGTATTTGCCTGTTTTTTGATGAAGAACCCGTTTTCGATTTAATTTTATTAGGCCTAGGTAACGATGCACATACGGCATCGTTGTTTCCGCATACCTCGGTTTTATGGATTGATGAAGAGCTGGTTAAAGAAGTTTATGTGGCCACCCAACAGGTTTACCGCATTACTTTAACTGCGCCATTAATAAACAAAGCCAAAAACATTGCTTTTTTAACCTTTGGTTTGGCTAAGGCCGATGCCGTAAAAGCGGTTATAAAAGGCGAAAGAGATATTGATAATTACCCAGCCCAATTAATAAACCCCTGCAATGGCCAAGTGTATTGGTTTTTAGATACCGCAGCTGCGAGTTTGATGGTATAAATATTTGCAACCCCTGTTAGGTAAACCGGGATAAAACTTAGCAAGTTACCACCTTAAAAATGGCTAAAATATAGTAATAATTTAATTAACAACGGTTTCGATTTTAAAGCTATTTTATTTAACCCTACTAAAGTTATTTGCTAATAAAATGCACTATGGCAAACACCAAACCAGCCAACACTGCCGAAACCGGAATAGTTAATACCCAAGCCCATAGCAAACTAATGGTTACTCCCCAACGAACCGCCGATACCCGCTTAACCATGCCCACCCCAATAATAGCACCAGTTAAAGTATGGGTTGTTGATACAGGGATACCAAAATGCTCGGTAATACCAAGGGTTATGGCGCCAGCTGCTTCGGCTCCTACACCTTCAAGTGGAGTAACTTTGGTAATTTTAGTACCCATTGTTTTTACAATGCGCCAGCCCCCACTCATGGTACCTAGAGCAATAGCGGCGTAGCATGAAAGCGGAATCCATTCGGGCATCTCATCACCTATATTTAACACTTTAGCCGCTACCATGGCAATGTATATAATACCCATTACTTTTTGTGCATCGTTACCGCCATGGGTAAAACTTAATGCCGCAGAAGAGGCCAATTGTAGCCTTTTAAACCAAACTTCGGCAGCAGCAGGCTTAGAATTTTTAGCAACATTTATGATAATTAAGGTAATAACTATTGATATTAACATCCCTATTACAGGTGCTAAAACAATAAAAGAAATTGTTTTTAAAACGGGAGCCATGTTTATTGCTTGCAACATACTATCGCCTAAAAATAAGGCATGTGCTATACCAGCACCCGCAAAGCCACCAATTAAGGTGTGCGACGAACTAGATGGTATGCCATAGTACCAAGTAAGTAAATTCCACAAAATAGCGGCCAGTAAGCCCGAAAGTATAACCTCTAAAGTAATGTATTGTTCGATTACGGTTTTAGCAATAGTGTTAGCTACTTTATGGTCGGTAAAGTAAAAGTAAGCAGCAAAATTAAAAACTGCTGCCCAAAGTACTGCCATAGTAGGGCTAAGTACTTTTGTAGATACTATGGTGGCTATTGAGTTTGCAGCATCGTGAAAGCCATTTATAAAATCGAAGCCTATGGCCAAAAATATTACAATAACTAAGAGCGTGGTTACCATTAAATGCTTTTTTTAATACTATGCGTTTTTTATCAATATTGATTCGAGTACATTGGCTACATCTTCGCACATATCAGTTGCGGTTTCCATAGCTGATAAAACCTCTTTATACTTAATAATTGTAATAGCATCTTTTTCGTAAGTAAATAGCTCGCCTACAGCTTTATCAAAAATATAGTCGGCTTGGTTTTCAATATTATTTATTCTTATACAGGCATCAGCAATAATGCGGATGCTTTTGTAGTTTTTTAGTTCGATAAGAGCTTTCGAAATTTCGGTAGTTGCTTGTAAAATAAAACCGGCTAGTTTTTTAATTGGTTCGGTCATTTCATCTACTTGATATAAATTCATACGCGAAGCCGAACCATGTATATAATCGGCTACTTCATCTAAGGCCGAACCTAATGCATGTATATCTTCTCTATCAAAGGGGGTAATAAAATTTTTGCCTAGTTCGATATATATTTGGTGGGTAATATCATCGCCTATATGCTCTAACTCGCCTATTTTTTTGTATATAGCTTCTCGTTTTTCGATGTTACCGGGGGCAGAGTTTACTAAATCAACCAACGATTGCGACATGGCTACTAAATTAAGACCAGATTTTTCGAATAAGGGAAAAAATTTTTTATCTTTTGGTGTAAAGTAAGAAAATAAGTTATTCATTTGTTACGGATATGCAATTTATGTTTTCAAAACTACAATTAGTATGTTAATATAATGTTAATTACTGTACTAAAATTAGGTTCCTAATATAGGGATATTAAGCAATGGTTCGGCTATTTTTTGTAATGTAAAGCCAAATGTTGAGCCTACGCCCTCGGTACTGCGCACATTAATAGTTTGTTGGTGGGCTTCAACTATATGTTTTACAATAGCTAAACCCAAACCCGAGCCTCCAATTTTACGGTTACGGCTAGTATCGGTACGGTAAAATCGTTCGAATAAGCGGGGCAAATATTTTTCTTCGATACCTATGCCATTATCGGTAATTTCAACCAGTACTTGGTCGTGTAATTTAAATATTGTTATGGCTGTAGTGCCACCTTCTTTGCCATACTTAAACGAATTATCAATAAGGTTTACCAATACTTGGCGTATTTTTTCTCGGTCGGCATTTACCAGGGTAGGCTGGTCGTACTTATCTTTTAAAAGTAAATTAATTTGGTATTTTTTTGCTTTAAGTTCAAGCGATTCCATTACTTCTTTAATAAGCGTAAGCAGTTCGAACTTTTGATATTGAATAGGAATTTCACCGCTTTCGAGTTTTGATATTTCATTTAAATCTTTTATCAAATAACTTAGCCTATCTACGTTGTTGGATAGCTTTTCTAAAAAATTTTTCCCTAGTTCAGGGTCGTTTATTGCACCATCTTTTAAGGCTTCTACGTATCCTTCGATAGCAAAAAGTGGGGTTTTAAATTCATGTGAAATATTTGAAAGAAATTCTCGTCTAAATTGTTCTTGTTTGCGTAGTTCGTCAATTTCTGATTTTTTATCTCTTGCCCATTCTTTTACTTCTTGCTCTACATCGTTTATAGGATCTGCCGATACGTACTCGCCTAGTGCATCTTTTAAATCTTTACCAAGCTTTAAACTATGTATAAGTTTGTAGATTATTTTTATTTTAGAATATACATATTTTTCAATCAAAAAATAAAATACTACATAACTTACTACAAACGATATGCTTAAAGCAATCCAAAAGTAATTCCACTTGTGCTGAAAGTAAAAGTTTACACCTGCAATAGTAAAGCCTACGGCTAATGAGTTTAAAAATACAAGTGTACGAAGTTTCATAAAAGCAAATTAGTGTTTTTTTATTTATGGTGAAGCAATATATGGTAAAGGTTGTATTTATTGAATGGTAAATTTTAGGTTTACACCAAAATTACTAAATGCAGTAATAAACGTTTGTGAGGTGTAAGGTTTGGTAATGTTGGTATCGTAAAATAGGCGTACATTAAAACGTTGGTTAATTACATAATCGATACTTGGGCGGTAGGTTATATTTTTAGACCCTGTAGAAATTTCGGCTTCTTTGGCATCAGCCCTGTAAATTACAGTTTTATTATCTCTAATAGATACGTCGAGCTTAAAGTTAAGGTCGTTTTTTAAGGTTACTCCTTTTAAAATACCAAAAGGGAAACGGAAATTGGTGGTGCGATAGCCCAGCCCTAAAACAATGGCTTGGTCGTTCTGTTGTGCCAATTGGCTATTAGTTATACCAAAGCTTAAACTTCTTGATTTGCGGAACTCCATATTTGCTGTAAGGTTGTTTTTCATCCTAACATCAACCCCAATTAATGGGGTAAACTGCTCGAAAATAGTTATTTGATTAAATCGATACTTGGGTAAAAAGTTGTTGTTTCCATCTCGAACGCTGGCTGCGCCATTGGCTTCGTTATAGCGTATATAGGTATCAAATGTGTTTACATTGTAGGTTGAAGTGTAGCCGTGTGTAATATCTATAGAGGTAAATATTTGGCTAAAAAAAGCAATTTTGGTTAAGCCATTATAGGTTAAACGCCAGTTGGGTAAGGGTATGTTGGGGAAGTTATTAAGGCTTGCTTTACTGGCATTTTTTCCTTTGTAAGCAGCCAAAAAAGCAGGCACCAATACATCCTGCGAGTTTTGGCCGTAGCCATCGGCAAATCCATTAGTGCTACCATTGCTGTTGGGGTTTTGGTTACCCAAGCGGTTCGAAATTATTTCGCGGTTAGCCAAAAACTGCTGAAAAACTGCCGAAACTTTATCGGAGCTTTTATCGGTAAATGCGGTATTTATGGCAACAAACGATACACTGTAACTTCCAGCAGTAATTGGGCCAAGGTTATTAAATTGGCTTTTTGTATTATCGTACCTAAAATTGGTTGAATAATTTTTGGTTTCGTTTTTAAAGGCTGTAAGTTCGATACGTAAATCGTTAAGAGGCTCAAACGTACCTCTTAAATTTAATTTACTATCCATGGTATTTACATATAATTGGTTTTGTAAAGTATCGCGGGTTATCCATTCGTTGGCTATTGCTTTTTCTCTTATATCATTTTGCGAACCAATTAAAAAGCCAATACCTGGAGAACTGGCGTCAAAATCGTAGCCTAAAACTTTGGTTTTAGGAAGATATCCTGGTAAAAAAGTACCTTGGTTTTTGGCATAAGTACCTCCTACGTTTTTTAAACTAAAAAATACTTTAAAAATACGTTGAGCTATGGTAGTTTTTTTTGTTGTATCTACAACGGTTAATCGCTTATAAAAAGAAAATTTATCGTACAGGTTTACAAGGTTTAAAGTAGGGTTTATTTGTATAGTTCGCTGGTTTTGTATGGTGTTACCAAAATTTATATTGGGGTCGGTAAGGGTTATTAGTGGCTCGGCTTTCCAGTTAAAGCCAGTTTGGTAACGGGTAATTAGGCTTATAAAATTTAGGTACGGTATTTTATTTAAAGGTACGGTATAGCTTAGGTTTATGGTGTGGTTATAATCGGTAGTACGGCCTAGTTTTTGTAAGTTTTGCCAAAGGGTATCACGTTTTAAACCTGTAATACGACCTTCGGGTTCATCTACAACACCTAAATTGGTGGCATTAAAATCAAGCTTTAGCGATTTAGATAAATCCCAACTTATACCATATAAACGGTTAATAATAAAGTTTTTATTAAATGTTGTATTTACAGGTATAAAATTAGTGGGGTCGTTATTGTTGCGTAGCGAGTTTTCGGAGTATAACCTATCCAGTTCGATTCTGAAATTAAGCACCGAAGGCAAAAGGTTAAAATTAAAATCACGTAACAAAGCAAGCATGTTGTTTTTAATTCGTTTTTGTAGGGGGGTAATAAATTTGGGAGTATTGTTATAATTATAGCCTAAAGCAGCTCGGTAGTTTTTTTGGAAGTTGCTTTTTGTGATAAAATCTTTTTGTTTAAACTCGTTGTAGGCAAAACTAGCATTTAGGTTTTCTACATCCCATAAATGTGATTTGGCGGCGGGGTCGGTTTTTATTTTACGGATATTGGTAAAGTTTATGCTTTTGCGTACGGCTACATTTTGCGAATAATCTAAAATTTCTTTTTGCTGGTCGGCGGGTAACGAGCTAAGTACAGTTTTAAGTTCAATATCGGGTTGTTTAGGGTCGAACTGTGGAGTACTTACTTGGTTAGAGTAGTTTGCCGAAACAGGTAGTTTAATTCCTGCTTTTTCAGGAAAAAATTTGCCTAGTTCAAGGCTTGTAGCAATATCAATTGATTTATCTTCTGATCGTTTGGTTTCGCTTACTCGTTGCTCAAGCGAGCCAAAGCCTATAGAGGTTTGATTTGCCGATACAGTAACATCGCCAAAATCGGCCAATTGTGCATTCATACGGGCAGTAGCAGCCCAGCCGCCACGTTCATCAAAATCGGTTACCCGCAATTCATTAAACCATACTTCGGCATTTTTATCTAGGCCGTCATCGGTAGTACTACTTTTTAAGGGGTTGTGTACGCCAAGCATTAGGGTGCGTACTTTGCTTAAATCGGGTTGTCCTTTAATAATAATGAAATTTTTTCCATCAATAGGGTAAGCAAAAGGGTCGTTTACTGATGCTAAAGTACCACTTAATATGGCTGCATTACGGGCTGTTTTTGCCAACTGAAATTGTTTAAATTCTATTTCAATGCGGTTTTGTGCTGGCCAAATCATTTCGGGGTCGCGGGTGCCTTGCTGTGTTACCTTTAGGGGGATGCTGTATTCGTAATAATTATCTTGGTAATCGGTACCTACACGTATAAATGCGCTTACATCGCCGTCTCTAAGTTGTTCGCCTTCGGCATGTACAAACATTTGCAATCGTTTGTACGACCTAAAATCGTTGATGGTAGTTTTGTACGCTGCCCTCGAATATCCGTTGCTTAGGTTTTGTACTTTTAGCAATAGCGACTGCTCGTTTTGGCGGCTTTCGCCTCTAAAGTTCGAAAAATCTCTTTCGCGTAGTATACCTGGCGGTACCACATAGGGGATAGGTGTTTTAGAGCTGTTTTCTTCGATATTTACCACACCTACATCAAGCAAGGAGTTATCTATACCTGTTGCCCCGGTTTCTTTAATTACTTTTACAAGGCTTTTTTCGGCATTGTACCTTCGCCATTCGCCCCGTATAAGCTGTAATCTTGCAAAGCGTAGTACGGTGGTATCGCTAAAATCTGTCATAAACATCCGCATAAAGCGAATCGACCTAAAGTCTTGTATATTACCTATTTTATTGTTGTATTGTGCCAATGGTACACGAAACTGGTACCAAGTAGCAGGTTTCGAACTTCCATCAACCAGCTTTACGGTGGAGGTAATTTTATCTACAATATGATTTTTCCCTACTTCCATATCCTGTGGCCTAAGGCTTACTTTGTATTCAAAATATTCGTCTGATCGGGTAAGGTTATTATCCCTGTTTAAGTCCTCGCCATCGGGCAATGCTGTTGCTGATGAGTTTTCGATACCTATTTCGTTGGTTGATTGTTGTGGAGTTTTTGAGTTTCCTTCGGTGCCATTAAAGTTTTCGTAACGTTTTAATATTCCGGCATTTTGCTGGTCGAGCTGTGGCCCTCTAAAATATGTATAATCATCTGATGCGGGGTCGGCGTTTAGTTGTGCTGCGGCTTGGGGGTTTAGTTGTGCTACAATAGGTTGTATAACAGTTGCGAACTTTTGTTTTTCTATGTCACTACTTATTCCATCAATACCCACATCTTGTATTCGCCTTGCGTCGGGGTTGTTATCAAAAGCCTGAATAATGGGTTGTAGTTTAGGCACTTGCCCCCATACGGTAGCATCGGTACGGTTGGGGTCGCCATCGGTGGGTATGCCGTTTTCTAATCCTTTTCTACCATCTCTTAACACATCTTCTGATAGGTTTCCTAAGTTAAAATATAAATCGCCGCCAGTAGAGTTAGGTTTTTTTATAAAAGGGTCTAACACCCAAAACTCGATAAATTCGATATTTAAGGCCTCAAAATCGTTGTTATCTATTCGCCGAAATATGCCTCCCCATTTGTTTCGAGGGTTGCTAAAGGTGCCATTACTATTTAAGCCTACGCCAGTAAAATTGTATGGCCCACGTAGGGTAGGGTAATAGGCTACATTAAAAGTAGGTAATGGTAGCACCGTACCGGCTGGGTTTTGCCTTAGTGGAAACACTTCAGTTTCTATTACTTCACGTACATAAGGGTCGGATAGTTCGGCCCGGTTATTTTTTATATTATCAGGGGTTAGGCTTCCCGAGCGGTTATAAAACAATGGGTCGATATTAAAAAACGACATTTTAGCTCTGTTAAACCCGTAAGCCAAATCGTTATTTAGGTTTGCTTCGGTAAATAACTGAGGTGTGCCCGATATTTGCCACATTGCTGCCGCTTTCAAATCAATAATCGATCTACTTGCTTCAAAATCATCAATGTAACTTGCACCTGTGGTGTTTCCTGCAAAATTTAATGCCTTAGGGTGGCCTGGGTTAAACTTAGCAAACTCGCCACTAAACGATACGGATGAAGGGGCTTTGGTAGATATTAATGGTAATTTATCAATCATACGGGTTAAAAACCTGCTACTAGCACTGTAATTAACATCAAAACCATAAATACTATTGGCTACCGACTCTTCCCCAAAGTTTACTTTAGGGGTTATTGGTTGTTCGGTAAGTTTTAAATAGGTAGCACCAAAATGTATTTTTTCGCTAATGGTATAATCTAAGCGGGTACCAAAAAGGCTTTTTTGTTGTACGCCAAATAGTTCGTTGCTTTCTAAGCGTATTTTAATAGGTTGGCCCGAGCTTAATAATGCAGTATTTAGTATTTTAACTCTTCCTATGTTATAATCAACGGTATAATCGGCACCCTCTACCAATTTTAACGAACCCGAAGTTACTATTACCGAACCTTCGGGTACGTTAATGGCATTTAGTTGAAACTCGGAGCTTACCTGCGATTGGTACGTTCCTTTTATTACATATCGGTTAAGTTCGGGGTGTAATTGCTGGGCAAGGGTTTGGGTAGTTTCGTACAGCGGTTGAAAAACATATTTTTTTATTAAATCGGTTTCGGTTACTTCATCAAATTTTGCTTTTAAATCTTTACCAAAAGGCTCAATAAAAGGGAAAATAATTCGACCGTTGGTAGGGTCGATGGTTACGTTAGGTATAAAATCAAAATAGCCATCGGGTACAGCATCGCGTTGTTGGTTTATCCTATCTAAACCGGTAACTTGCAGCCATAACTTTCCAGCAAGCTTGGTTCTTTTTTGGGTGTTTACGGGGTTTACGGGGTCTATTTTGTTGCCTTCGTTTATAGTGGGGTTTTCTACACCTTTGTCGTTATCAACTCTTGTAATGCTAAGTTTAAAATCTTGCGGACTTATTTCAAAAGCATTTAAAGCGTAAATGTTTTTCATCATTAAATTCCAAATAGGTAATTGGGTTTTAATGGTTTGGTTTTTTAACATTTTGGTAAATAATACCTTTGGATTAGCGGCATCTACGGTACGGTCGTTCGAAAACTCACCTACTTGGTATTCAACGCCGTTAATGGTATAACGGTATGCTACCGAAAGTACTTCGTCGGTATTTAGGGCTGCGTTAAGCGATATATAACCTAACGCTGGGTTAAGGGTATATTCTCTTTCGGTAAGTTTACGGGCATAGGTAAGTTTGGTATAATTATCAGATTCGCCATTGTTTCTAAAAAAATCGTCGATTTGGGTATTGTTGGTTAACCTAGCATTTGGGGGTATTTGTTGTAATAGGTTGTTTGATTGTATTTGTGTAAAACTAGGGTCGATAAATGCCGAAGGTAAGGTGCTGAAGCCTGCACCGCCTTTAAAAAGTGTAGTATTGTGGGGGCTATTTTCACCCAAATCCATAAAGGCAATAATATCTCGAGAGTCGGTAGTGCTATTGGTTCGGTTGGTAATCCATACTTCTATTCTGGTAATGTTTACCGCCGAAGTAATAATAGGCAAGTTAGCCATTGCTTTGTTGTAATTATTACGAAAGTATTGCGCTAAAAAAAAGTGTTTATTGGCTTCGTAGGCATCGGAGGTAATTCTAAATTCGTTTTGTTGCGAACCGTTGGTAATGGTAATTTCTTTGGCTTGCGAGCGTTGTTGCGAAAACAAGGTGGTAACCCCCAAGCGGCCAAATTGTAATTGTGTTTTTACCCCAAATAAAGCCTGTGTACCGGTAATAAGTTGTGTAGTAAGCGGAAAATTAACTACCCCTAACTCAAGGCGTTGTAAAATATCGTCTTTTTTACCCGGAAAATCTAGCTTAATTTGGTTTTCAAAATCAAACTGCGCTTCGGTGCTGTAATTCAAATTTAGCTTTAATCTTTCGCCTATTTTGCCGGCCACATTCATTTGTATGCGTTGGTTAAAATCAAAGTTTCGTTGTATCCTTTGCCGTTCGTTAAACATAGGATTTTCGTTTCGGTTTACACGGCCACCAAAAGTAAGGTCGGCACTTCCTCGGGGGGTAACGCTTATGGTATTACCACCAAATACGGTTTCAAAAATTTTGTTTCTAATTTTTATACTTGCCCCTAATCCTTTTTTACTTGCTGCAGGTGCATTATTTACCAAGCCACCCCAATATTCTTTTTTTATCTTATCTAATTCTATTTGCTGATATTCTTTAAAAGTAAGGTACTGTGGTAGCCGATATAGTTTATCGCCTAGCATTTCTTTAATAATGTATCGGTTGTTTTTGGCATCGTAATCTACGGTGCGTTTAAGGTTTTCGGGTGGTTTAAGGCTAAATTCTTTAGGGGTTAAAAAAGGTGTAGCGTAACTATCTTTAAACCTATATTTTAATTTTAGGCTATCGGCTGGATTTTTTAAGGAAGTTTTTTTTATTTGCGCCACAACATTCCTCTGCGCTAAGCACAAAATCAAAATTATAAACGTACATAAAAGGCTTATTTTTTTCAAAAGCAAAAGCGTGTAATTTTCTATAATGTTTTTAGCGTTGTTTTAATAATTTGTTCTACCGATAATGTTTCTGTTGAGCTTTTAATTACATTATCAATAGCGTTATCGGCAGCATTTTTTGCAAAGCCCAACATTATTAGTGCAGATAACGCTTCTTCGCGGGCGGTATTGTTTAGCGGTGCCGATATTAATGTGCCATTGCCTTCTTTTTGCAATTTATCTTGTAGTTCGATAATGAGGCGTTGTGCCGATTTGGGCCCTATACCTTTGATACGTTTTATTTGAGCCACATCGCCTTTTATAATAGCATCTTGTATTTCGATAGGGCTAATAGAGGATAACATCATCCTGGCGGTACCAGGGCCAATACCATTTACCGATATAAGGTGTAAAAACAATCGTTTTTCGCCTTCATCGGCAAAACCGTATAAGGTATGTGCATCTTCTTTTACATGCAACCAAACGTACAACTGGGCGTTGTCTAAGTCTTTAATAGCTATAAAAGTATGTAACGAAATATGTAATTGATAGCCTATACCACCTGTTTCTATAATAATATATGCAGGGCATTTAAAAGTAAGTTTACCAATTATATAGGCGTACATATTTTGAGTTTTAGCGGTTTTAGGGGGATGTAAAAATACATTTTTTTATTTAGTTGTAGCCTCTTTTGTTTGCACATCTACTACAGCTATGGTTACCATGTTTACAATTTCGCGTACCGAACTATCTAGTTGTAAAACGTGTACAGGTTTGTTCATCCCTAACAGTATAGGGCCAATGGCTTCGGCACCGCCTATTTCTTGTAAAAGCTTATAAGCAATATTGCCCGAATCGAGATTGGGGAATACCAACGTATTGGCTGCGCCATTGTTTAACTTCGAAAACGGAAAATTATCTTTTAATAAGCCTGCATTAAGTGCAAAGTTGGCTTGCATTTCTCCATCCACAACCATATCGGGATAATTGCTATGCAATATGCTTACTGCTTGGCTAATTTTGTGTGGGGTATCGCCTTCGTTAGAGCCAAAGTTAGAGTACGATAGTAAGGCTATACGGGGTTCGATGTTAAATTGCTTTATCGATTTGTTTACTAATACGGTAATATCTACCAGCTCTTGTGCATCGGGGTTTACATTTATGGTAGTGTCGGCAAAAAATACAGGGCCACATTTGGTAAGCATCATATACATACCTGCTACACGATTTACGCCGGCTTCGGTACCTATAATTTGCAATGCTGGTTTTACTGTAGTGGCGTAATTGCGGGTTAGCCCCGATATTAATGCATCGGCTTGGCCAAATTCGACCATTGATGCGCCAAAATAGTTACGGTCTCGCATAAGCTTGCGGGCTTCAAATAAGTTTATGCCTCGGCGGCCACGTTTGGCATACAGGTTTTGTGCATATTTTTCGAAAAGTTCTTTTTCTTCGGCTGGGTCTATTATAAGTACGCCATCTAGCTCTAGCTCGTTTTCACGGATAATTTTATGGATAGCTGCCTTATTGCCTAATAAAATTGGGATGGCTATGCCATCGTCTTTAACTATCTGTGCCGATTTAAGTATTTTGTAATTATCCGCCTCAGCGAAAACAACCTTTTTAGGATTTGCTTTGGCTTTGTTGGTAATGGTGCGTAAAATTACATCGTCCATACCTAGGCGTTGTTTTAGTTCTTGGGTGTATTTTTCCCAGTCGGTAATATCCATACGGGCTACGCCCGATGCCATAGCGGCTTTGGCTACGGCTGGTGCTAATGCGGTAATTAGCCTAAAATCAATGGGTTTTGGTATAATATAATCTTTACCAAAACGAATATTTTTTGTATTATAAGCTAGGTTTACAGCCTCAGGAACGTTTTCTTTGGCTAGTTCGGCAAGGGCTTTTACGGCCGCTATTTTCATATCTTCGTTTATGGCGGTAGCCCTTACATCAAGCGCACCTCTAAAAATATAAGGGAAGCCCAATACGTTATTTACTTGGTTAGGGAAATCGGACCGGCCAGTGGCCATAATAATATCTTTTCGGGTTTTTACGGCTAAGTTGTAATCAATTTCGGGGTTAGGGTTGGCCATGGCAAATACTATGGGGTTTTTAGCCATAGATAGCAGCATATCTGCGCTTAACACATCGGCCGAAGATAAACCTATAAAAACATCGGCGTTTTTAACGGCATCGGTTAGGGTATAAATATCGCGGGTGGTGGCAAACTCGGCTTTGGTAGTTTCTAAGTTTTCTCGGTTGGCCCGGATAACTCCCGTACGATCGAGCATCACAATGTTTTCTTTACGAGCCCCCAACGAAACGTAAAGCCTGGTACACGAAATGGCTGCAGCACCTGCACCGTTTATTACAATTTTTACTTTTTCTAATTTCTTTTTTTGTATTTCGCAAGCATTTAATAATGCTGCTGCCGATATAATGGCGGTACCATGCTGGTCGTCATGCATTACAGGGATGTTCATTTCGGCCTTTAGCCTACGTTCTATTTCAAAACACTCGGGGGCTTTAATATCTTCTAAATTTATACCACCAAATGTTGGTTCTAGTGCTTTTACAATCTTTACAAATTCATCTACATTTTCGGTATCAAGCTCTAAGTCAAATACATCAATATCTGCAAATATCTTAAACAAAATTCCTTTGCCTTCCATTACTGGCTTTCCGGCCTCGGGGCCTATATTTCCCAAACCCAATACCGCTGTACCGTTACTTATAACAGCAACTAAGTTTCCTTTGGCGGTGTATTTATATACATCGTTTTTGTTTTCGGCTATTTTTAAACAGGGTACAGCTACCCCAGGCGAGTAAGCTAGGCTTAAATCGCGTTGTGTATTGGTAGGTTTAGTAGGTACCACCTGTATTTTACCGGGCCTGCCCATAGCGTGGTAATCCAAGGCATCTTGTTTTTTATTTATTTTACTCATTTTGTAATGCTTAGTATGATGCGCTAAAATTACAATTCTAAATTTTGTGAAGCGGTTTTTTGTATAAATAATTTACATCATCATTTAAAAAGGCTTATTTATCTTATTTAAAATAAAAAACGTTAGTTATTAATGCCCCTAAATTTGGTTTTTAAATTTTAACTAGCTAGTGTAATAAAATTTTGTAATTTTATGGTGTTAAACTATGAACAAAATCTGGCAGGCAATAATCAAACTAGTTGATGCTCAACAAATAATTCACGAAGGCGGATTTTACCTAATTTTGTTTGTTATTTTTGCCGAAACTGGCTTATTTTTTGGTTTTTTTTTACCAGGCGATTATTTGCTTTTTTTGGCAGGCTTATTTGTAGCTACCCATAAAATAAATACCGATATAATTACTTTGGTAATTGGTACTATTATAGCCGCAACAGCTGGTAATTTTGTAGGTTATTATTTTGGATACAAAACAGGCCCTTTGCTGTTTAAAAAAGAAGATAGCTTATTTTTTAAAAAAAAATATATACGTATGGCCGAAGTGTATTATAATAAGCAGGGTTCTTTTGCTTTAATTATGGGTAGATTTATACCTATTGTGCGTACATTTGCCCCAATTATTGCTGGCGTAGTAAAATTATCGCTTAGGCGCTTTACTGTTTATAATATATTAGGCGCAGTTTTATGGGTAGCATCATTAACATTACTAGGCTACTTTTTAGGTAAAGAATTTGAAAAACAAGTAAACGATTATTTAACGTATATTATTGTGGGTTTTATTATCATCACATCTTTTCCTTTAATTTGGTCGTTTGTAAAAGCAAAATATAAATCAGCATCTTAATAATAAATTAGTATAAAATAATGACTCAAAACCACCCCTGGCACTCCATATCTCCTGGCGACGACGCCCCAAATGTAGTGAATGCAATTATCGAAATACCTAAAGGTTCAAAAGCAAAATACGAAATAGATAAACAATCTGGCTTGATAAAACTTGATAGAGTTTTATTTTCATCGGTAATGTACCCTGCTAATTATGGTTTTATACCACAAACATACTGCGACGATAACGATCCCTTAGATATTTTGGTTTTATGTTCGGTAGATGTGTACCCGATGACAATTATTGAAGCCAAGGTTATTGGTGTAATGCACATGGTAGATGGTGGCGAGCAGGACGATAAAATTATTGCAGTAGCTAAAAACGATATGTCGGTAAATTATATCAATGATTTGGCCGAATTACCACCCCATGCGATGAAAGAAATTGTACGCTTTTTTCAAGATTATAAAGCTTTGGAGCATAAAAACGTAACCATCGAACACTTAATGGGCAAGCGCTATGCCGATAAAGTAATACTTGAAAGTATAGAATTATATAACACTACATTTTTAAATAAGTAATAAAAATATGGACCCCGGTTCGGATATTAGTGGTTTTAAGATTTTTGTAACCCTATTTTTAGTATTGCTAAATGGTTTTTTTGTAGCAGCCGAATTTGCTTTGGTAAAAGTTCGGGGCTCGCAAATTGAGCTTATTGCAAAATCGGGGAGCAAAATAGCGCACATAGCCAAACACATGACCTCACATTTAGATGGTTACTTAGCCGCCGCCCAACTGGGTATAACCCTAGCATCGTTAGGCTTGGGCTGGGTGGGCGAGTCGGTAATGTCGGCAGCGGTATTAAATTTTTTAGGGCTTTTTAACCTTTCACTTTCGGCAGCAGTAGCCACCAATATTGGCCATATTTTGGCCTTTACTATTATTACAGTGTTACATATTGTGTTTGGCGAGTTAGCACCAAAATCGTTTGCGATACAACGCCCAGTAAATACTACCCTTGCTATTGCTTTGCCCTTACAGTTTTTTTATATTTTATTTAAACCCTTTATTTGGCTATTAAATGGCTTTGCTAATTTTATTTTAAAGCTACTGGGTATTAATACAGCTGCAGGCCACGAGGCAGTACACTCGTCTGAAGAGCTACAATATTTATTAGACCAAGGTAAAGAAAGCGGTGCCTTAGATAAAGCCGAACACGAGTTAATAAAAAATGTATTTGATTTTAACGAACGTGTAGTAAAAAACATAATGGTTCCGCGTACCAAAATTTCGGGTATCGATATTAGTGCTACACAAGAAGAACTGCTTGAAGTAATTATTGCCGAAGGCTACTCACGCATACCTGTTTATGAAGAAACTGTTGATAAAATTGTGGGTATAATACATGCAAAAGATATTTTATCGCTAATTGTGCGGCACCAGCCTTTTGTTTTAAAAGATATATTACGCAAGCCATTGTTTATACCCGAATCGCAAAAAATTAACGACTTAATGGCCGAACTAAAACTAAAACGCATTCAAATAGCCATTGTTTTAGATGAATTTGGCGGCACTGCTGGCATGGTAACCCTCGAAGATATTGTAGAAGAACTGGTAGGTGATATACAAGATGAGTACGACGAGGAAAAACCAATTGTAGAAAAAATATCCGAAAACGAATTTATCATCACCGCATCGGCTACGGTATATGATGTAAACGAATTTTTACCACACGATTTGCCCGAAGACGAAGATTACGATACCATGGTAGGTTTACTTAGCGAAATTTTTGGCAAAATACCCGAAGTGGGCGAAGTAAAAATGTTTAACGGTTATATGTTTACCATCCTAAAAAAAGTAGAACAAAACGTAGAAACCGTAAAACTGGAGTTGCTATTACATGAAGATGATGTAGTGGATTTGCATTAGTGTGAAAAAAAATAAAATGCAAATAATTTATAAATTACTACTTACTAATCGTATATGCTTTTGTAAGTTAAAGCCTAGCTACGTTTAAGTCGAGATTTTTTATACGCTTTTACCGCAAGCATAATTATTAAGGCAAATACTACCAAGCCGGCTAAACCATAAGCCCAATCAATAGCACTTTTTAATATTACAGTAAATACAATAGCCACCAAAAACAGGGTTGCCAGTTCGTTCCATAACCTTAGCTGGGTGCTGGTCATCCAATATTTGCCCCGTTTTAGCTGGGTAATTATGCTGCCACAAATAATGTGATACACTATTAAGCCCGCTACAAAACCTAGTTTTACCCACATCCAATCGGTTTTTAATAATAATGGATTTAGGTAAAGCATCCACAATCCCGCCCCGACGGTTAAAAGCATAGCAGGCGTGGTAATAATATTCCACAGTTTGCCTTCCATAATTTCGAACTGTTTTTGTAATATGATACGTTCGGCTTCGGGTTTTAAGTTGGCTTCGGTATGGTAAATAAATAACCTAACGATATAAAATAAGCCGGCCATCCAGCTTACTACAAATACAATATGTGTGGCAAGTATGTAGGGGTATAACATTAGGGCTATAGGGGTAAATGGGTGCTATTTATACACTATTTTTAATACAATAATTATACATCGTTGATAAAATTTTGGCTGTTTTTAATACCTAAACTCCTTTACTACATCAATAGCATATTTTACATTATCGAAAGGTATATCGGGCATTATGCCGTGGCCGAGGTTAAAAATAAATCCATTTTGGCCTCGCATACGCTCGAAAAGGTGGTGTATGCGGTTTTTAATTACGTGTTTATCGGCGTATAAAATATGCGGGTCGAGGTTGCCCTGTATGGCAATATTTTGGGGTAAGCGGGCTTTCATATCTTTTAAATCGGCGTTCCAATCTATCGAAATTACATCGGGTTTAGCCGTGGCCATAAGTGGGGCAAATACCGAACTCCCTTTGCAAAAAGATATTACAGGAATGTTTGAACGGTTTAAGGCTGCAATAATTTTGGAGTTGTAACGGTGCGAAAACTCGGTATAATCGTCCCAACTTAAAGCCAATGCCCAGCTATCAAATAATTGAATCGCATTTACCCCGGCGGTAATTTGTAGGTTTAAATAATCAACGGTTACTTGGGCAATTTTGGCAAGCAATCGGTGCGCTAGTTCGGGGTGGTTATGTATAAAAAGTTTGGTTAATTTAAAATCTTTGCTCGAGCCTCCTTCTATCAAATAACTCATAACGGTAAAAGGTGCTCCTGCAAAACCTATTAATGGGATGCTTTTATTTAAACGTTGTTGTATAACTTTTATGGCATCGGCTACGTATTGCAATTTGTGTATGCAGTAGGTATTTAGGGCATCAATATCGGCAGGGGTTTTAACGGGGTTAGCAAATTTGGGCCCAATGCCTTGTGTAAAACTTAAATCGCCACCCATGGCTTCGGCGGTTACCAAAATATCCGAAAAAAGTATTGCGGCATCAATACCCAATAAATCTACGGGTAGCATGGTAACATCGGCCGCTATTTCGGGTGTTTTACACATTTCTAAAAACGAATATTTGTTTTTAATTTCCCAGTATTGGGGCATAAAACGCCCGGCTTGGCGCATAAACCAAACAGGTGGACGTGGCGTGGCGATAGAAAATGCGGCATCTAAAAATAAAGTGTTTGTCATTATAATTGGGGGTGTTTTTTTACGCCGATAGTATAATTTGGCTTAATTTTTTGTTTGCAATTTTAATAAAACTTAACGTGATAATTGTTTGGATTTTGTAGAAATATAGTAACTTAAATGCTTTATAATTTATCGAGTTCTAGCTTAATATTTTTTAAAATGCTTTTATATTTTTCGGTTAAAGGAAGCTTATCGGCTTCGGCAATCCAATATAAACCTTTTGTTTTATGTTGGTTACGCAAGCTAATGTTGGCTAAGTGCATTAGGGTAGTACCCAAATCGTTGGCTTTTAAACCCATAGTAGCGGCTTTGCCCAAGTGTAATTGGGCGGTGGTATAATCTAACTGTTGTAAGGCTATGTTTCCTAAAATCAAATAATAATATGGCTTTCGTTGTTTGTTTAACCATTTGGGGTTTTTTATAGATTTTAAAAGTGTATTTGCTGCTTCGTATTTTTGGCTTTTATATTGCTGGGCGGCTAATATTACCGTTCCTTCTTTAAAATAACCCCAGCCTACCAAGCCCACCAATATAATAGCAAAAGCGGCTATGATGTTAACGCTAAAATAGGTAGCTATTGCGGCAGCAAAAATTAGCAAAAGTGCTACAAAAATACGGGCGGCGGGTGTTAGCATTTTAAAAATAAAAATTTAAAAGTAAAAATTAAAAATATTTAATATACTTAAAAAAACATTATCTTATATCCTATTCATTGTTTTTACTTATTTAAGCCCTGTATCATTATGTAAGTTACTCATTAACCTATTAAACCGAGCCAAAGCCTTTAATTTTAAAGTATCCAAATGATACTCGATTTTGTTATACAGATAATCTTTTAATTCAAAATTTGAGATTTTTTTTAACTCTTTTAATACTTCGTTACGGTTATCTAAGCCCAACTTAAATGCCGCATTTAGGGTTTCGATAAATTTATTATCTAATTTTTTATTACTTACCCAAACGGCAAATACAAAAGGTAAACCGGTATAATTTTTCCACTCGGCGGCTAAGTCGTAGGCATAGGCAAATTTATTTTGTTGGCCAAAAGTGCGGTCGCCGATTTGCACAAAAGCGGTATTGGCTTGCGCCGATTGTGCATAGTTATCAGCATTTACAATTAATTGTGGCTCAATATGCCAATAATACTTCATAAGCACCAAAGCCAATTGGTTAGATGTTTTTGATTGGGCATCGAGCTGTAAAAATTTAACTTCGCTAATTGGGCAATTACTAAAAATAAACACCGAGTTTACTGCTCCGTTAGCGCCAATACAATAATCGGAAATTAGCTGCGCTTGAGGCAAATCGGTTATAGCCGCTACCGGAATAAGGCCTATATCTACTTGATTATCTTTAAGTTTTTGGGCACATATTGCGGGTACATCTAGGCTTAATTGTATATCGTTATTAATACCTGAATGCGTTAAACCATATATAAATGGGAGCGTATTGGTGTAGCTAACGGCCGAAATTTTAATCATACTAAATAATGCAGGGCAAACTTAAAGTTTTTTTTATGGTTAAACTTATTCTGTGTTGCCTTTTTTCTTTGAATTTACGTTTACATTTAAGGATGAACGTATTAATCGTAACCTAAAAAGCATTTTAAGGATGTTGCGTGAGGAACACGCGATACGATGGAATGTTGCGTGAGGACACGCACCATGGCCGCACCATGGCGGTAGTTTTATTTAAGTTTTTAACATGCACTAAAAATGTTTTTAACAACTTATTTTGCTTACCCTTGTGGCATGTCGGCCACCTTCAAATGAGGTAGTTAAAAATATTTCTACCATTTCTTTCGCCATTTCGAGGCTAATAAAACGCTCGGGAAGGCAAATGATATTGGCGTTATTATGTAGCCTTGCCAACTTGGCCAATTCCACATCCCAGCAAATGGAAGCCCTTATACCTTGGTGTTTATTGGCAGTAATAGCCACGCCGTTTCCGCTTCCGCAAATTAAAATACCAAAATCGTAAGCTTTAGTTTCTACGGCCGCTGCCACGGGGTGTGCAAAATCGGGATAATCAACTGAAGCAGGCGAGTATGTACCAAAATCTTTAAGCTCTTTACATTCGTTTAAATATTTAATCAATTCTTCTTTGTAGGTAAAGCCTGCATGGTCGGCACCTATGGCTATTTTTAAATCGGTTATCATCATAAATTTAGTTAGCGTAAAAGGCTTTTTCTTCGGCTTGCTTTTGTTTGTATACCAGGCCCGATACCCAAATGCTTACCTCGTATAATAAGAATAAAGGAAGGCTTACGGTTAGCATGGTTAATATATCGGGGGTGGGTGTTACAATGGCTGCAATAATTAATATAATAACAACAGCATATCGCCTTTGCGCTTTCATAAATTTGGGCGTCATTAAACCCAGCTTAGATAATACAAATATGATTATGGGTAACTCGAAAACGATACCTGTACCCAATGTTAGTGTTGCCACGGAAGATAAATACGAGTCGATGGTGATGGTGTTTTCGATAATATCGCTTATTTTATAATTGGTTAAAAAATTTACCGATAGTGGCGCAATAAGGTAATACCCAAATAAAATACCCATAATAAATAAAAGGCTGGCAAAAAACACAAAGCCACTGGCCGATTTTCGTTCTTTTTCCAATAAGGCTGGTTTAATAAAACGCCAAACTTCCCAAAGTAAATAAGGGAAACCTATAACAATACCAACCAGCAACGATGAATTTAATTGCAAGGTAAACTGCCCAGCCATTTCGGTATTTATAATTTTACCTGGGATTGATTTTATACAAAACGCTGGGCCTAGGTTAAAATAATCGCTTAGGCGGCACATTATTTTATATGTCCAAAAATCGGGTCGCTTGGGACCCATAATAATGGTGTCGAATAAAAAATCGTAATAAAAAAAGCATAAACAAGTAAGCAATAATATAACCAATGCCGAGCGGATAAGGTGGCCACGCAACACATCTAAATGTCCAAAAAAAGACATTTCAGACTCTTTAGCTTTACTTTTGTTTTTTATAGATTTTATTAAATCCATTTATTTTTAGCTATTTAGCCACAAGGCAATGTTTTTATTGCACCTCTGGCGATACCATATTAAATGTTTCCATAAACTTGGTGGTAAAATTACCTGCTCTAAAATTAGGGTCTTTCATTAACATTAAGTGGAAAGGTATGGTAGTTTTTACGCCTTCAATCACAAATTCGCTTAACGAACGCTCCATGGTGCAAATGGCTTCTTCACGCGTTTGTGCTGTACATATCAGTTTGGCAATCATCGAATCGTAACTTGAGGGAATTTGGTAACCAGCGTAAACATGTGTATCTACCCTTACACCGTGGCCACCAGGGGAGTGAAAATGGGTTATTTTACCCGGGCAAGGCCTAAAATTATTAAAGGGGTCTTCGGCATTTATGCGGCATTCGATGGCATGCATTTTGGGGATATAGTTTTTGCCCGATATGGGTATGCCCGAAGCTACTTTTATTTGTTCTTTTATCAAATCAAAATTAATCACCTCTTCGGTTACGGGGTGTTCTACCTGTATACGGGTATTCATCTCCATAAAGTAAAAATTGCGGTGTTTGTCTACCAAAAACTCTACAGTACCTGCACCTTCATAGTTTACGGCTTGGCCTCCAATAATGGCAGCTTGTCCCATTTTTTCTCTTAATTCGGCGGTCATAAATGGAGAAGGAGATTCTTCAACCAGTTTTTGATGGCGGCGTTGTATCGAACAATCGCGTTCGGATAAGTGGCAAACTTTACCAAATTTATCGCCAATAATTTGTATTTCAATATGCCTCGGGTCTTCAATATATTTTTCGAGGTATAGGCCATCGTTGCCAAATGCGGCGGCCGACTCTTGCCTTGCGCTATCCCAAGCGTTTTCAAATTCTTCATCTTTCCACACTTGGCGCATACCACGGCCCCCACCACCTGCTGTGGCTTTTAATATTACAGGATATCCTATTTGCTTGGCTAGCGTTAAGCCTTGTTTTACATCGGTAAGTAAACCATCTGAGCCCGGTATAGTGGGTACGCCTGCGGCTTTCATGGTGTTTTTTGCCGATGCTTTATCGCCCATCCCGTTTATTTGCTCGGCGCTGGCGCCTATAAATTTTATACCGTACTCTTCGCAAATGGCCGAAAACTTGGCATTTTCGGATAAAAACCCGTAGCCTGGGTGTATGGCATCGGCATTGGTAACCTCGGCGGCCGAAATAATATTAGGGATGTTTAAATACGAATCTTTACTTGGGGCTGGGCCTATGCACACGGCTTCGTCGGCAAAGCGTACATGTAAACTATCTCTATCGGCGGTAGAATAAACGGCAACCGTTTTTATACCCATTTCTTTGCAAGTGCGTATAATGCGCAAGGCTATTTCGCCTCGGTTGGCAATTAATATTTTTTTGAACATTTTTTATTGTATCACATTAATTGAAAGGAAAAATATGGCTATTAAACGTATTTATAAAAATCAAAAAATTGTTTAAATGGCTTCTATTAAAAACAAAGGTTGGTCGTACTCAACTGGCGATGCGTTATCAACCAATACTTTAACTATTCGACCTACCACCTCCGATTCTATTTCGTTAAATAACTTCATTGCTTCAATTACACAAAGCACTTGCCCAACGGAAATTTCGTCGCCCACGTTTACAAAAGGTGGTTTTTCGGGATTTGCCGAGCGGTAAAAAGTGCCTATCATGGGCGATTTTACAGCTTTATGTTTAGTATCATCAGAAATATTGCTAGTTGCTGCTGCGGGTGCGGTAACTAATACAGGCTGCGGTGCTTGTGGTAAAACCTGTTGAGGTACGGTTGCATTTACATACGTAGGCTCCTGATTGGTTTTTATTGTGATTTTAAAATCTGTTTCTTCTATTGAAACTTCGTTTACACCCGATTTAGCTACAAACTTTATCAGATCTTGAATTTGTTTTATATCCATTCCCATGTTGATGATTGGTTTATTGTGTAAATTTTAAGGATAGTTTTAGGCGAATATAGTAATTTATTAAAAAAGTAGATTAATAAGCCCATTTTAAGTACATAGCACCCCAAGTAAAGCCTCCGCCAAAAGCCGCCAAAATTAAATTATCGCCTTTTTTTAGTTTCCCCTCTAGCTCCCACAGGCATAATGGTATAGTGCCGTTGGTGGTGTTGCCAAACCTTTCAATGTTTATCATCACTTTGTTTGGCGTTATGCCACACCTATTTGCCGTGGCATCAATAATACGTTTGTTGGCTTGGTGCGGTACTAGCCAAGCAACATCATCAGCTACTAAATTATTGTTTTCCATTACTTCGGCGGCAACATTAGCCATATTGGTTACGGCAAACTTAAATACCGCCTGCCCTTCTTGGTGTAAGTAATGTTCTTTATTATCAATAGTTTGGTGCGTAGGCGGATGTAGCGAACCGCCAGCTTTTTGGTATAAATGGGCGCCACCAGTGCCATCCGATTTTAATACCGAATCTATTATTCCAAAACCTTCGGTATTGGGCTCTAGCAATGCTGCGCCACAGCCATCGCCAAAAATTATACAAGTTGTACGGTCGTTATAATTAATGATCGACGACATTTTATCGCCTCCTACAACCAATACTTTTTTATGTTTACCTGCTTCGATAAACTGAGCACCTGTTTGTAAGCCAAATAAAAAGCCCGAGCAGGCGGCATTTAAATCGTAACCCCAAGCGTTTACCGCCCCAATTTTATTGGCTAGTACTATGGCTGTAGCCGGAAAAAACATATCGGGTGTGGTGGTGCAAAAAATAATTAGATCTATTTCTTCGGCATTTATACCACGTTTTTTTAACAAACCTTGTACGGCAGGAACTGCCAAATCAGAAGTAGCCAAGCCATCGCCTTTTTGTATTCTACGCTCTTTTATGCCCGTACGTGATAATATCCACTCATCATTGGTTTCTACCATAGTTTCTAATTCGTGGTTGGTAAGCACATAATCGGGTACATAACCGTTTACTGCGGTAATGGCAGCATATACTTTAGTCATATTTTTAGCTATTATTTTTCGCTAAACGCGATTTTAAATTGGTCTATAAGTTTGGTTTTTACCATTTCTTTGGATGATAAAATCATGTTTTTTATGGCTTCTGGGGTAGAAATACCATGGCCAATAATTACCGGAGCGTTTACTCCTAGTATAGGGCTACCCCCGTATTGTTCGTAATTAAATCGGTCGAAAAATTCGTCTTTAAAGCCTTTTTTTAAGGTTAATACATAAAACGATTCGGCAAGTTTTAGTACCACATTACCCGTAAAGCCATCGCACACTATCACATCGGCTTTACTATTAAATAAATCTCGCCCCTCAAGGTTGCCCATAAAGTTTATAGCTTCCGATTGTTGCAAAAGTGTAAAAGCGGCTTGTGTTAGTAAATTTCCTTTTTCTTCTTCCTCACCAATATTCATTAAACCAACTTGGGGAGTAGCTACTTGGTAAATATGCTTGGCATAAATACTGCCTAATACGCCAAACTGCAACAACATTTCGGGTTTACAATCGGCATTAGCACCTACATCTAACAATACCCCACAGCCACCTTTAATTTTGGGTACAATAGATGCTATGGCGGGGCGTATAACGCCTTGAATAGCTTTAACACTAAACATTGCTCCAACCAACATGGCTCCGGTATTGCCAGCAGAGGCAAACGAATCTATATTACCTTTTTTAAGTAGTTGGAAACCTACCGAAATACTTGCATTAGGTTTTTGTAAAATTGCCTTTGCGGGATGTTCGCCCATACCAATTACATCGGTGGTGTGTATAAATTCGAACAGTTGAGGATTAAAGTTATTGGCTTCCAAAATAGGTAAAGCAAGCTCTTTATCGCCAATTAAAACAATGTTTTGATTGGTTTCGAGCTGCTTATGCGCTTCGATAGCGCCTAAAATGGTAGCTTGGGGGGCATAATCGCCACCCATTATATCTAAGCCAATTTTCATTTAAAAAATACGCTTTTAATAAGGCATAAACATTGCTTGTACATTTTTTTAGTTTTTGATTTTATGTACAAACTATTCATTTTTTTATAAAAATAAATTAAGCTATTTTGGTGTTTTCGATAAGCAACTTACCTTTAAAATATAAGTTACCATCAACATTATACGCTCGGTGAGGTAAATGTACGGCACCTGTTTCTTTACACGTCCATAATGATGGAGCTACCGCTTTGTAATGTGTTCTTCTTTTGTCTCTACGCGATTTGGATATTTTTCTCTTTGGATGAGCCATAATTTCTAATTATTAATTGTTTTTAATGTTTTTTAATATCTCCCATGGAGAGTTTGTTGTATCGTTTGCAGGCTCTTTATTAGCCGATAATGTTTGTATTTTATTTAAAACTTCAATATCGCAAAAGGCAAGTTTTCCTGGATTTTCGCATACGCTAACGTAAGGTATTGCCAAATTTATTATTTCGTAAATAAAAAACGAAATATCAAACTCGCTTTCGTTTTTACTTAACACTACTACTTCATCGGTACTGTTCGATAAATCTTCGTGAGAAAATTTAACTATCAGCCTATCTTTAGCACTAATTGCTTGTGGGTAATTCCCTAAGCATTTGTCGCAAGTTAAAAAAACATTTCCTTCAACATTAAAATCTAGAATAAGCATTGTTTCTTGCTTTTCTAAATTTAATAAAATGTTGCAATCACCCGTTTTAGCTATTGAATATTCAAAAGCTTCAAAAAAGGTGTTATCAATTTTGTATTCAAACTGATGGTTGCCTAATTTTAAACCTGTAAAAGGCAATAAAAACAATTTTAAAGGTTTCATTACCTATATTTAAGCTTGCAAAATTACAAAAATTAATGATTTTTAAAATATTTTTTTTTAATGAAGGTTATTGTACGCACTTAATTTATACTTTAAAAATACTTTTAAAGTATGTTTTTTATTTATGTGTGGATGTACTGTTTAGCTTAATTTATAATAATTCTTTGTTTATCATGTGTTTATGCTAAATGTATTATACCTAAGTAAGTAACGATGCGCAATGGCTGTAAATTTGCTTGGTTAAAATATTCTACCATAATTAAATTAACCGTATCTAAAAAAATTATGTACTATCCTCAATGTTAATTTCATTTTTACTTAAGCATATTAAACTCATTTATATTTTCTATACTTAATAATTTATACAAAAGGTGTAAAGCATTTACGGCCGATCGTTCGATATTTTGTTGCCTTTTATTGCCAAAAACAAATTTTTGGCCTATGGTTTTGTTTTTATTGGCCACGGCAATCCACACGGTACCTACGGGTTTATCGGGTTGGCCACCATTGGGCCCGGCTATACCACTTACGGCTATGGCATAATCGGTATTAAAGTTTAGCAATGCGCCTGTAACCATTTCGTTAATAGTAGCTTCGCTTACGGCACCATGGCTTTTTAAGGTTTCGGGTTTTACGCTCAATATGTTGGTTTTAAGCTGGTTAGAGTATGTTATTGCCCCGCCCATAAACACGTTAGAGCAACCTGCGTGTTGTGTAAATAGTTGGCTTATGGCACCACCTGTACAGCTTTCGGCTACCGATAGGGTAAGCCCTCGGGATTGCATAATATTTAAGATAACTTTTTCTAAGGGGATATCTTCTTTGGCAACCCAATTATCGGGTATGGCGGCAACAATTTTTTCGATATAGTTATCTACTTCGGTTTTAAGTAGCTCGGCATTGTTTCCATAACTGCTTAGGCGTAAGCGTACTTGCCCTAGTTTGGGGAGGTATGCTAATTTAATATGCTGGGGCAATTGGTTTTCGATACTTTCCAGCTTATCGGCCAAAAACGATTCGCCTACGCCTACGGTTAAAATAGTGCGGTGTACAATATTGCCTAGCTTAAATTCGCGGGTTATTAAGGGCAATACCTTGCGCTCCATTAAATTTATCATTTCGTAAGGCACGCCAGGTAGCGAAATAAATAGTTTACCGTTTTTGCGGAAAAGCATGCCTGGTGCTGTGCCCAAATCGTTTACCAATACCTCACAGTTACTGGGTACAGCGGCTTGTAATTTATTGCTTTCGAGTAATGGGACATTGTATTTGGCAAATATTTTTTCGATGATGGTTAGGCTTTCTTCATCTGTTTTCCAGCTTTGTGCGCCAAAGTACTGGTACATTGTTTTTTTGGTAATATCATCTTTGGTTGGGCCTAGGCCACCTGTTACAATAATAATATCGGCCCGTTGTTCGGCATCGGCGAAAGCTTGCAATATATGCTGTTCATCATCCGAAATGGAGGTAATTTGCTTTACGCTGATGCCTGTTTTGTTTAGCTCTACGGCCATCCAAGCCGAGTTGGTATCTACAATTTGGCCTATCAAAATCTCATCACCTATGGTAATAATTTCGGCCATTATTTTATCTTGCATCATAAAAATTTCTTCGTTTGCTTAGTTTTAAATCTTGTAAAATGGAAGAGCGCACCCTTAAATCGATACTATAACTTTGGAAAAGGCCAAAGGGAACCCATTGTATAGCCAAATCCCAGCAGTGCAAATCGCGGTTGATAGAAAACGATGTAAAGCTCATTTTTTTAAGCTCGAAATCGTAACCCGAATTAAAGCTTACTTTCCACTTAGGGGTTAAGCTAAAATCGCCACTAAAGCCCAATGTTTGTACAATGTTTTGGTTGTTTCGGTTGTTTTGATAATTAAAACCATACTGCATATAAAGGCTCCAAGGTATTTTAAAATCAACAAATGCGTTTTCGTTAGCACTCATTTGCCTTAGTAGCTGGGCTTGCTCGGGGCTTACTTTATCAAATAAGCCTGTGTTATTAGGATTGGGCGGGTTATTGGTTTTTTTGTTTTGCCCTTCGGAGTTAAACTTATAATCGAACGAGAAATTAAAGCTAGTGAGGGCAGGAAACTTGCCATCAAGCCAGGTATATCTATCGATACTTTTACCAACCACCCTGCCATTAATTTCTTGTTTTTGAAAGATGTAGGGGTCTAAACTTCCTCCAAAATTTAACCCTATTTTTTCAGTAAAAAAAGTACGCCCACTAAAGGCTAAAGATCTTGACAGCTTAAAGCTATCGGCAGCTAAATTGTAAAATCCACTTATAGATAAACCTTGTATAACAGGAATTTTTTTGGTGGCCTCTTTGCCTGTGGTGTCTTTGGAGTTGCGTACTTTTAATTCGATGGTATTATCTACACCAAACGAAATGCCTGCTTGCCTGCCTATGCCTGGGCCTCCGTACATGCTGTTTTCGAAAATCGAATATTTTTGTTGGTCGCCTCGTTGGTTTACTTGTACACTTTGGTAGTAACCGTATTTTGCTGCACCAAAATCGGGGGTGTAAGCCAAGCCAACATTGGGCGTAACCACATGCCTAATGGCCATTAGTTTGCCTTTTTTAAAGTTTACCATCCCATAAAATTTGGTAGATACACTGGTGCTTACCCTATATTCGGATGCTCGCCTAAAGCCAGCAATAGTATCAAGCGTTGATGAATCTTTTAAACCAGTATTGGTGGGGCGGGTTAAAAATCCTTTGCGTATGGTTTGAAAATACCATTTTTCGGAGTAGTTTACACTTTGACTTATTTGAAAAAACTTTAATACAGTGGATGATAATGTGATGGGTATAACGTGTTCGACCCCGTTTCTAATTTGTGATATAGCCTTTTTTGTAAACAGTAAAGAATCGGCTATATTAAGCTGGTTATTGGCATTCATGTTATAACCAATAGCTATGCGCTGGTACCATTTTTGAGCGCCAGTTCTATCTTTATTATCTAGGGGGTTTAGGGTCGTCATGTTAAAGTTTAAATTGGGTAAGCCTAAACTAATTTGCCGGCGAGAAATTTCTTGGCTATGGCTAAAGCTACTGCTTAAACTAAAAGGGCTATTGGCAAAAGTTTTACTATACGCAATGCTTGATTGTAAGTTGTTTTGTGTTATTTGGGTAATATTAATGTTTCCGGTGGCATTATTACGAAAATTAGTAGCCGTAGCCGCATTTACCGAAGCACTAAAACTTGTGCCTGGGTGCGCATTGGGGTTTTGCGAGTGCGACCATCGGATGCTAAAATCCTGCGCTGGTTTATACCCTGCCGTACCTTCGATACCAAAACGCTTGCTCGAATAGCTTAAAAAAACATTGCCATTGTATTTATACCGTTTGGTATAACTGCTTTGTGCATTAGCCTCGTACGAGCTTTTGGTATAAACGCCGCCTTTTAAGGTTAAATCCCAATAATCATTAAAGCCTAAATAATAACCAAAATCGCGAAGGAAAAAACCTAAGGTAGCATCCTCACCAAACTGTGGCAATATGATACCCGACGAGCGTTTATCGGGCTTAGGAAAAAAGCCAAATGGCAGCACAAATGGTAAGGGTACGCCTTCAATCATTAAGTATGCTGGCCCGGTAATAATTTGCTTTTCGGTAGCTATACCTTTGGTAATAATAATGCCAAAATGCTGGTGTGGGCTAGGCAAATTACACGAGCTGTAAATTACTTTTTTTAAATGTACTTCGCTGTTTTTTTGTTTTTTAATAGTGCCTCCTGTAATAAAGCCGCCTTGCTGCTCGGTATATACCTGAAAAATTTTGCCTCGCGAGGTGTTAAAATTATACAAAAGCGAATCGGCGGTAAGCATCCCATCCTTGGGGTCTTTAATAATGGGTAAGCCCGAAAACTTGCCTAGGCTATCAACCGTACCCTTGGCAAATACAGTTTTGGAGTTTTGGTTTAGCGTAATATAGCCAGCATCAATTTGTTTTTCGCCGTAAACTACCCTTCCTTTTTTATACACATACATTACATTGTTTTTGTAAAGTATCGAATCTTCGGCGGTTATAGTTATTTCGTCATCTATATCTGATTTTTTAGATTTTTTTACTAAAGTATCTGTTAGTACCGTATCTTTAATATTTTTGGTAATAGGTTTTACCGAAATTGTTTTAGTTTTTTTTTGTTGAGCGTATGCATCTGCCGAAATTGCAACGGCAATAAAAAGCAACACACAATAAATAAAAAATAATTTGTTAAATTTCAAATCTAAATAAGAATAGTATTTTTGCTAACAGAACCAAAAACGTACAAAATTAATGAAAATTACCACATCAAAAAGGTTTATAATTGGCTTATCTGTTTTATTACTTATTAGTATTGGCTTAACATCGTATACTATTATCCCACCAAGGGAAATAAAAACAGAGGGAAACAAAATTAAAGTGATAGTAATTGATGCTGGCCATGGCGGGCAAGATGGTGCCACGCATGGGGCAATATCCAAAGAAAAAAACGTAGCCCTATCGGTAGCATTAAAATTAGGAAAATCAATAGAAGAACGTATCCCTAACGTAAAGGTAGTATTTACCCGCCAAACCGATGTTTTTGTAAAATTATACGAACGCATAGGCATAGCCAATAAAGAAAAAGCCGATTTATTTATATCCATACATTGTAATTCGATGCCTTTGGTAAGGCAACGCTACGTTATAAAATATACCGATAGTGGCAAGCCTGTTTATGGCTACCGAAGTATACCCAACCCCGTAACACGTGGCACCGAAACATTTGTAGCCGGTTTTGGTAGGATGAGCGAACAAGATGCCGCCATACGTGAAAACGCTTCGATATTACTAGAAAAAGATTACAAAAAAAACTATGAAGGGTTTGACCCTAAAGACCCCGAAAGCTACATCGTGTTTTCGCTAATGAAAAACGCTTTTAGAGACCAAAGTATTAAGCTAGCATCGCTTGTGCAAGATGAATATGTTAAAAGCGGGCGCATTAACCGAGGTGTGCAAGAAAAAGGACTGGCCGTACTGCAACGGGCGGGTATGCCTGCTATACTTACCGAAATAGGCTTTATAAGCAACCCCGAAGAAGAAGAATTTATAAACTCTGATGCTGGGCAAGCCGAAATAGTAGATAACTTGGTATCGGCAATCATAGCTTACAAAAAACAAATCGAATTATAATAATAGCCATATAAATGATGTTTAAAATTTCTAACGAAACCAAAGTTGGCATACTAGCTGCCCTTGCTATTGCCTTATTTATTATAGGATATAATTTTTTAAAAGGTAACGATATTTTTAGTAGCCAAAACGAATTTTATGCCAAATACGATAAAGTAGATGGCCTAGCCAAATCAAAACCTGTACTGGTAAATGGCTATCAAATAGGTAGAGTATCAGATTTAACCCTTTTGCCTAACGGGCAAATATTGGTACAATTTATGGTTAACCCCGAGTATAAAGTACCCAAAAACACCGTAGCAAGGCTCGAAAGTACCGATTTACTGGGCAGCAAAGCCATTGTATTTGACTTAGGAAACAGCCCTACTTTAGCCATCGATGGCGATACGCTAAGCGCAAAAGTAAAGCAAAACTTGATGGATAAAGTACAACCATTACAAAAAAAAGCCGAATTAATTGTTGATAGATTGGATTCGGTGTTGCAAGCGGTAAACAATATTTTAAACCCTAATTTTCAAAAAAATGTAGATAAAAGTTTTAACAGTATTGCCCAAACCCTGCAAAACTTAGAAGCTACCAGCAAAAAAGTAGATAATATTGTAGGTACCGAAGCGGTAAGATTAGATGCAATTTTGGCCAATGTAGAGTCTATTTCGGGTAATTTTAAAAACAACAATAAGCAAATTACCTCCATTTTAAATAACCTAGATAACGTAACTACCGAGGTGGCACAAGCTAATTTTAAACAAACAGTAGATAATGCCAATAAAGCCGTAGCCGATTTGTATGCCGCTATAAATAAAATAAATACAGGTAAGGGTTCAATTGGTTTATTATTAAATGATGATGCCTTGTACAATAACCTTAAAAATTCATCAAGCAGTTTGGATAAATTATTAATAGATGTAAAGGCTAATCCAAAGCGATATGTACATTTTTCAGTATTTGGAGGGAAGAAATAAGGGTAGAGAAAATATTTGATTACTGATATAGGATTTTTGATTTACATAAGAGTATATCCTAGTTAATCCTTCCAAAATTTCTTTTATATATTTATTTGTAACAATTTAGTGCATCAATAATGTGTTAAACAAACTAAATTCTATTTACATCTAAAAAAATTAATGAATTTAAAAAATTTAATCACATGAAAATACAAATAATAAACGGCCCAAACTTAAACTTACTAGGCAGGCGTGAGCCCGGCATTTACGGAAGCGAAGGTTTCGAATCTTTTTTCGAAGAACTAAAAGCCAAATATCATGGCATTACATTACATTATTTTCAAAGTAATGTAGAAGGCGAAATTATTAACCAATTGCACCAAGTTGGTTTTACGTTTGATGGTATTGTGATGAATGCGGGCGCATACACCCACACCTCTGTAGCCATTGCAGATGCTATTGCGGCCATTAAAACACCTGTAATTGAAGTACATATATCAAACGTGTATGCCCGAGAAGAGTATAGGCACCACAGTATGATGGCCAAAAATTGTAAAGGTATAATTACTGGTTTTGGTTTACAAAGCTACGAACTGGGGCTAAAAAGTTTTTTGTAGATATGCCTTTTTTAGCGTATACAAAAAACTAAGGTAACCACCCTTAAACAAAAACAGAGATATAGTGTGAAAAAATTAACCCTCTTGGTGTAACCACTCTTTTTTGGCCAATAGTTGTTCTTCGGTTTCTCTAATATCTTCATCATCTACACAACAATCTACAGGGCATACGGCTGCGCACTGAGGTTCGTCATGAAAGCCTACACACTCAGTACATTTATCAGAAACAATATAATATACTTCATCAGATATAGCTTTTTGGGCTTCATTGGCATCGGCAGTTTTTCCATCACCAAAATTAATAATGCCTTTAAGGTCGGTTCCTTCGGCAAATTTCCAAGCTTGCCCAGCATCGTAAATTGCATTATTTGGGCATTCGGGCTCGCAAGCACCACAGTTAATACATTCGTCGGTAATTTTAATTGCCATCTTTATTATAAATATATGCTACATAACCATAGCTTTGTACGGTTGTTAATTTTGCAAATATAACATAATTTAATTTTGTTGGTTTTATAAATATGTCCGATTTTAGTAAAGAAGATAAAATAATGGCTTTTTCCCTTTTGGGGGATTTTTTACGCAAGCCAAACGCTGCTTTTAACCAAGTAATACATAGTGCCCAAAATTATAATGCTTGGTTTACACCCGCCGAAGTTAGTAAAGCCGTAGCCGCATTAGGCAACATGCTAAACCATACCGATTTACAAAATTGGCTAGCAACATACCCCGAAAATAGTAAAGTAAATACCATAGGTTTGGTATTGGCAGGCAACTTACCTTTGGTGGGTTTGCATGATGTATTGTGTGTTTTGTCTACTGGTAATAAAGCAGTTATAAAACCATCGTCGCAAGATAACCAATTGTTAATAGCGGTATTAAACCAACTTTTCTACATCGAACCTAGGTTTAAAGCAATGGTAAAAATTGTTTTAAAACTTGATAACTTTGATGCCATAATTGCCACAGGCAGCAATAACACTTCTCGATATTTCGAATATTACTTTGGCAGGGTGCCACATATTATACGCAAAGCCCGCAATGCTGTAGCTGTACTTACAGGAAACGAAACCTGCCACGAATTGCAACTATTGGGCGAAGATATTTTTAGCTATTATGGCTTAGGCTGCCGCAATGTATCTAAACTATTTGTGCCCAAAGGCTACGATTTTAATTTCTTTTTCGAAAGTATCGAAAGTTATAATCCCATTATTAACCACCACAAATACCATAATAATTACGATTATAACAAATCTATTTATCTGGTAAACAAAACACCTCATTTAGACAATGGCTTTTTATTACTTAGCCCAAACGAAGCTTTGTGTTCGCCATTGGCAGTTTTGTATCACCAAAGCTATAATAATTTAGCCGATATTGAAAAGCAAATAATGGCAAACCAAAACAGCTTACAAGTGATAGTAAGCCATGCAAACTTAAATACGCCAGTAGCCGCAGTAAACTTCGGCGAAAGCCAAAAACCTAAAATTAACGATTATGCCGATGGTGTAAATACCCTACAATTTTTGGCTAGTTTAGGTTAATATTTTTACAACTAGATAAGCTAAGTAACAACGGGTAACTATCAAATTATTGCAAAAAATAGCACTAAAAAAATAATACAACACCGGTAACATGGCAAATATAACCAATGCGCCTAACTGTTATAAACACTAAAACACAACTACATTTAACTTTTAATGATTTTATGCGGCGAAACGTAATTTAATTGCATGTATTAAATTAAAGCGATGTAGCACAAGCTTAATGTAAAAGTTTTATAACAAGGATAATTAAACGTTGTAAAACCTTTCAAATTGATTATAATTTATAGTTTTACAACAAGAAAGCTTTGTTGCGAGCATAAAAAGCAATAGTAATAACTGCGCTATAAATCAACACATTAAAAAAACAAGTGTGTAATTGTGGATAAAAAAACAATAAAAACTAGGCAAAAAAAATTAATTTAACAGTATTTGGCAATTTAATATCCATGAAAATATCTAAAATAATTGTTGCTTTATTCGTTTTCTTAAACTTACATTATGGAAGAAGAGTTTGAATTTGATTTTAACGAAGACCCTAAACTTTCGGTTGAACGGTACGAAGAAATGATTCGAAACAAGGATCAATACTTTTTTGATTCTTTGGCTTTTGAAAACATTGTTGATTTTTATATGGATAAAAACGACCCTGTGAAAGCCTTACAAGTAATTGATTATGCCGTTTCGCAACACCCTTACGCAGCCATTTTTTTGGTTAAGCAGGCGCAGCTATATGTATTTACAAACGAACTTGATAAAGCATTTGCATCTTTAGAAAAAGCCGAGTTATTAGAACCCTCAGAAGCCGATATTTTTATGATACGAGGCAATGTGTACGAAAGCCTCGAACAACACGAAAAAGCGCTCGAAAACTTGCTTAAAGCATTAGAATTAGCCGATTCGGCCGATGAGGTACTTATGCAGATAGCCTATGTGTACGAAAACATGGGCGATTATAACACAGCCATAAAATATTTAAAATTGTGCCTCCAAAAAAATATGGAAAACCAAGATGCCCTTTATGAACTGGCGTTTTGTTACGATATTTTAGACAAACAAGACGAAAGCATAAAATTTTACGAACAATATATTGATAACGAACCTTATTCGTATGCAGCTTGGTATAATTTAGGCAACGCTTACCACAAACTTTGTTATTTCGATAAAGCAATAGACGCTTACGATTATGCCATATTGATTAAAGATAATTTTGCTTCTGCCCACTTTAATAAAGGAAATGCCCTTGTGCAGCTAGATAAATATGCCGAAGCCATTGAAGTATATAAGCAAACATTTGAGTACGAACAACCCAATGCCGACACCTATTGCGCCGTAGGTGAATGTTACGAAAAACTCGAGAAAATGGACGAAGCCCGCTCATATTACAAAAAAGCGGTAAAAATGAACCCAAAAATGGCTGATGCTTGGTATGGTATTGGCGTAACTTTAGATTTCGAGGAACGCCATTTTGAAGCACTCCATTTTTATAAAAAAGCTGTAAATATTGAGGATAACAATGCCGATTTTTGGTTTGCAATAGCCGATACCTATTACAAACTCGAAAACTTAATCGAATCGGAAAAAGCATATGAAAAAGTAGTTGAACTTAACCCATTGGATACTGAGGCTTGGCTAGATTATTCATCTATCTTGTTTGAACATAATAATATGGATGCAGCCATAGGTATTATATCTGAAGGGATAAAAAATAACCCCGAATCTGCCGATTTATATTACCGCTTGGTTGCGTACTTATTTGCCGAAGGCAATTATAACAATGCACTTAATACCTTACAAATAGCCATACAATTCAACCCCGAAAAGCATTTTATGTTGTTCGAATATTTACCCCAATTAGCCAATAACCATGCTATTATTGATATAATTAATAAATTTACGAAATAATAAAAAAGAGCATTTAACAATCAATGATTTTTTTTCAAAACCAATGATGAATTATACATTAAATAACATACCACACCGAACTGCAAAACCTCGCGAAAAAGGCTTAACCATGGTAATGGATAAGGGATTAAGCTTACGCCAAGCTGAAGATTTTATTGAAGTAGCCGGTATGCACACTGATATCGTAAAACTAGGCTGGGCAACTTCTTACGTTACACCCAATTTAAAACAAAAACTAAAACTATACAAAGAGGCTGGCTTACCCGTATACTTTGGAGGAACTTTGTTTGAAGCCTTTATTATTAGAAACCAATTTGACGATTACCGAAAAGTATTGGACGAATTTGGGATGGATTTTGTTGAAGTATCAGATGGATCGATAGAAATACCCCACGATAAAAAATGTGAATATATACATAAACTAAGCGCACAACTTACAGTAATATCTGAAGTTGGTTCAAAAGATGAGAAAAAAGTTTTTGCCCCTTACAAATGGATTGAGCTAATGAAAGCCGAAATAGAGGCTGGTTCGTGGAAAGTTATTGCTGAAGCCCGCGAAAGTGGAAATGTAGGCATATACCGCGATTCGGGCGAGGTACGCCAAGGTTTAGTTGATGAAATTTTAACCCAAATACCCGAAGAAAAAATTATTTGGGAAGCCCCCCAAAAAACACAACAAGTTTGGTTTATTGAACTAATAGGCACCAATGTAAACTTAGGAAACATTGCCCCAGCCGAAGTTATCCCCCTTGAAACCATTCGTTTAGGCTTACGTGGAGATACTTTTAACCATTTTTTAAATCTATAAAAATAGTTTTTTCGATTTGCCTAAACGCTTATTGTAATTACATTATAGGTTGTATTGTTAGTACCAAAAAATATTGGTAGCACTATAATTCTGAACAAATTTTAGGGTAAATTATTTTTAAAGAGGTAGTTTACCAAGCACCTTTTTATTAAAAAATATGTAAGCATGTTAAAAACCGAAACAAAATACTTGTATAAAAATTTCCCTTAAGTTAAATATCAAAAAAAATGAAGTAACACTTTAATTATCAATCATACAACACCAATAAATTAAAAATTTTGATAAGCCCTATTTTCAATAAGCTTTTAAAAAATACGTTTTGTGAAAAAGAATAAATTTTTGCCGAAGGTAAAGTTTTATTCTTTTTTTTATGATTAATACTTCAAAAGGTGCAAAATTTTAGTTTATTTTCTAAAACCAAAAATACCATTAACCCGTTTCGCACTTAAATAAATAAATTTGCGCTATAAAAAATAGCAAATAATCAAAAAATAAGCTTTTTTAACGCTTTTTTTTTATTTTATTCAAAAAATAAACCATAATTAACAAATTTTTTTTAAAAATAAGTCAAGTAGCAAAAATGATACAAATTTTGATAGAAAAAATAACAATTATTTAACAACTTAGCATTACATTTATAAAATAATTTAAAATTTTACAACATGAAACTAGTTTTAAAAAAAAATAAGCCTACAAGCAATGTAAAATTAAAATGTAAAGCGTGTAAAAAAGAGCTTGATCATAGAATACCCAGAGCCGCAATTATTAAAATTTTATTCCCTTGGTTACATTTAAAGCATTACAAATGCACCAATTGTATGCGCACAACCTACCGCATAGCCAACTAGTTTTATATACTTTCTGTAATTTTTAAAGTTGTTTTAAAACAAAACATTTAAAATTTTATTTATTTCTGATTTATCTCACTATCTGTTAATAAATAAAGGTAGCGCCCACTACCTATTTGATTATACCGCCACCCCGGTATACTATTTTCACGTCCTAATTTATTTTTAGCTTTTTAAAATAGCATCCTTAATAAAAAAGTATATATTTAAAAATTATAGCCAAAACCTACATATATACATATGATGAATAAAAAAAATGCTCTTAATAAGGCAGATAATGCAACAAAACCTGCTGCCCCAAAAAAAACTATGGCAAAAAAAGCAGTTGCCAAAAAGCCCAAACCCGATACCGCACCACAAAACACTAGCAGCCCAATAGCATTACCAAACAATAGGGTATGGCATTTAAGTAGGTTTACCGATTTCGATATTTCATTATTTAAGCAAGGCAAACACTATAAATTATACGAAAAAATGGGCGCCCATGTAATGCAATATTTAGGCATTACAGGCACTTATTTTGCCGTATGGGCGCCCAATGCCCAATATGTTTCGGTTATTGGTAATTTTAATGGATGGCAAAAAGGTTCGCATTCATTAAGCGTTAGATGGGACGAATCCGGAATTTGGGAAGGTTTTATACCCCATGTAGGAAACGGCGAAACGTATAAATATTTTATCCAATCAAACACAGGCGAAAAACTCGAAAAAGCCGATCCATTTGCCCTAAGAAGCGAAGAAGCACCCAAAACAGCCTCTATTGTATGGGATACTTGGTACGAATGGGATGATAAAAACTGGTTAGAAACTCGAAAAAAAACCAATGCACTAAACCAACCTATGTCGGTTTATGAAGTACACTTTGGCTCGTGGGCCCGCAACCTAGATGCCGCCGATGATTTTATTGGATACCGCGAAATGGCCGAAAAACTAGTGCCTTACGTTAAAGAAATGAATTTTACACACGTAGAATTTATGCCTTTAATGGAGCACCCCTATTACCCCAGCTGGGGATACCAAGTTACCGGTTACTACGCCGCCACGGCTAGGTATGGCACACCGCAAGATTTAATGTACCTAATAGAGCAATTTCATAAAAACGATATTGCCGTAATATTTGATTGGGTACCCTCGCATTTCCCTGGCGATGCACATGGCCTATACAATTTTGATGGCACACACCTATACGAACATGCCGATATGCGCAAAGGCTTTCATCCCGATTGGAAATCCTACATATTTAATTATGGCCGCAGCGAAGTAAAATCTTTTTTGATTTCAAACGCTATGTTTTTAATGGAACTTTACCATATCGATGCCTTACGAGTAGATGCTGTGGCTTCAATGCTATACCTCGATTATTCGCGTAAACATGGCGAATGGGAACCCAACCAATTTGGTGGACGAGAAAATTTAGAAGCCATTAGTTTTTTAAAAGAATTTAACGAAGCCATATACAAACACTTCGATGGTGTACAAACCATAGCCGAAGAGTCTACCTCGTTTACAGGCGTAAGCAAACCAACGTATTTAGGCGGCTTGGGCTTTGGCCAAAAATGGATGATGGGTTGGATGAACGATACTTTAAAATATTTCGAAAAAAACCCCGCTTACAGGCTTTATCATCATAACCAAATTACTTTTAGCACCAATTACGCTTTTTCGGAAAACTTTATGCTGCCCCTTTCGCATGATGAAGTAGTATATGGTAAACAATCATTGGTGTATAAAATGCCAGGCGACGAATGGCAACGATTTGCCAACCTTAGGGCTTTGTATGCCTACATGTTTACCCACCCTGGTACTAAATTAATGTTTATGGGTGGCGAATTTGCCCAAACATCGGAGTGGAATTTAGCGCAATCGCTCGATTGGCATTTGCTACAATACAGCCCACATAAAGGCGTTAGCAATTTGGTAAAAAACCTAAATATTTTGTATAAAAACGAACCAGCTTTATACCAAAAAAGTTTTGATAGCGCAGGTTTTGAGTGGATAGTAAATAACGATGGCGCAAATTCGGTGCTGGTATATGCCCGCAAAGGCAACCAAGCTTATAACGATTTACTGGTAGCAATAAACCTTACGCCTGTACCACGCCAGCACTACCGCTTTGGCGTTACACAAGCTGGTGTATGGCAAGAAATATTTAATACCGACAGTACCGAATACTGGGGAAGCGGCAAGGTAGCCAACCAAGATAAAATAAGCGAAGCACACAACATACACGGTAAAGCGCATTCAATCGTGGTTGATTTGCCCCCTTTGGCGATGATAGTGCTAAAAAAACGATAAGTGGTACAGTGGGATAAAAAATGACCGAACAAAAAATTGATATCGACCTTTTAAATTCTGTTGTTGATATAGAGTTATTAGCCCACCAAGTGGTAGAAGGCTTTATTACAGGCTTACACAAAAGCCCGTTTCATGGTTTTTCGGTCGAGTTTGCCGAACACCGCTTGTATAACGGAGGCGAATCGGTAAAAAACATCGATTGGAAACTATTTGCCCGAACCGATAAACTTTTTGTAAAACGTTTTGAAGAAGAAACCAATTTACGTTGCCAACTTGTTATAGATGCCTCCTCATCGATGTTTTATCCTGATAAAGAAACAAGCAAATTTAAGTTTTCGGTAATGGCGGCAGCCTGCTTAATACAACTGCTAAAACGCCAACGAGATGCCTTTGGCCTTACCGTGTTTGCACAAAATATAGAGGTACATACCGACACAAAATCTACCCACGCCCATCAAAAATTTTTGTACACCCAATTTCAAACTTTATTAAATCAACCCCAACAAAATAAACACACCCAAATAGCACAAAACCTACATGCCCTAGCCAAGCAGCTGCATAAACGATCGATGGTGGTAATATTTTCGGATATGATAGAAACGCAAACATCACACCAAAATCAAGAAGCCCTTTTTGCCGCCCTGCAACATCTAAAATACAACAAGCATGAAGTAATAATTTTTAATGTACAGCAACAAAAGCATGAAAAAAACTTTGATTTTGAAAACCGCCCCCACCATTTTATTGATACCGAAACAGGAAGCCAAATAAAGGTAAATCCCACGTATTTAAAACAATTTTACCTACAAAAATTTAATGCTTACAAAAAATCGATAGCATTAAAATGCGCCCAGTATAAAATAGATATGGTAGATGCAACTGTAGAAACTGGCTTTAATAATATGTTAAATGCTTGGTTAATAAAAAGAAATAAAATGAGCTAAAAATATTTCGAGCAAAACAAAAAAAATCAATACTTAATATAGTTATACTATTTTGGCTTATGCAACTTTATAAACCTTTCCAAAAATTTACTTTCGATAATAAACATTGCTTTTTAAGTGGCCATCAAGTATTAAATACACCTAAAATTACCGTGTTTCCGGCATGGCTTATACAGCAATATAACCTGCTAGATAGGCCATTTAAAATGCTCGACGAACGTATGCTTAGTTACGCCGATATACAAATACCCGTGTGCGAAGCCACTAAAAAATATTTAGATACACTAGAATTAAACCTACATACTGCCTTACAACAAGGCTACCAAGGGCTTAAAAACATCTCCGAAATACAACTATTTCAATGGGCTGGTAAAATTGTTTACGGTATTATTTTTAACGAATTACAAGCAGCTATTAAGCAAAACCATGCCTCGGCCGACGGCTTTAATATGTCGCAAGGGCTTATACATAAATTTGCTCACCTGCATAGCATGTTGCAATCTATTACACAGCCTATCGAGTTCGAAGATTTTAAACCATACAGTATTTTTTTGTTTCAAGTAAATAACCCAACCAATGAATTTACCTACCGCGATGAAATAAATACGCTTACGTTTTCGTTACGGATGTATAATTTTGGCCTAATTATTAACCTGCAAGATAATGGCTTAAACCGTAATTATCACCAAGCTATATTAAATAAAATAGAGGGCAAAACCCTACACCCCATACAGTTTGAAGAACTATCGGCTAAGGTTTTTTATTCGGCATATCTTTTTAACCGCTTGCCACAGTACCACATTATACCTACCAATACACACGTATTTATTAGTGCAATGCCCTTACAAGGTATGAGCAATAAGCCAATTTTTGATGAGTGGCAGCCCAAAGTGTATGCCCAAGTGCTCGAAAACTTTTGGAAACGTTGGCAAATACTACTGCTCCAAATTATTAAAAACCCACAGCTTCCTATAAGCTATTTATTTGATGATGAAGATAAATTTGTAGAATACGAAAAGGTAAAAGCACCCATTGTGGCCTAGGGTTATTGCTTAAAGTATTTTTATAAAGCAAGCAGCAGTACAAGTTTTATAAAAATTGTTAATTAAAATTATAACTTGTATAAATTATACTGTAAAAATAAATTGTAGAAATTTTTTACAATAATTATTTTTTTTTATTCGGCTTATACAAAACATTACAAACCTAATGTAATAAATTTAAGGCATTAAAAATAAGTTGCAATCACACTTATATGCCGCTACACCCGCTATATGCCAATTTGTTAGCATGTAAAGTAACTTATTTATATTACTTCTAAATAAATGCAATTTACAAACGATTGACATTACTAAACCCCAGTAAATATACTTTTGCGCCATAGTAAATTACAAACACTTGAAGTTTTTGAAGGTTATAGCTTTTACGCACAAGCAAATTGATTTAAAACAGCTGGGATGCCTTGTTTTGAACGAAGCCACCTTAGACCAAAAGTTAGGTTTCATAAAGCATAAATACGATATTTCTGAATTATTTTATTTGGCTACATGTAACCGGGTAGAATTTGTGTTTACCGCCGAGCAAGAGCTAGATAAAAAGTTTGTAAAGTGTTTTTTAAACAGTTTACACAACGATACATTAAGTAAATTGCAATTAGATATCATGGTGGCCGATTGTTGTGTTTACCAAAACGAAGCCGCTTTAAATTATTTAATGCGTGTAGCAAGTTCGCTCGAAAGCTTAGTAGTGGGCGAAAAAGAAATTTTGTCGCAAGTGCGTAAAGCCTACGAGGCTTGCCGAGTTAAAAAACTAACTGGCGACTATCTTAGGCTAATAATGGAGCGGGTAGTAAAAACAGCAAAAGAAGTATATACTTACACCAATATTGCTAAAAATCCCATTTCGGTAGTATCGTTGGCTTACCGAAAACTACGCGATTTAAAAATGCCAGCAAACAGCCGCATATTAATTATTGGTGCCGGCGAAACCAATATAAACATTGCCCAATACCTTAAAAAACATAAATACAGCAACTTTTCGGTTTTTAACCGTACTTTAAGCAAAGCACAACACCTTGCCAACCAACTTGGCGGCAATGCCTACAATTTAGAAAGCCTTAAAACTTTTGGATTGGGTTTTGATGTAATAATTACCTGCACCGCGGCTACCGAGCCTATTTTAACGCCCGAAATATACACCGCTTTACTAAATAACGAAACTAACCAAAAAGTAATTGTTGATTTAGCACTTCCTAACGATACTGCCCCCGAAGTACTTTTACAAAACAAAGTTAATTTTATTGAAGTATCCGACCTGCAAGATATTGCCGAAAAAAATAAGCAAGAACGTTTTCAAGAATTAATTAACGGCGAAAGTATTATCGAAAAAAATCTTAAAGAATTTAGACCCGTTTTAAAACAACGCCGTATCGAAATAGCCATGAAAGAGGTGCCTGTAAAAATTAAAGAAATAAAAAATAAGGCATTACATACAGTATTTGCCAACGATATACACACCATGGACGATAACTCACGATTGGTACTAGAAAAAGTTATGACCTATGTAGAAAAAAAATATATCAGCATCCCCATGCTAATGGCTAAAGAGATTTTGGTAAATAACGATTGATTACACTTTGCCATTTACCATTTTTGTTTTTACAATATAAGTCGCAATTTTGCCCCATTGCAAACACCCTAAAACACCATTAATGTGGATAAAAAAATAATTATAGGCACCCGCGGTAGCGATTTGGCATTATGGCAAGCCAATTATGTTAAAGATAAATTGGCCGAAATTAATGTTAAAGCCGAACTAAAAATTATTAAAACACAAGGCGATAGCATATTAAACCTTAGGCTTGATAAACTGGAAGGAAAAGGCTTTTTTACCCAAGAACTTGAAGAACAATTATTAACCGGCGAAATTGATTTGGCCGTACACTCGCACAAAGATTTACCCACCCAAAACCCCGAAGGTTTAATTATAGCCGCTGTAAGCCAGCGTGAAGATGCTTCAGAATTGATATTGATATTAAAAGATTGTGTAGATACATCCAAAAAACTATCCATAAAACACAATGGCGTAGTAGGCACATCATCAAACCGCCGACAGGCGCAACTGCTATCAATAAGGCCCGATATTGAAATAGAAAACCTACGTGGCAATGTACCTACACGCATACAAAAACTACGCGACGAAAATTACGATGCCATCGTAATAGCAAGAGCTGGTGTAGCAAGGCTAGGCATCGACTTATCGGAGTTTCACCAAGAAATTATAGAACCCAATGCCGAAATGGTGCCTTCGCCCGCACAAGGCGTACTGGCCATACAAATTAAAGAAAACAATAAACAACTTTTTGACCTTTTGCAGCCATTAAACAATGTGGCTGTGGCCGAAGTTATTGCCGTAGAACGTAAAGTACTTAACCTTTTAGATGGTGGATGCCATGCCCCACTAGGCTGTTATTGCCAAAAAAACGAAAATATATTTGAAGTATGGACAAGCAAAGCCGATGAAGCCCACCAGTTTCCGGATAGGTTATACCTTAAAGCAAAAACTACCGAAGGCTTGGCCGAAAAAATTGTGGCCAAATTTGATATTGCTAGCCGAAGGTTTCCCAAAAAAGTTTTTATATCACGCGAGATTAACCAGCACAGTTATTTTGCTAAATCGTTAGCCAAAAATAACATACAACTAGAGGCAAAATCATTAATACGCACCGTTGCCACTATAAATAAATTAGATTCGTACATTTTTAGAAACCTCGATTGGGTATTTTTTAACAGTAAAAACGGCATCGAATATTTTTTTGCTTTAGCCCCCATCTTACCTAAAGAAATAAAGTTTGGTGTAATAGGCCGTGGCAGCGAAGAAGCCTTAAAACAACTAGGTAAAAAGGTTGATTTTGTTGGGCAAAGCAACGATACCGCCGATATAGCACAAGATTTTGCCGCCATAGCCAATGGCCAACATATTTTATTTCCATCGGCCGAACAATCGTTACGCACCATACAAAAAGCGTTATCTGCCGATACCCAAATACTCGACCTTGCCGTTTACGAAACCATTTTAGAAGATAATATTGCACCCACTTACGCCAACGTACTCGTGTTTACAAGCCCATCAAATGTAGATGCATATTTTACCGAAAACCTTTTACAACCAGGCCAAAAAATTGTAGCCATTGGAAAAGCCACAGGCAATAAATTTGATGAAATGAATGTACCTTACTTACTGCCAGCTTCGCCCGATGAAATAGGCTTGGCAGAAGTAATTTTTGGGATAGATGTGTAGGCAATAAAAAAACTATTTATCAATTAGCCAAAAAATTAAATTTTTGGCTAAAAATGCTTGCTTTATCCTTTTAAACCCGCCAAATACGATAATTAAATATTGTTTTAAAATTGATTAGGGCGTTTCCTGCCTGCCGGTAGGCAAGGTAACACGCTTTCCGCTACCTGTTTGCCAGCAGGCAAGTATCTTTTTTTTGTTTTTAAGCCCCCAACCCCCAAGGGGAGTTTTGGCAAAAAAAAGGACGCCGCTGCAATCGTTAACGCAAATAAACCGTGTACGTTTAGTTTCCGTAGTTGGTGTGCCACCAACCACGGACAAAAAAATAAATTGAAATAAAATTAATAATCGAACTAAGGTTTTTTTTATTGTTTTAAAAATTCGTAAACGTAAATTTTAGGTGTTATTTTATCAGATAGTATATTTAGTTTTTGGCGCAAGTTGCCCATTAGTTCCGTATATTTTTCGTTTGTACTTTTTGCATTCATTCGTCCTTTGTGGTTGCGCCCCTGAAAATATGCTTTAATATCATACAATCCCGCATTTACGTTAATATCTTTTTGCTGGTGATAATATTTCCAAAGTTCTTTACCTGCATCAAAAACCTCATGTGCTTCGGTTGAAAATTGCAAAACATTGTTTAACCCTTTATTTTTAGGATTGCTATGATTTTCTTGGTCAAATAAATTAATTGCCTCTTTTTCCGATTTTATTTTACCTTTTATAAAATCACTCATAAAATTGCTTTCAAACTTTTCTTTGGCGTTTACTTCGCTTTCGGTAAATGGTATCCAATAATTTACCCCAAACTTTGATTGAATTGTATTGCAATTGTCGAACAGTGTAAATGTTAAGCAATCATTTTTAAACTCTATATCAGTTTTCCAACCATCATTTGGAAAAATAAATTGGTCTCTATCATTCAGCCAAGTTGAAGGAATAATATGTCTTACAGTAACATAAATTGAAACTTCTATAATATTTTTATCTGTTATCCAAGTTCCACGAGGGTGAGGTAATTGATTTTTTTCATTAATGATAAAAATAAAATTTACATTTTGAAAATCGTTACCTTTTGCAGAAAGAAAGCCAATATTTACCTCATTATGTCTATTTCTTGTTGTAATTAGCCAATCGTTTATTGATTTTAATCTTGAAGAATTGTATAAATTTTTATTTCCAATAAATTCTCCTTTGGAATCATAAATGTCTGCTTCAATATTCTCAAATCTTTCTTTTTTATCTGTATTCCAAATAAAAAATCCTATTGGAAATTTACCTTTTACATTGTCAAATGAATCTGCCTGAACCAAAAAAATTTTTTCGAGTTTAGCTTGGTAAAACTCACGAAATTCTAAAAAATTTGGTGCTTGCAGAATTTTCAAAGTTGAAAATTCTGCAAGCACTACATTCGGTATTTCTGCATAAATTCTTGTAAGAAATTGCACAAACAATTCACGTCCACCTATACCTATTTTATTTTTATATTTATTATAAATCATTGTTGTTACTGCAACATCAGTCTTATTTGTACCAGTATTAGAAATAGTTCCCTTGCTTGCTGCTTCCGCATAAGGTGGATTAATAAAAATAATAAGTTTTTTCCTTTTGTTTTCATCATTCAAAATTTCTTGCAAACCTTGAGGAAGTTTAGAAAAATCGTCGTTCAAAAAATCGAACTGAAAAACGTGGTTTTGTAATAATATTGCACCGTGTTCAATTCGGTTGTGCATTACTTTTACATCTGCTTGGTCGAGGGTGCTTGCCCAAATATTGTATTTGTTGGTAAGCCCAGCCAAAAGGTTACCAGTGCCAGCAGCACAATCCCAAATATAATATTCGTCTTGCCAGTTTTCGCCCAAATAATCGGCTAGGTATTCTTGCGAAAGTTCTACCCATTGCCTAGGTGTAAAAAAAGCTCCTTTGCGTTCGCGGATGTCTTGCGGAACCAGTAAATCTCTTCGTTCGATAATATAGTTCTGAAATTCTACTACTGGCGGCCTTTTATAGCGTTTCCAAAACTGGGTATAGGTTTCTTTGTTTTTAATATTTATAGTGGCATCAAACATTTGCTTGATGTTTTCTTTTTCAATTTTATAGCCTTGGTTTTGAAAAATAACAAATAAATTATCTCGTATGGTTGTATCGTCGTCTATTTTATGCGTGTCTTTATCATCTACAAACAAGTCGGCTAAATAAAAATCATTATCTAAAATATTTGCTTTTTTTAGGTCGTCCCAATTAACGTCAATTATTGGTTTTACAATTTCAAGCCAACGCAGGTAAATTGGTATAAAATTATTTTTATCAATTTTTACCTTATTTGTTTCTGTTGAATTTGCAATGTTATTGGTAATAAATGTTTTAAGGTCTTTTTCGTCGGCTTGGTAATCGTATATGTAGGTGTTTTGTTTTAGTGTAGTTTCAATTCTGTTTTTTATAAGTTTAAATTCTTTTGTTTCGTGGTTGCTTGGTGTTACGTTCCAGTTAAAGTCGTTGATGTAAAAAATATCTTGAATGCTTATGTATGGTACGAAGGCAATTTTTTTGAAATCAAAAGCCCCTAAAAATGCAGGGGGCAAAGTTTTGTCAAAAGTTCGGGCTTTGCCTATGGTAAGTACCAGTTGAACAAACATTGTTGTAACGTCAAAATTGCCAGTTTTGGCTTCGGCCCAAAGTAGCGGTGTACGCCCAAAAATGTTGTTTTGTTTTGGGAAAACTGTAAAATCTACGTTACCCAAAATCTCGGTAGTATCGTATGTTTTAAACCAGTCGGCACCTACTTTATTTTTAAGTTCCTCTTCTCTGATATTTTTATATTTCATTGGTTTATGTTGGTTACGGTGCTGTGCTAAATTTGTTGCTAACTTTAGATTGTTTAATTAATCTTTCGAAATAGAAATTGCACTATTAGTACCGCCAAAACCATAATTTAAACACACAATGCGGTTAATTTCTTTCGCAAAACTTTGCTGTGGCAGCAAATGGCGGTAATGCGAAAACGGGTTTTTAGGCCCTTGCCAATTAGGCTGTAATTGAAAATTCTCTAGCTCGGTATTTAGGTTATCGGAGTTTAGGCAGGGCAATACTTTTTGTTCTTGCAGCATTAATAAAGCAGTTATAAACTCTACCGAACCTGCTGCACCCAGCATGTGCCCAAACTGCGATTTTGGTGCCGCAATGTGGTATCCACTTTCGCCCAGCGTATCTACAACACTTAGTAACTCAATGGCATCGCCAGCAGGGGTTGATGTGCCGTGTACTTTTACCACATCGGGTTTGGGTAAAGTGTTATCGTTTAATAAGCCTTTCCATAGCCTTTGTTGGCCCGCAAATGATGGGTAAAACATATCGCCATCGCCATCGCTGTTGTTAAAGTAATTATCAATAACGGCAATAATATGTGCGCCACGGGCTTTGGCCATTTCGTACTCTTCGAGGGCAATAATGCCGCTACCAAAACTACATACAAAACCATTGCGGTTACTATCAAACGGGCGTGAGCTTTGTGTTGGGCTAAAATTTTTGCTCAGCACTTGCATGGCATCAAAACCTATAAAAGTTTCGAGCGATGTACCCTCAACACCGCCAGCAATTACCCTATCTTGCAAGCCAAATTTTATTAATCGGTAGGCATGTCCAATATTACCTAAACCTGTTGCACAGGCCGAGCCTATGGTTTCGGCTACGCCACGGTTTTTTATGAGGCAACTTACGTTGGCTACTTCGCGGTAAGGCATACTTCTATCTACCGTATGCGAACCCGCTAAACGGGTTTTTTTGCCTAATTGGTAAAAATTATGCCACGCGTTGCGTAAAATTACGTTTCCGCCAGCACCGCTACCTATTACTACGCCTGTGTTTTCTGATTGTGTTTCTTCGTTGCTCCAGCCCGCCATTTTTATGGCATCTTGTGTGCCAAGCATTGCCCAAATACTGCCAATATCGGCTGTAGCCAAATTAATATTGGGGATGCGGTTTTTTTTATCAATGTAGGTTTCGGGGTAGTTTTCTAAAATGGTACTGTATATTATTTCCAAATCCATTTCGGCTTCGGTAATATAACCAGCCACGGTAGAGCGTATTTTTTTATCGTAGGCAAGCACTTCGGGCCACTCGCGTATAAGGCTTTGGTTTGCAAAAATTTTATCGCTAAAATCATCTAAACTGGTACAGGTAGGAAAAGCCCCGCCCATACCTACTACCGCTACCTTTCGCATTGTGTTCATGGGTTTAGGCTTCGGCTTGTTTTTTTAAAATCAAGTCAACAATATCTTTAACTTTTGAGCCTAAACCATCAATTTCCTCGTCTTCAAGTTCAATACCAAATTTTTGCTCGGTTTTCGATGCTATGTTTATCATCTCGGTTGATGGGGTGTTTAGGTCGGCAATAAAATCGGTTTCTTCGGTAATGCCTACCAGTTTTTCTTGGTCGATGGTACGTACAGTTTGTAGTATTTCTACTATGCCATCAATTACTTCTTGTCGTGTCATTCGTGTGTTTTATTGGGTTATACATTAATTTTTATGGCTCGGCCAGTAATATCAAATAGCTCGGCTACCAAAGTAAAATCAGGGCTAAGGTCGTAATCTCGTAATCTATTTTCGTTAAAAGTATTAAAATATTTATCTAAATCTAAACCTTTGGGTGTTTTATAAATGCGGCCATCGGCCACCATTTGCCTAAATTTATGAAATTTTATTACGCCAAGGCTTACAAAGGTATCGCCAGCAGCTACATAATTAGAAAAAAAAACCTGGCCAATACTTATAAAAGCAGGTATATAATTTTCTTTAAGCTGTGCGGGCGTACATTTTTGTTTTATACATTCTAAAAAGGGGTTTAACGAACCAATAGTTCCTTGGGCAAAAGCCTCAATTTGGTCTACCCCTCTAAAAACGCCGAAATGGTCTTCCACATCTTTGGTATTGGGCGTATAGCTAGCCACAATACCCACTTTGGGGCTGTGCCAATGGTAATTGTGCACCAATAATTTTGATGGCCCGTGAAGCAACATTTGGTTGGGCGGAGTGCCTACTAGGTTGGTCATTTTAAGTTAAAAAAGATATGTGGTTTAAATTTTTAGATTTTATACGGCGTTTTATTTGCCTAACCTTAATTTTGTTAGGCTATTGGGGTGCCAATGGGTTAATTTATAAACATATACTATTTTTTGATGTATTTGTGTGGCCATATAAATAGGTTTATGCAATGTACAGTAATAAAAAGTATAATAACAATGAGAAAAGAAACGTAAAATAAACCAAAGTCTTTCGTTCATATGTTTAATTTACCTCTACTGCATTTTTAATAGCCACCTGCTGTGCCACTTTTTGTGCTAAAACTATAAACACTTGAGATAGCAAATTACGGCTATCTAATATTACGGGTTGGCCACCATCGCCGCTATCGCTAATGCTTTTTACCAGCGGTATTTCGCCCAAAAAAGGTATGTTATAGGTGTTAGCAAGTGTACGGCCGCCATCTTTACCAAAAATATAGTATTTGTTTTCGGGCAGTTCGGCAGGGGTAAAATAGGCCATGTTTTCTATCACACCCAATACGGGCACATTTATAGCCTCCATCAAAAACATACCCAAGCCCTTTTTAGCATCGGCAAGGGCAACGTTTTGTGGCGTAGTAACCATTACCGCCCCTGCAATAGGAAAACTTTGGGTAATGGTAATGTGTATATCGCCCGTACCGGGCGGTAAATCTACCACTAGGTAATCTAGCTCGCCCCAATCGGCATCGTTAAACAGCTGTTTTACAGCGGTTGATACCATTGGCCCACGCCAAGGCACAGGCTGGTTAGGGTCGGTAAAAAAGCCCATCGAAAGTAGCTTTATACCGTATTTTTCTATCGGCAAAATGCGGGTTTTGCCATTTACCTCGTTAGCTTGTGGTTTTGCACCTTCTAAACCAAACATAATAGGGATAGATGGGCCGTAAATATCGGCATCAATTAAACCCACTTTTGCACCATTTAGGCTTAGGCCTAAGGCTAAATTTGCCGCCACGGTAGATTTTCCTACCCCACCCTTGCCCGATGCTACGGCAATAATATTTTTAATATTACTGTTTAATTGCTGTTTGGGGCTGGTAACACGGCTGGTCATATTTATGTTAATTTGGGCCTCGGCACTTACAAAATGTTTTATAGCATTGCGGCAAGCGTTTTCCAGCATTGCCTTCATTGGGCAGGCTGGGGTGGTTAAAACCACCGAAAAGCTCACTTTTAGGCCATCAATTTTTAAATCCTCAATCATACCTAACGTTACCAAATCTTTTTTTAAATCGGGGTCTTCAACGTTTTTTAAGGCGGCTAATATTTGTTCGTTACTAAACATCTAAATTATTTTAAAATCAAAATTACTAAAACCATTAATTATTAATAGTATTGTTTAATATTTGTTTGCCCCAAAAATACTATTAGTGTGATTGTGCGGTTAATCATATCAAATCCTAAATAATTACATTAGTTACAATGCGCATACAAAGGCGGCTTAAAAAAAAATTAATTGTTGCATTAATTACCTTTACGGTTTTAGTTTTAGGTAGCTTTGCTGTTTTATTTGCAAAACGCGATGCCTTGCTAAAAAAAACTATTTCTAAAGTACTGCTAAAAGCAAAAAACACTTATCATGTACAGTTAAACATCCATGAAGCTAATTTTACAGGCCTTAGTACCGTAAATTTTAAGCACATTAATATTGTACCGCTGGGGCGGGATACCTTTGCAAACCTAAATAATGTGGCCATTAACGTTAAACTTTTACCCCTGCTATGGGGCGATATTAAAATTGGCGAACTAAATATATATGATGCCAAAATTACACTCATAAAAAAAGATAGCCTTAGCAACTACGATTTTTTACTAAAAAAAAAACCTGCCGATACTTTGCATAAAGCCAAACTTAACTTGGCCGAATTAGGCTATAATTTGTTACACAAAGCATTGGATAAGATACCCGATGATATGGATATTAAAAATTTTTCGGTATGTTTTACTAACGACACCACCCATATTAATTTTTTACTACCTACGGCTACCATTAAAAATGGAGAATTAAAATCAACCCTATTTTTAAACAAAAACGAAGCTATATGGCATTTAGATGGCGACCTAGACCCCAGCAACCAGCAGTTTAACATTTTTTGGTACGCCGGTAGGCACAAAGTAGAGTTTCCTTACCTCGAAAAAAAATATGGCTTAAAATTTAATTTCGATACCTTACAATTTGCCCTCAAAAGTGCCCAAAAACATAACGGAAATTTTGAGGTAGAAGGTTCGTGGGGCGTAAAAAATTTACTAATAAACCATTCTCGCATAGCATCCGAAAACGTAATAGTTAAAAATGGTAGCATCGCAGTAAAAATGATTGCTGGCGAAAATTTTGTAGCCATTGATAGTGCATCAACTATATTTTTAGGCAAAGCTTGGGCGCACCCTTATTTTAAATACACTTTGCAGCCCAACAAAATTTTTGAGTTTAGGCTTAACGCCGATGAACAAAATGCGCAAGAAATTTTTAACGCTTTTCCGATTGGGCTGTTCGAATCGCTGGAAGGGATAAAAGTGGCAGGCAAACTTAAATACAATGTAAACCTGTATTTTGATACCAAACACCCCAACCGCGTAGTTTTTAATTCGGATTTAGAACCCTCACCCGATTTTAAAATATTGGCTTACGGAAAAAATAATCTCCAAAAAATAAACAATCCTTTTATTTACACACCCTACGAAAAAGGCAAACCTGTACGCGATATTTTAATTGCCCCCGAAAACCCTAATTATACACCTATAAGCCAAATATCAAGCAACATTAAAAACGCATTGCTTACCTCCGAAGACCCCTCGTTTTACAGCCATAAAGGTTTTGTCGAAGAATCTATACGCCAATCTATAGCTACCAATTACAAGGCAAAATCGTTTAAAAGGGGCGGAAGCACCATATCCATGCAATTGGTAAAAAACATTTATTTAAGCCGCCAAAAAACCATTGCCCGTAAAATCGAAGAAATTTTAATCGTTTGGTTAATAGAAAACCAGCATATATGTACAAAAAACCGAATGTACGAAGTATATTTAAACATCATAGAATGGGGCAAAAATGTGTACGGTATTGGCGAAGCTAGCCAATATTATTTTGGCAAATCTGCGGCCGAATTATCGCTTGGCGAAGGTATTTACCTGGCCAGTATTGTGCCCAAGCCAAAAGCCAGCCTATACGCTTGGCAGCCCGATGGTAGCCTAAAACCACATGTAAAAGGTTATTTTAATTTAATTGGTCGCTTAATGGCGCAACAAGGTTACACCCCTCGCGATACCAATGCTTACGGCTTTTACAGCGTACGTATTAAAGAAAGCTTACGCCAAACAATTGCCCCACAAAATTATATAATGCCCGATAGCAGCACTATCGATGATGATGAAAACTTCCAAGGCTTTGATATTTTTAAAACACATACAAAAGATACCGTGATTAAAAAAATAAGTTTTTTTAATAGATTATTAGGCATTACACCTAAAACAGATTCCACAGGTAAAACCCCAAAACAATTAAGGCAACAACGCAGAGAAGAAAGACGCAAAACAATAGAAAACTAACTTTAACCTCGACCTAAAAATGACAAAAGTTAAATTTTACGAAACCGAACTAAAATCCGAACGGGCAATTTTAGTAGGCATAATATTGCCCGGCACCAGCGATGCGCAACAAAAAGAATTTTTAGACGAGCTGGCATTTTTGGTTAGCACCGCTGGCGGCATTACCGAACGTTACTTTACCCAACGCATGCAAAAACCCGAGCGGGCAACGTTTGTAGGCACAGGTAAATTAGAAGAAATACAAACCTTTGTAAAAGCCGAAGAAATTGATTTAGTGGTGTTTGACGACGAACTATCGCCCATGCAACTCCGTAATATCGAAGCCGAATTAAAAGTAAAAGTAATAGACCGTAGCAACTTAATTTTAGATATTTTTGCTGGCCGAGCACAAAGTGCGCAAGCGAAAACACAGGTGGAGCTAGCACAACTGCAATATATGTTGCCTCGCTTAACGCGGATGTGGACCCACCTCGAAAGACAAAAAGGCGGTATAGGTATGCGTGGCCCAGGCGAAAGCCAAATAGAAACCGATAGGCGTATTATAAAAGATAAAATAGTTTTATTGAAAGAAAAACTAAAACTAATAGACCGCCAAAACGAAACACAGCGCAAAAACCGTAAAGATTTGGTTCGGGTTTCTTTGGTAGGATATACCAATGTGGGTAAATCAACCATTATGAATATGCTTTCTAAATCCGAAGTATTTGCCGAAAATAAATTGTTTGCCACGCTTGATACCACGGTGCGCAAAGTAGTTTTCGAAAACGTACCTTTTTTACTATCCGATACGGTGGGTTTTATACGAAAGCTACCACACAACTTAATCGAAAGTTTTAAATCAACTTTGGATGAAGTGCGTGAAGCCGATATTTTGTTACACGTGGTAGATATATCGCACCAAAATTTTGAAGATCAAATTGCCGTAGTAAACGAAACCCTAAAAGAAATGGGCGCAATTGATAAAACCATGATTACCGTTTTTAATAAAATTGATGCCTATAAACCCACCCTAATACTCGAAGATTGGGAGGTAGATAATGAAACCGAAGCCACATTACCGCTTAGCGATTTTAAAAATACTTGGATGGCAAAACACAATAGCCCAGCCATTTTTATATCGGCACTAAACAAACAAAACGCCGAAGATTTACGCAACCGTATTTACGAAGAAGTAAAAATTGTAAACCAAAAAATATATCCTTTTAATAATTTTTTGTATCAAAACCATGAAATATAACACAGCATTTTTAAAATGCCAAAACAAATACACCTCCGTTACAATATATAAATATTCATTTATTATCATGATTAGGGCGTTTCCTGCCTGCCGGTAGGCAAGGTAACACGCTGTACATTACCTGCTTGCCAGCAGGCAAGTATCTTTTTCTTTATAGCCCCCCATTTGCCACAATCCCAGTAGGGGGGCTATAAAGAAAAAGGATGCCATTGCCATCGTTAACGCTCTTAAACAAATAAAATACTCATTAATAGCAAATTGTATTACAATACAATAATTAAACTTAGGTTGTACGTAAATTATATCCTCATCATTCCCAAAAACTATCCTTAAAAAACCTAAATTTGAAGCACAAAAACAACAACAAATGGAATTTAGAATAGAACACGATACCATGGGTGCAGTAAATGTACCTGCACATAAATACTGGGGCGCACAAACCGAACGCTCTCGCAATAACTTTAAAATAGGTGCCGAGGCATCAATGCCTTTAGAAATTATACACGCGTTTGCTTACCTAAAAAAAGCGGCAGCAATGGCCAATTGCGACTTGGGCGTGTTAACTGCCGATAAAAAAGACTTGATTGCCAAAGCCTGCGACGAGATTTTAACAGGTAGCCTTAACGACCAGTTTCCGCTAGTAATATGGCAAACGGGTTCGGGCACACAATCAAACATGAATGCCAACGAAGTAATAGCCAACCGTGGCCACGTTATACATGGTGGCTTACTATCTGATGATGTAAAAGTACTACACCCTAACGATGATGTAAACAAATCGCAATCATCAAACGATACTTTCCCCACCGCAATGCACATAGCAGCGTATAAGCAAGTGGTAGAAATTACCTTACCAGGATTAGAATTGTTGCAGGCCACTTTACAACAAAAAACCTTAGATTTTGCTTCGATAGTAAAAACAGGGCGTACCCATTTTATGGATGCTACGCCACTTACTTTAGGGCAAGAGTTTTCGGGTTATGCCCAGCAAATTACCAACAGCATTAAAACCATTAAAAACGCCTTAAAAGCCGTTACCGAACTGGCTTTAGGTGGTACCGCAGTTGGCACAGGCCTAAATACCCCCCAAGGTTACGATGTATTGGTAGCCCAACATATTGCTACCCTAACAGGCTTACCTTTTGTAAGCGCCCCAAATAAGTTTGAGGCTTTGGCTGCACACGATGCCATGGTTGAACTTTCGGGCGCATTAAAACGTACGGCCGTTGCGCTAATGAAAATTGCTAACGATGTGCGTATGCTAAGCTCGGGCCCTAGGTGTGGTATTGGCGAAATTGTAATTCCCGATAACGAACCCGGCTCATCAATTATGCCCGGTAAAGTTAACCCTACCCAGCCCGAAGCCTTAACCATGGTATGCGCACAAGTTATTGGTAACGATGTTGCCGTAACCGTAGGCGGTATGAGCGGCCATTTTGAGTTAAACGTATTTAAACCCGTTATTGCGGCAAACGTTTTACAATCGGCAAGGTTAATTGGCGATGCTTGCGTATCGTTTAATAACAATTGTGCGGTAGGTATTGTGCCTAACCATGCTGTTATACAGCAACATTTAGAAAACTCGCTGATGCTGGTAACCGCTTTAAACCCACATATAGGTTACGAAAATGCCGCAAAAATTGCCAAAAAAGCACATAAAGAAAATAAAACTTTGCGTGAAGCATCGGTGGAGTTAGGCCTACTTACTAGCCAGCAATTTACCGATTGGGTTAAACCCGAAGAAATGGTAGGGGCGTTGAAGTAAGGTAATAATTTTGGTGAAATGGTAAATTTACACATTCAAATTAGCGATAAACAAAAGATAAAAAATATAAATACAATAAAATTAACTTGTTGCTTTTGTTTAGTATTTGTTTTTGCATGCACTTTTAACCCGAACAAGCGAAACCCAGGGGCGCAATATTTACAAGGCCAATGGCAACAAGACAGCATAAATTTAGATACTGGTTTGGTAGAATATAAAAAACGCCAATTTAAGTTTACTTGCGACTCGTTTTATTTAGTATTACACAATTTTTCGAAAGCCTATTTTGCTGGCGATACTTGTTATAAAAATGGCCGATGGACCGAATTTGTTAAAGGTGTGTATAGCCTTAGCGGCGATACCATTGTGCTAAAAGGAGCTTATACAAGTCCTGTTTTTAAACTTAAAAAATCGCGATGTTATACTACCGGAAGCTTCGATGAAAGGCTAATTTACCAATCGAATTACGATTCGGTTTTGGTTTTAAAATCTGCGGTAGCAGGTAAAATGGTTTTTAAAATATTAAATAAGCAACATCAAGTTTGTTTTTAAAAAAACGTTTTGGTTTTTTAAAAAGGTAAATGGCAAACGCAATTAAAAAATTGCCTTTTTAAAGGAAATGATAGGTTTAAAACGAAATGTTTTGAGACTCTTTGTTACACTCAAAAAAACAAAACATTTCGTTTTTTATTGTGTGTAATTTTTTAATTATTAGCTTATGTAAGTTCAATTGATAAGTGCAACAGGCATAAATCCTATGGGAACAAAGTTGAGCGTAGCGAAACGAAGTTCCCATAGGATTTATGCTGACAATA
>RDYW01000084.1 GCA_004293485.1 Sphingobacteriales bacterium | reverse complement strand
AATTTGGAACAAACTAAAACATTAAGCAATGAACACAACAAAATTTGAAATAGCGGATTATTTAGATAACAATAAAATGATTGCTGAATATTTAAATACCGTCTTGGAAGAAGGCGATAATGACCAAATTGTTGCAGCTATTGGACATATTGCAAAAGCTATTGGTATGACTAAGATTGCAGAAGAAACTGGATTAAGCAGACCGAGTTTATACAAAGCATTATCGGAGGGCTCAAAACCCCAATTTTCCACCATACTAAAAGTATTAAAAGCTATTGGGGGAAAAATTAAAGTTGACCCAGTGACTGCTTAAAAAACGAACGCACAACAGGAGGCTTTGTGCAAGTGTAGGCATACGACTAAATTGCCTGGTTGCCACTTTTTTGGTGTCTACCACTTTTGACATTTTTCTACTGAATTTATTATAGCATCGTCGTTTAGGTGCTTTTGTTACAGACTTACAGTTTCGATAACCTGCACAGTACCCAATTTGTGGTAACCAGGTATTATTTCGATATTCTAAATCGTTCTTTTTTATTCAAACTCCAGTCGGTAAGGTAGGCCTCTCGTAGCTGGTTGGGTAGCTGTGGTGTTTGGTAATGGCCAGCTAATTGCTTTTGCCTAAAAGCTTCGTATAAGCACACACTACACGCTACGCTAATATTCAAACTTTGTACCATACCCACCATAGGAATGGTAATAAAACCATTACAATAAGTTTGTATTTCTGGACTAAGTCCGCTGTGTTCATTCCCAAAGGTAATAGCTGTAGGTAAGGTTAAGTTAGTAGTATACAGGCTTTCGCTTTGCTGGTGCAGTGCGGTGCCGTAGATGGTAGGATAATTTTGAGTCACCACCTGCATGGCTTCCGCTACCGTTTTAAATAAATGCACTTTCACCCATTTGTACGCACTAGCGCTACTTTTTTTGCCCCAAACTTTATAGGTAGCTTCGGTGGTATTTATTACAAAAATTTCGTGTATACCCACGGCATCGGCCGTACGCATTACGGCCGAAATATTTTGAGGGTCGTGTATGTTTTCTAACACTACAGTAAGGTTGGCTTGCCTGTAATCGAGTAGTGTGTTTAACCTATTGTATCTAGTTTCGTTTAATAGCATTTGTGTTTCCTTGAAAAGTATTCAATATACTAAGCCAAATGGTATAATATTGTAAATACTAAATGGCTTATTAACTAGCAATGTTCTGCATGTTATTTTTACAAGATTAATAGATTCTACTCATGTTAGGGGTTACCATACTTGGAAATAATTCGGCTATA
>RDYW01000056.1 GCA_004293485.1 Sphingobacteriales bacterium | reverse complement strand
AATAACAGACCTGTAAGAAAATTTGGTTATCTAACTCCTAATGAAGTATTTTTACAGCTTAAGGTAAGTGTTGCACTTATCAGTTGAACACAGCAATTGTCAATTAAGTTCGTCAATTTTTTATGAATTCAATGTTAAGTTTTTTTTTCAAATATTTCATTAATGTTTGCTTGTTGTGGTTAAGTTGTTATTTTAAAAATGTCTGCAAAAATTGCCACCAAAGTTTTTCAGATACCCTAATTACCTGACTTTCAAAATAAATATTGATTCGGAGAACCAAACTTTGATTAACCACTAATGTGCCTGCGGAGCACTAAACCGCCACTTTTGCATAATTATGAATGCAGTTTTTTTGCCTTTATAATCAGCGTTAAATGCTTTTATTTCTTTTCTATTTCAGGAATAGTAATTGCGTCATCCGAAATCTTTTCTGTTTTTTGTTTCATAGCTTCAAAAATAGCTTTTACATATTGATTTGCTAACTCTTCTATTTTGTCGTTTGAGATGTTAGAAACTGTTGTTACTGGAATTGAAATTGCCCAATGAACTTCGCCAACTTCAATTCTTATTTGATGAATTAGTTGGTTGGTAGAAACTTTGCCCAATCCAGTCAAGTTTTTGTAATTGATTTGGTTTCCACCAGCTTTGTCAACGAAAACGAAATGATAATCAGAAGTGTCTTTTCCGATAAATAGGAAATTCATTTAGAATATTGAAAGCTGGCTTGCTGGTATATGATAGCTTCGTCCCAGCTTTGCAAGTTTGTCTCCGAACTTTTTTATAAAGTCGTTACAAAGATTTTGTTCGATGTCTGGAAGGTCGCCACCTGTCGATGCCATTCATTATAAATTCTATTGCTGACATATTTTTCTATTTAGTGTTGTCATCCGTTATGCTTGCCTGCTAACTTTAAAATAAACTCAATAAAAAAATAAACCCAAAAATTAAATTCGTTTTAAAATTTTTTTTCAAGGTATAACTGTTTAGTTATCAATTTTTAGAATTTAAATTATCTAAAAACTGTTCAAGCGTATATTCGTCGGGTATCAACACTTCTCGGGCTTTGCTGCCTTCAAATGGGCCTACAATGCCTGCACCTTCAAGCTGATCCATAATACGCCCTGCCCTATTGTAGCCCAGTTTCATTTTACGCTGAATTAACGATGTAGAACCTTGCTGGTGCAGCACAATTAAACGGGCAGCATCTTCAAACATGGCATCTTTACTGCCCGCATCAAAATCTTTGGTGCTACTACTTTCTCCATCATCACCCACAAATTCGGGCAATATGTAGGCATCGGCATAGCCACGTTGGTTACCAATATATTCGGTTACCCTATCCACCTCGGGGGTATCTACAAAAGCACATTGAAGCCTTATTAAATCGCTCCCGGTTGATAAAAGCATATCGCCTTTACCTATCAGTTGGTCGGCACCGCCGCTGTCTAATATTGTTCGTGAATCTATTTTTGAGGTTACCCTAAAGGCCAACCTAGCGGGAAAGTTAGCCTTAATAGTACCCGTAATAATATTTACCGATGGCCGCTGCGTAGCCAGTACCAAGTGTATGCCTATAGCCCGGGCCAATTGCGCTAAGCGGGCAATAGGTGTTTCAACTTCTTTGCCAGCTGTCATCATTAAATCGGCAAACTCATCAATAACCAACACTATAAATGGCAGGTATTTATGGCCATTATTTGGATTTAGTTTACGCTTTACAAATTTTTCGTTGTACTCTTTCAAGTTACGCACACCAGCTTCTTTCAGCAAATCGTAGCGTTGGTCCATTTCTATACACAACGAATTTAAGGTATTGATAACCTTTTTGGTATCGGTAATAATGGCATCATCGTCGCCGGGGAGTTTGGCTAAAAAATGGCGTTCTATTTTTTTAAATAGCGTAAGTTCTACCTTTTTAGGGTCCACCAATACAAATTTAAGCTGCGATGGATGCTTTTTGTACAGCAACGAAACCAATATGGTATTGATACCTACCGATTTACCTTGCCCTGTAGCCCCAGCCACCAATAGGTGAGGCATTTTGGCTAAATCGGCAATAAATACCTCGTTCGATATTGTTTTACCCAATGCAATGGGCAAATCCATCGTTGTATTTTGGAACTTTTCGGTAGCAATAATGGAGCGCATGGCCACCATTTCGGGATGCTGGTTAGGTACCTCAATACCAATAGTACCCTTGCCTGGCATAGGCGCAATAATACGAATACCCAAGGCTGCTAGGCTTAGGGCAATATCGTCTTCAAGGTTTTTAATTTTCGAAATACGCACCCCTGCTGCTGGTATAATTTCGTACAGGGTTACTGTGGGGCCAATGGTAGCTTTTATCTTATCGATCTCAATTTTATAATTGTTTAGCGTTTCAACAATTTTATTTTTGTTTGATTCTAGCTCTTGCACATCTACCGAAACTTTATTGCTACTGTATTGCTCCAATAACTCGAGGGTAGGGTTTTTGTAACTTCCTAAATCAAGTGTAGGGTCGTACAAGCCAAATTCGGTAACCAAATCATCCGAGCTTCGTTCCTCGTCCGATTTTTCTATTTCAAGGTCTAATTCTTCTTCTTCAGCCACTTCTTCATCTTTAAATATCGAGGGATGCAGGGTTTGTGGTACAAATTCCTCCTCTTTTTCTAAAGTATTTTCTACCTCCATTTCCTGTATAAACACAGGTTTTACTACATTATTTTTAAGGTTATTATGGGCAATTGGTGTTATTACTTCATAAGTAAAATCCTCAACATTAACCTCGTTTTCACCCTCAATATCAACTTCATTCTCAACCTCACCCTCAATCTTTCTTTCCCTTTGGGGGATTTTAAAATCAATGTTATACGCTATAATTAAACAAGTTAAAAATGCAAAAACAATAAGCGCAATTGTACCTGCACTGCCTATTTGAGCTTGTAATAATAGGTTAGTCCAATAGCCAAACTCGCCTTCGATATAATGCGGATATTCGGAAACAAAACCGTGAAAAAAAGCAATAGTTAGCGAAATAAACACCAAAAAGAAAAAACCATAACCCAATGTTTTGGGGATTGAATACAACTTTACCTTAAATAATAAGCGGTAACCTATAACCACAAATATAGCTACAAATATGAAAGAGGCTATGCCAAACCATTCATATATAAACTGATGTGCTAATAAAGCCCCTAGCTTACCCGCCCAGTTTTGTATATCGGGATTAATTGCGGTATTATCTTTTAGCTCGGCAAAGGTTTTAAATAAATTGCCCCAGCCACCATTGGCATCTATCACATAGCTTTGGTCATCTTGCCACGAAAAAAGGTAAGATGTAAAAGCCACTAAAAAATATAGTGCCAGCAGCAACAAAAACAAGCCCGTTATTTTAACTGCTCTTTGGTTATTAAATTGCAGGTTCGAGAAAAAATGTGCCGAATTTTGGCTTGCTTTCGCAGATTTTGGCTCGGCAACATTTGCTGCACCCGGCTCTGTTCGTAATGTATTAGATTTTATTTGATTTCCTCTCACAAGCTTTTTTTAAAAAACGATTATTGGAGCAAATATAACATCTGGTATAATAAATATTTTAAAAAAATTTAGGTGTAACAACTCAAATTTTAATCCGCTCAAAAATCTCCGTTCGACCTAAAATCGAAATACCAATAAAACCCCGTACTTTTAAATTTTGGTTTTCTAACCACATTTTACAGCTGTAGGTTTTGCCTGTTAATGGGTCGTAAATTTCGCCATCTTGGTATTGTTCATCTTTATATTTAAAGTTGGTTAAAATAACCATCCCTATTATTTCTCTTGATCGCAATTCGGGATTTGGGTTTTTGGTATCTTTGCTGCTTGGCTTGTTTCCCCAAATTATTTTACCAAAATATTTATTTGCCACTTTATAAATTTCTATTTTACCATCTTTTTTGGGCGACCAATATTTTCCTATAATTTTATCGGACGATTGGGCTTTTGCATATAAAACGCTACAAAATAAGGCTATTACAAGAAAGGTAGTATATTTAGAGGTAGCGGTTTTCATAAAAATTTTAGTAAATTTTTCTTAGGTTTGATAGCATTTTTTTTAATATGATAATAACTGCTTTTAAAAAAAATAATTTTTTAAAATTGTATTACAAACAAAACATTACAGCGTAGTAAACAACTATTTACAACATAAATTGTTATATACTTTGCATTCGCATAAATTATAAAATCAACGTAAGTAAAAAAAACTATGTAATAATTTGTTTATCATTATGCTGTACCCCATAACTGTACACTAATTTGCGGTAAGTAACTACCAACACTATATTGGTAAAAGGATATGTAACTATAACACCCACCCCAAAACATAAAAACCCAACGGCTATAAAGCCTATTACCAATAATAAAATAGTTAAAATATGTGTAATGTTACCATAAGTAAGTTCGCGGCTTTGCCTTAACGAATGTAACGACGAGGAATTATCATCAACAATAAAACAAGGAAAAAACATAAAACGCATAACCGCCAAAACAAAAATTATAAAAGCAAAAAATGCCAATGCGGCCATTAGGTAGGGAGTTTCAACAGCATTATTTATAAATAATTTAAAAGTATTTATACGAAGCAATTGTGTGTATATTAGTGTAATAGTAGATACCACAAAACCCAATAAAATAGTGATACTTATAAAACTAGAAATGTTTTTCCAACTAGGAAAAATGGTTTTAAAATCAAAATCTTCGGCTTCGTTATCATCAATAAGCTTAAATGTAAGTTTGTAAAATCCTAGGGTAGCTATGCTATTTCCGATTAGTACAATGGTCAAGCCCAAAAAATTAAAAAAGCTGTTTCCAAGCGACGAAACAAAAATAAAAACCAACTGCAACAAGCCCAAACTTACAAATGCTGCTGCTGAGTAGCCAAATATTACCAAAATATTTTTACGGGTAATATCCCAGGCTGTTTTTAAAATTTCTGATATCGAAAAAATGTTTTTCATGAGCGATTATTGTTTTTTAATATTATGGTATTGATAAAATTTTGTGTAAAGCCAAACCCATAAGCAATTAACTGAATATAGGAAGCAAATATGCTTAAAAAAGCCACTTTAAGCGATTTATTTTTACCTAAAGCATCAAAAAAAATTAGCAGTACATAAATAGCACTAAAAAAATTGCAAGTTGCAGCAATTTTAAAGTCAAACAAGTTTGCCACCATAGTAAATCCTACAAAAAAAGTAAACAATGCTGGAAAAAAATGTACAGTTTTTAATTGCTTGGGGTAGTAAGTGTAAATATTTATACGACCACGGCCAAAAAAATGTAGTTGTGCCCAAAACTGTGTAAAGCTAGTGCGGCGTTTGTGATAAACAATGGCATTATTTATTAATGCCGTTTTAAAACCTGCTTGCTGTATAGCAATACTGTACAAAATATCTTCGCCCATACGGGTAATGGTAAAGCCACCTATTTTTTCCCAAACTTTGCGGTGTAAGCCCATATTAAAACTTCGGGGATGAAATTGTCCGCCTGCATTTTTACTTTTGCCACGTATGCCACCTGTGGTAAAAACGGAGGTCATGGCATAGCTAATGGCTTTTTGGATAGGTGTAAAGCTATGGTGTGCGGCATCGGGGCCACCATAAGCCTCTACTTTGTATTGTGCAATGTATTGTTTAACAATGGTTAAATAATTTTCGGGTATTAAACAATCCGAATCAAAAACAATAAAATAATCGCCTTTTGCCCGTTCAAAACCATAGTTACGGGTAAAGCCTTGGCCTGTGTTGGGCTTAAAATAGTAATGTATATTAAGCTGCTGAGCAAAACTTTCTACCAATTCTTTTGCACCATGAAGCGATCCATCTTCAATAACCAACACCTCAAAATGGGTATAGGTTTGTAGTGTTAAGGTTTGTAAAAGCTCCTTTATTTCTAAAGGCCTGTTGTAAAGTGGGATGATGATTGAAAAAAACATGTACTACTCTAGCGCAAATATAGGTATATTTTTGGTATCGGATTAGCTTTTAAACACACTTGTAAGGTTTATAAATTCAGCTTTATTTTGATAGCTATTATACTATTTGTAATTCGTTTACATAAATAAAACACTTTAAATTTTATGTTTTTAGCTCCTTTTTTTATACTTTGGCAAAATTGCTTACAGCTTTTAAAGGCCAAAATCAATGTATTAATAACAGTAAAATAAATTACACCTTAAATTAACAACCTATATGAAGTTTAAAAAACCACTCAACGTATTATTATTAGAAGCCGCCGAAAGTGGCGAAGGGTCATTAAAGCGTACATTAAGTAGTTTCAATTTAGTAGCCTTAGGCATTGGTGCTATAATTGGGGCAGGCTTGTTTTCGTTAACAGGTTTGGCGGCAGCCAATAATGCAGGCCCTGCAGTTACTATCTCGTTTATTATAGGTGCAGTTGGTTGCGCTTTTGCGGGCTTATGCTATGCCGAATTTGCTTCTATGATACCCATTGCAGGCTCGGCATACACGTACTCGTATGCTACCATGGGCGAATTTATGGCTTGGATAATAGGTTGGGATTTGGTGTTAGAATACGCCCTTGGTGCTGCTACAGTTTCAATTAGTTGGTCGCAGTACCTTACCAAGTTTTTACATTATTTTAATATCACAATACCCCCACAGCTTAGCATGTCGCCCTGGGAAACTGCCACCCTTGCCGATGGTACTATAATTAGTGGCTATGGTAATCTACCTGCTGTATTTATTATTATTTGTTTATCGTTATTACTTATCAGAGGAATGCAAGAATCGGCTTTTATTAATAATTTACTGGTAATTTTAAAAGTTGCCGTAGTTTTAATTTTTATAGCTGTAGGATGGCAGTTTATTAACCCATCAAATCATATTCCTTATATACCCGAAAATATTGGAGAAAGCAAAATGCTAAATGGCGAAATTAGCTTTTGGGCATATTTTGGCTCAGATAGTTTTGGTAATTTTGGCTGGTCGGGCATATTAAGAGGCGCAGGCGTTGTGTTTTTTGCTTTTATTGGTTTTGATGCCGTATCTACCGCTGCCCAAGAAGCTAAAAATCCAAAAATTGGAATGCCTGTTGGTATTATAGGTTCATTGCTAATTTGTACTATATTGTATATTTTATTTTCACACGTGATGACCGGTGTGGCCAATTACAAAGAATTTGAGGGCAGTGCCGCACCTGTGGCTGTAGCTATTGCCCAAACACCTTATACTTGGTTACAGCAGGCTATTATAGTTGCCATATTGGCGGGTTATACTTCGGTAATTTTGGTAATGCTTATGGGGCAATCTAGAGTGTTTTTTACCATGGCCAAAGATGGTTTATTACCCAAAGCATTTGCCGATGTACACGCTAAATTTAAAACTCCTTATAAATCTAATTTATTGTTTGCTGTATTTGTAAGTTTATTCGCGGCTTTTGTACCTGTAAATATTGTGGGCGAAATGGTAAGTATTGGTACCTTATTTGCTTTTATACTGGTATGTGTGGGTATATTGGTAATGCGCAAAACCAACCCCGAAACACCTAGACCTTTTAAAGCTCCTTGGGTTCCGTTTACGCCTATTGCTGGTATTGTGGTTTGTTTAGCCATGATGCTTTCGTTACCTGGTGATACTTGGTTGCGCTTAGCTATTTGGATGATATTAGGGGTAGTAATTTATTACTTTTATGGTAGAAAACACTCAATAGTGCGTAAAAACCATACTTTACAAAATAATAAAATGTAACAAACCAACATTAAACAAACTATTTGAAGCCTTTATTGGTTTTTTTATTTTTTTGGTATGAATACTTTTTTTAACCTATCGCAAATAATATCAGTAACCATGATATTATTTGCCATTATTGATATACTAGGAGCAATTCCTATAATACTTGATTTAAGAACTAAAGCTGGAAAAATAGAATCCGAAAAAGCCTCTTTTGTGTCGTTGGTGCTTATGGTAGTTTTTTTATTTTCAGGCGAGGGTTTATTAAAAATTATAGGTTTAGATATTTCTTCGTTTGCCATAGCTGGCTCGCTTGTTATATTTTTTATTGCGATGGAAATGATACTGGGAGTTACATTTTTTAAAGAAGAACTGCCCTCTACCCTATCCATTGTACCTTTAGCTTTCCCATTAATTGCTGGTGCAGGTACCATGACAACCCTTTTATCGCTTAAAGCGGAGTATGCTACCCAAAATATTATAATAGGTATTATCATTAATACATTATTTGTATATGCAGTTTTAAAAAATTGCGAAAGGCTCGAAAAACTTTTTGGCGTTACAGGCTTACATATTTTACGCAAAGCATTTGGCATAATTTTATTGGCTATTGCCATAAAACTGTTCCGAAACAATACGGGCTTGTAAATTTATCAGCAAACAAATAAAAAATATCCCACATAATTTTCCTAAATGAGAAAACTAAAACTCGAGGAGTTAAATCGCCCAAGCATAGCCGAATTTAAAACACAACAAAAACTACCAATAATAATTGTGTTAGATAATGTGCGAAGCCTGCATAATGTGGGCTCGGCGTTTAGAACCGCCGATGGTTTTGCCGTAGAAGCTATTTATTTGTGCGGCATAACGGCACAGCCTCCACACCGAGAGATAGAAAAAACAGCTTTAGGTGCCACACAATCCATACCATGGAAATATTTTGAAAATATAAATGAGGCTATTGCCGATTTAAAAACACAACAGTATCAAATTATAGCTATTGAGCAAGCCATAAACAGCATGAGTTTAAGCAATTTTTATCCCAAAAAGGAGGAAAAATATGCGCTTTTTTTTGGCAACGAAGTAAACGGCGTAAGCAACGAAGCAATGCAACAAATAGATGCTTGTATAGAAATTCCGCAGTTTGGTACCAAGCATTCGTTTAATATTGTGATAAGTACAGGTATTGTATTGTGGGATTTTTATTGCAAATTAAATCATTAAACTTTTAAAGAATTAAATCAATTTAGATGCGTTAATTTAGAGTTTGTATTTTAAAATTTAAACATTTAATTACAACTTAACGCGTTACCCTTGGGTGTGTAAGTAAAAAAGCCGTAAAAATAGCCTCACCTAGCTTTTTAAACTTATAAAAGCTGTTTAGTTTTAGATAACCTTGTATAAATTTAACGATTTTTTACATTATGAAATCAATTTTAAAATATCAATTGTGCTTATTGTTATGCTTTACAAAAATAGCTTACGTTAGCGCTCAAGTAACCAGCAAACAATCTTTTGATTTTGATTGGAAGTTTTATAACGGCGGTGCAATAAGTGCTGAAAATTACAATTATAATGATAAAAATTGGCGAAGTATTGATGTACCCCACGATTGGAGTATCGAAGATGTAAAAAATACCAATTCGCCATTTAATATAAATGCAATTTCGCAGGTAAACGGTGGTTTTACCACAGCCGGCACATGCTGGTACCGCAAATATTTTAATTTACCAAATGAAGATAAAGGCAAAAAAATTATCCTAACCTTTGATGGTGTTTACATGAACTCGACAGTTTATTTAAATGGGAAATTATTAGGTGGCAACCCCTATGGTTATACCGAGTTTTCTTTTGATATTAGCGAAAAACTAAATTTTAACAAGCCAAATGTAATTGCAGTTAAAGTACAAAGCGAAGGTGAAAATAGCAGGTGGTATGCTGGTGCTGGCATTTACAGACATGTTTGGTTAAGCACTAAAAACCCAATAAACATTGCCAATTGGGGTACTTACATTACTACCCCAATTATAGAAAAAAACAATGCTACAGCCAATATTAAAACAAAAGTAAATAACCAGAGTGCTTTAACAGTTGCTGTAAAATTACAAAGCATTATTTTAGATAAGCAAGGAAAAATAATAAACCATACTACAAATACTGAAATTATTAAAACTGGTGCAAATTTTAACTTTAACCAAAATATTGTGCTTAAAAAAATTAATTTGTGGGCAATAGCAAACCCATATTTATACACTTTAGTTACTAAGATTTTTGTTAACAATAAGCTAACAGATAGTATGGCAACACCTTTTGGCATTAGAACTTTAAAATTTAGTGCCCAAGGTTTTTTTATAAACGGCGTAAACACCAAACTAAAAGGCGGTTGCTTACACCATGATAATGGGCCACTAGGTTCAAAAACTTACGATAGAGCCGAAGTTAGAAAAGTAGAAATTTTAAAAGCTGCTGGTTACAATGCAGTACGTACCTCACACAATCCACCATCAAACGCATTTTTAAATGCTTGCGATAGTTTAGGCATGTTAGTAATTGATGAAGCTTTTGATTGCTGGAAAGAGGGAAAAACATCGTACGATTACCATTTATATTTTGATAAATATTGGAAAAAAGACATCGAGGCTATGGTGTTAAGAGACAGAAACCATCCAGCTATTATCATGTGGAGCAATGGTAACGAAATACCTAACCGAGAAACACCAGCAGTTGCTGCGGTTTCTAAAATGATTAACAATTACATTAAAACACTAGATTCTACTAGGCCAACAACATCGGGCGTAAACGATTTAAAACCTAATAAAGATGGCTTTTTTGCAACTTTAGATATTGCAGGTTACAATTATGCTGCTGGTGGCGACCATTTGAAAAACGATGTTTATGCAGAAGACCACAAACGTGTACCACAGCGCTTAATGTACGAATCGGAGGCGTACCCCTTAGAAGCTTTTGACAGTTGGCAAAAAGTATTAGCAAAACCATACGTTTTTGGTGCTTTTGTATGGACAGCCCTAGATTATATTGGCGAAGCTAGCATTGGTTGGCATGGCTATTGGCCTGATGAAAAGTCGTTTCCATGGACCTTGGCCTACTGCGGCGATATTGATATTTGTGGCAATAAACGCCCCATTTCTTTTTACCGAGATGCCCTTTGGAAAACCAACCAACTCTCTGTTTTTGTTACACCTCCTGTACCTACTTTTAATACAAACCCTTTAAGGGAAAATTGGTCTAAATGGCATTGGTACGATGTACAAGCCGATTGGAACCACCAAGATTACGAAAATAAACCTTTAGATGTGGTAGTATACTCTTCTTGCCAAGAGGTAGAACTGTTTTTAAACGAAAAATCACTAGGTAAAAAACCTACCAACAAAAGCACAAAATTTATAGCACATTGGGATGTGCCCTATCAATCAGGTATTTTAAAAGCAGTAGGTTATACCTATAATAAACAGGTAAATATAAGTGTATTGCAAACCGCAGCAGCAGCGCAAAATATAAACATGGTGGCAGATAGAAACCAAATAAATGCCAATGGGCAAGATTTAAGTTATGTACAAATTAGCCTAACCGATGATAATGGTATAATAAACCCCAAAGCCGAAAATTTAATAAAATTTGAAATAGAAGGCCAAGGTGAAATTGTAGCCGTTGGCAACGGTAAGCCAACTAGCTTAGAAAGTTACCAATTGGCCCAACGCAAAACTTGGCAAGGTAAATGCTTAGTAATTATTAAAGCTAGTAAAATTGCAGGTAAAATTATTTTAAAGGCAACTGCCGATGGACTTAAACCAACACAAACTGAAATTAATAGTATAAATTAAACACTCATGAAAAAGTTATTAATATTTTTTCTTTTAGTAAGCATTGTAAACACAAAGTTTACCTTAGCACAAAACACCGCACTAACTGATGGCTATACAAACCCCATTATTCCAGGTTTTCATCCCGACCCTAGCGTATGCCGCGTAGGCGATGATTATTATTTGGTAAACAGCTCTTTCGAGTTTTTTCCGGGTGTACCCGTTTACCACAGTAAAGATTTAATTAACTGGAAACTAATTGGCCACTGTTTAACACGCAATAGCCAGGTAAATTTGGCTAACACCGCAATATGGAGCGGTATTTGGGCACCAACTATCCGTTACAACAAAGGTATATTTTACATGATAACTACCAACGTTACCCACGGCGGAAACTTTTATGTAACAGCAACCAATCCTGCTGGCCCATGGAGCGAACCTATATTTGTAGATAGAGAAATGTTTGATCCATCTTTATTGTTTGATGATGACGGTAAAGTTTATTACACTCGCCGAGGTAAAACCGGTATTGTACAAGCCGAAATAAACATATTAACTGGAAAATTAAAAGAACCACTTAAAATAATTTTAGATGGCTACCTTTCGCCAGATACCGAAGGACCACATTTGTATAAAATAGATGGTTGGTATTATTTATTAACTGCCGAAGGCGGAACAAGAACATTACACATGGTAAACATTGGGCGTAGTAAAAGTCCGTGGGGACCTTTCGAAAAATGCCCTAACAACCCATTTTTAGCCCAACATTATAATTACAGCACTATAAAATCTACTGGCCACGGCGATTTGGTACAGGCAAAAGATGGCACCTGGTGGATGGTTTTTTTAGGTACACGCCATTACAATTACGATGCCATGAGTATTTTAGGCAGAGAAACTTTTTTAACTCCAGTACAATGGATAAATGGCTGGCCAAGTACGCAAGCATCTGTTGTAAACGATCTTTTTGTAACAACAACAACTTTACCATTAGTGCCTGTAGTAGCTAATGCAAGCCGCGATAATTTTGATAAACCCGAATTAAACGGCCAATGGAATTTTTTACGCAACCCCTTTGTTGATGCATGGAGTTTAACAAAAACACCAGGTAAATTGGTTTTAAATGGCAATAAATTTAATTTAAAAGATGTAGCTGCACCTGCTTTTGTGGGCAGAAGACAACAGCATTTTAATTTTGAAGCCACAACATTATTAGAATTTAATGCCACCAGTTTAACAGAAGAGGCGGGTTTAACCACCTACATGAATTTTAAACAGCACTACGAATTTGCACTAACCAAGCGTAAAAATACTTTTGCTTTAATTATACGTAAAACCATAGGCGATATTACGCAAGAAGCTGTAAACATACCATTAACCAAAAATAAAGTTTACTTAAAAATTAAAGGCGATAAAGATTTTTATATTTTTAGTTACTCTACCGATGGTAAAACCTACAAAGTAGCAGGTACCGGAAATCCACAATTTTTAGGGCCAGAAATTACCAGTGCTTTTACAGGTATGTATATAGCCATGTATGCCAGTGGCAACGGTAAAAATTGCTTAAACCCTGCAAAATTCGATTTTTTTGATTACAACTTTGGGCCACAGCCCAGTAATAAAAACTAAACCATGAGATTTTTAAAAGCATTTTTTACCTTAATCTTAACAACTATAATTGGTTTTACTTTTGCGCAAAGCGAAGTAAAAACACCACAACTTGTGCTAGTAAACCAAACCCCCGAACCAGTTATAAGCGTTAGAAGCATAGGAGCCGAGAGAATTAAATGGGGCTTTGAAGGCGGGCGAGTGGTAAAAATTGGCAAAACCTATCATTTATTTACCTCAGAAATGATAGACAACCCAATATGGACCAAAATGAAATTAGGTTATTGGATAAGCACCGATGGTTTAAATTGGACAAGAAAAGCAACCTTAAAACAAGGCACAGGAGATTTTACAGGAAAAGATGAGAGAGCCGCATTGTGGAGCCCATTGCCTGTTTTTGATAAAGCCAACAACCGTTGGAATTTGTTTTACGTAGCCTATAAATCGGCACCATCATTACCAACCAACTTTTTGGGTAACCATGCAGGGCGTGTTTGGCGTTCGGTTTCGGCAGTTGCTGGCATAAATGGTATTGGTGGCCCATATATAGATAAAGCCATTGTTTTAAAACCAGGCAAAGACTCTGGCTCTTGGGAAGGTTTACAAGGTACCGACTCGTTTTTTCCTTACCAGGTAGGTGAAACATGGTATGCTTTTTATGGCAGTGCCCAAACAGAATTTAAGCCTGTAAAGTCTTTTTTGGTAGGCATGGCAAATTCTACATCTGCATCTATTGCAGGGCCATGGATAAGATTGCCCAAACTATCTCCATCAAAATTAGAAACCTATTTTATTGAAAACCCCATTGTAACACCTGCACCAGGCGGAGGCTATTTATGTGTTTACGATAGCGTAGGTGACGATGCCATAGGCTGGGCCTACAGCAACGATGGTTTAAATTGGGGCAAAGGTAACCGATTAATTATTCAGCCAAATGCGGGTAAATGGGCAAAAGATGTACGTACTCCTTTAGGCTTAGTTTATGAAGGGGATAACAAATTTACATTATACTATACTGGTTTTGAAGAAAGCCCTAATTGGACAAGGCTGCTAAAAGGGCAAGGCAAAGAAACTTGCGCAATTGGAAAAGTAGAATTATTTTTTTTTACCAAATAAGCAATAAGCTAAAAATTTTAAACTAAAAAAATACCCAAAAATATTTTCATTAAAAACCTAACTAAAACTATTAAATTTTTTACAAGAAAATAATTTCTAATTACAAAATGCTATTAAACTAAAATTTAATATGCCCTAGCAAATACCACCCTTTGTTTACTTGGCTTGCCCGAATATATGCAAAAGCCATCTTCAAGCGGGTTATTTAAAGGTATACAGCGTATAGTGGCTTTGGTTTCTTCTTTAATTTTAGTTTCGGTTTCGGGGCTACCATCCCAGTGGGCATATACAAAACCAGTTTTTTCGTCTAATACTCTTTTAAACTCTTCGTAGGTTTCTACATGGGTACTTTTTTTGGCTCGATTTTGCAAAGCTTTATCAAAAATATTTTGTTGAATTTCAGTTAACAAGTTTTCTATCAAATTGGCTAAGCCTTTGTTGCTTACCGTTTCTTTGCTTCGGGTATCTCGGCGGGCCAGTTCTACGGTATTGTTTTCTAAATCTCGGGCACCTATAGCAATACGTAGGGGTACACCTTTCATTTCGTATTCTGCAAATTTAAAACCAGGTCGATGGGTGTCTCTATCATCATATTTTACGGTAATTCCTATCGCTTTTAAATCCTGCATTAATTGTTTGGCTTTGGCCGATATTTTATGCAATTCATCATTACTTCTGTAAATAGGCACAATAACTACCTGTATAGGTGCAATTTTAGGCGGTAGTACCAAGCCAAAATCATCGGAGTGCGCCATAATTAAAGCACCAATAAGGCGGGTACTTACCCCCCACGATGCTGCCCATACGTATTCAATTTTACCTTCTTTGTTGGTAAATTTTACATCAAAAGCTTTAGCAAAATTTTGCCCCAAAAAGTGCGATGTACCCGCTTGTAAGGCTTTACCATCTTGCATTAAAGCTTCAATACAATATGTATCCAACGCACCAGCAAAGCGTTCGTTGGCAGTTTTTTTACCACGTAATACGGGTACTGCCATCCAGTTTTCGGCAAAATCAGCATACACATGTAACATTTGTTCAGTTTCGGCAATAGCTTCTTCTTTTGTAGCATGTGCGGTATGCCCTTCTTGCCAAAGAAACTCAGTAGTACGTAAAAATAAGCGAGTACGCATTTCCCAGCGCACCACATTGGCCCATTGGTTTACCAGAATGGGTAAATCGCGGTACGATTGTATCCAACCTTTGTAGGTGTTCCAAATTATAGTTTCAGAGGTTGGGCGTACTATTAATTCTTCTTCAAGCTTGGCTTTTTCATCTACAATAATGTTTCCGCTGCCATCATTTTTTAAACGGTAATGCGTTACCACAGCGCACTCGGTGGCAAATCCTTCAACATGATTTGCCTCTTTCGAAAAAAATGACTTAGGTATGAATAATGGAAAATAAGCATTGCTGTGGCCTGTATCTTTAAATTTTTGGTCTAGTACAGCTTGCATTTTTTCCCAAATAGCATAGCCATAGGGTTTTATAACCATGCACCCTTTTACCGATGAATGTTCGGCAAGGTCGGCCTTGGCCACCAATTCGTTATACCATTGCGAATAATCGTCCGCTTTACTTGTTAAACCTTTATTCATATTTTAGTTTCGAATTAAAATTGTAGTATTTTTGCATTAAAGTTGCCAAAGTTATAAATTAATACATATTTTTTTTTAGAAGGCTTAAACCTTTTTTATTTACACTTGTCTTAAAAACATCAAAACTAAATTTCAATAATATTTCTTAAAAAACCTTAAAGCCATGAAAATATATTCAATAAAAATATTCCTAATTTTTGTATTAATTTTTCAAAGCTTATCATCCTATTTGTTTGCTCAAAATGCTAAAAAACAATTTATTGATGATGATGTGTATTTTAACAACATACAAGCTGTTAAAATTGTATATACCAATTACAAATTGCCCGAAGATGCGGGTTCATTAAGCGTAAAAGATACCAATAGCAATACACGAGATTATACAAACAGTATTGTGCTAACACCTAGTACAGTTAAAGCTGAGCATGATTATACCTCAAGCTTTAATGCCTTCGAAACTGATTATGCAACCCGTATAAACAGGTTTAATGGAAACAACAATTTTAGGTGGAGAAATTATTATGGCAACAATTGGAATTACGATCCTTTTTTTGACGACCCATTTTATGGTGGTTTTAATCGTTTTGGTTTTGGAGTAAGTATTGGCTGGGGCGGAGGTTGGAATAATGGCTGGAGAGGCTGGGGTTTAGGCTGGAACAATTGGAATTTTTATGGTTCGATGTATCCTTGGAGCCCTTGGGGAGGTATTTACTCGTGGTACAATCCAGTATTTTATGGTGGAGGTTGGGGCTGGAATAATGGATGGGGTAGTTGGAACAATGGCTGGGGCGGTGGATGGAATAATGGATATGTAGGAATTAATAGAAACAACCCACGCCCAAATGTGGGTGATCGAGGAGCTCAAAATTCTTTAGATGGAGATTCGAGAACAAATTATAATGGTAACGGTGCAAGAAATACTAACAATACAAATAACCGCCCAAGCAGAGATGATGTAAGAAATGCTAGGCAATTAACCGACAATAGTGGTAGAAACAATTATCCATCAGGCGGCCGCCCAAGCCGCGATGATGTTAGAAGTGGCTACGATAGCCCAAGGCTAGCCGATGAGCCTATAATGCAACGCCCAAGCCGCGATGATGTAAGAAGCGGCTATGATAGCCCAAGGCAAGCCAATGAGCCTATAATGCAACGCCCAAGCCGCAATGATGTAAGAAGCGGCTACGATAGCCCAAGGCAATACGATGCGCCAAGGCAACAACCTACCCGAACTGAAAGTAGGCCACAAAGACAAGATATTGGATATGATACCCCCAGCAACTACGGAGGAGGAAACCGTGGTGGTGGAAATTATGGTGGTGGGTATGGCGGTGGCGGTGGTAACAGTGGTGGTGGCGGTGGCGGAAGGCCAGGTAGAAACTAAATAATAAAAAAAATCAATAATGAAAGTAAAGAAAATATTATTTGCAGTGGCTATAGTAGCTACAGCCTTATCATCTTTTGCGCAAAATTTTAGTTCTGATGCTTTTATGTTTTCCGGAGCATCCAACAGTGCTACAGCCAGATTTAATGCTGTAGGTGGGCCACAAACAGCTATCGGGGGCGATTTAACCTCCCTTTACGGCAATCCCGCTGGTTTGGGTATGTTTACCAAATCGGAGTTTAGCTTTACACCTAGTTACAGTATAAATAACAGCGAAACTAAGTTTTTAGGTACCCAAACTACGCAAAGTAATGGTCATGTTAATTTAAATAATATAGGTATTGTATTTAATAATCCAGTAGCAAAAACCAGTAATTTAACTACGGGTGTTTTATCTTTTAACTTTGGTATAGGTTACCAAAAAACCAATATGTTTAGAAACGATTTGAACTTTAACGGAGGTGTAACCAATAACAATGGCTTAAGCGATTATTTTAGCGAACGAGCAAATGCAGAAGGAAGAATTCCTGAGGATTTAAAAAGCGACTTAACATATAGTGCATGGATGGGGTACTTAATTGATAATAATGGTAGTACAAATACCAAATACAACCCAATAACAACTTCCGACTCCGACCAAAAACTTAGGGTAAACACAAAAGGAAACCAATCAAACGTTGATTTTTCGATGGGTATTAATGTTAGCAATACCTTGTACTTAGGGGCTACTATGGGTTTAGCATCTGTAAATTTTAGGTCTAATAACACCTTAAACGAACAAGGAATTACAAGGGTAAAAAACAGCAACAATCAAATAAATAACTACGATTATAATACCAATTTGATTAACGATTTTGACACCAAGGGTTCTGGAGTTAATTTTAAATTTGGTGCTATATTAAAACCTGTTTACGAATTCAGAATAGGTTTATCCATAGAAACTCCAACTTGGTACAATATGACAGATAATTTTAACAGGACTTTAAATTTAAAAGACATAAAAAACATTGATGTAAGTAAAACAGAAAATTTCTTATTCGATTATAAATTATCAACACCCCTAAAACTGAATGGTGGATTATCGTACTTTATAGGCAAAAAAGGGTTTTTAACAGCCAATATTAATTTTATTGATTACAGTAATATAAGATTTAGATCAAATAATAGCGCTGCCAACATGGCTACTAATGTATCTTTGGCAAACAAATACAAAGAAGCGATTAATTATAGTTTTGGTGCCGAGTTTAGGTTAGCAGATAATTTTATGCTGCGAGCTGGTTACACAAGCATAGGAAATCCATATAAAGATATTGATTTTAAATCTACCAATTACTCAGGAGGTTTGGGCTATAGGTTTGGTTCGTATTATATTGATGGTGCTTTAATTGTTAATCAAAATAATATATTTTTAAATTCGGTACAGTATGAATTAAACAACTTTACCGAACCTACAGCAACTAGAAATACCCAAGCTACAAGTGTTTCTATCACTTTTGGGTCAAGATTTTAAATTGTTAAAAATTACCTATCAAAAAAGAGCGTGTAAATAGATACGCTCTTTTTTTATGCTACAACTTAACAATTTTTTTAAATAAACAGCCATGTTTTCAAAAAGCAATGTAGATAATACCAACAAGTAAAATATGGTAGTAATTTTAGCGTTTAACGGTAAATTAAAAAACTAAAAATTTTAACTAATTATTTTTGCTTGTAATTTATTATTATTGCAAAGCTTAACGCAAATTATAGCTCATGTATTCAAAATTCATATTTTTAGTTATATTCAGTTTTTTATCTACCGTAACCTTTGCTCATTCTTTTCGCGATTCGATAGGTGTAGAAAACCTATCGGGCAAAAAAGTAATTTTATATAAGTTAGAACCTAAAGATAATTATTACTCGATAAGCCGAAAATATGGCGTAAGCCCTAAAATAGTGATGGATTTTAATAAAAATATTGCTTTACAAATAGGCAGCATTATAAAAATACCTACATCGATAAATTTTGAAACCAGCCCTGTAACTACCCTACCCCGCCAAGAAAGTACAGCTACCCAAACCTTGCATACCGTAGCCGCAAAAGAAACCCTATATGCCATAAGTGCCCTTTACGGGATGAAGATGGAAGATTTAAAAAAATTAAATAACCTAAAATCAAACGCATTATCAATTGGAAAAGTATTAAAAGTTATTAAAAATAATACGCAAGGCATTGATGATCATATTAAAGAAACTGAAAAAACAGTAACTAAAGATAAGTTAAAGGTTGAAGATAAATTGGCAGAAACTACACCTAAAGATAGTCCAAAAACCGAAACTATTGATGAGGATAAAACTGTAATTGCTGATATTGATAGTCCTACCAAAGAAATACCTACCAATAAATACGGTATTACCGAAATGCATGAAAAAGGCACTGCCGTTTGGATTGATGATAAAAACTTAGATTCTAGTAAAAGCTATGCCTTACACCGTACAGCACCAGTGGGTACAGTAGTAAAAATTAGCAACCCGATGAGCGGGCGTAGCGTATTTGCCAAGGTGGTAGGTAAATATACCGAAAACGAAACCACCAAAGATGTTATTATTGTAGTTACCAAAGCTGCCGCCGAAGCTATTGGCGTTATTGATAAACGTTTTTTTGTAAATATAGGTTATGGCATACCCTCCAACGAAAAATAAACCATATGTGGTGGGCGTTGCTGGGGGCAGTGGTTCGGGTAAAACAGTATTTTTAAATAGTTTTTTGGCACATTTTGAGCCTCAGCAAGTATGCCTTATCTCTCAAGACGATTATTATAAAAAAATAAGCGTTGAAATGACGGTCGAGGAAAATAGAAATTACAATTTTGATTTACCCGAATGTATCGAAACCCACCAGTTCGAACAAGACCTTGTTGATTTGCTAGCTTACAAAGCTGTGTATAAACAAGCATATACATTTAATAACCCTTTGCTTACACCCCAAATTTTAGAAATTAAACCAGCACCCATTATAATTATCGAAGGCTTATTTATATATCATTATGCTAACATAAATCCTCTTATCGATTTTCGTATTTTCATGGATGCTGAGGAAAGTATTGCACTTGAACGTAGATTGAAACGAGATTTAGTAGAAAGAGGCTACTCGGCCGAAGATGTATTGTATAAATGGACGCATCATGTGATGCCATCGTTTAACGCCTATTTATTGCCACACCGCAATACATGCCACAAAATTATCCCAAACTCAAACAACCAAATAGAACACATATTTGCCCAATCGTTACAAATAGCTTTAGAACTAAAGGCACAATTATATAAACTATAATAATTTTGTTTACAATAATTTAACAAAATTAACTATCACTAGAAGGCGCAAAAAAATTAAAACAGAAATATTTATTAACTAATTAATTACCGTTTTAACTAATCTATGCAAATATTTTTCATCTACGCTAGCACCTAAACCTGACTGTGTAGGTAAAATTATTTCTCCGTTTGGGCCATAGCGTATACCACCGTTTACGAAGTCGTTTTGTAGCATTAAAGGTGTATCAAAGTCGCAATGTATAGCTTGTTTGCTTACCAAAGCCAAATGTGCCGACGCTGTAAAAGCCAATCGAGATTCTAAAAAACCGCCTATTTGTAAACCTATATTTTCATTGTCGGCCAATGCAATAATTTTTAAGGCATTACTTATACCCCCCGATTTACCTAATTTAATATTAAGCATATCACAGGCTTTTAACTCAATTAATCGTTTGGCATCGTGGTGGTCGCAGCAGCTTTCGTCGGCCATTATGGGTATTGGGCTATGTTGCTTTATGGCGGGCAAATCCATAAAAAGATGCCTTGCAATAGGTTCTTCACAATGTTGAATGTTAAATGGTGCAAGTTCGTTTAGTATCTCAAGGGCTTCGTTCGGATGCCATCCTTGGTTTGCATCTATCCTTATAAGGATATTGTTTCCCACTGCTTTTCGGATGCTATAAACTCGATTAACATCTATAACTTTACCTTGCCCCAATTTTACTTTAATGATTTTAAAACCATTGCCTACAATAGCTAGTGCATCAGCAGCCATTTTATTTGGATGGGCCATACTTATGGTATAATCGGTAATTAAAGGTTTATTGTTTTTACCGCCTAAAAATTTATACAAAGGTAGCCCAGCATGTTGGGAAACAATATCGTATAGGGCAATATTAAAAGCACTTTTTATACTATAGTTGGCGTATATAACTGTATCTATTAACATGGTACAATGTGCAATATCTAAAGGATTTTGCCCAATTAAAGGCTCGGCTAAATATTGGGCAACTATAAATCCAGTGTGCATACTTTCGCCATTAATGGTTTTAAAAGGGCTACATTCGCCAAAACCAAGGTATCCATTATCGGTATTAATGGTAACAATTACATTTTCGGCAGTTGTTAAAACTCCTAATGAAATAATAAAAGGTTGTTTTAATGCTATGGGCGATTGGTAAACAGTAATTTTGGATATTTTCATTTTAATCTACCTTATCGGCTAAGTTTTCTTCATCACCTAACAGTAAGCCCCAGGGCTTTAAACCATCTACTTTTTCGAAAATAATTTTGGCAATAGCAATAATAGGGATAGCTAAAAACATGCCCGAAATACCCCAAAGCATTTCGCCTATAACTACTGCTACAATCACAATTAAAGCATTTATTTTAACTTTAGACCCTACAATAATGGGCATTATAATATTACCATCAATAACATGAATACCCAATAATGCAGCACCCACCCACAATGCCTGCATACCCGAAGCACTTGCCAAAGTAATTACCATGCTTAATATTAATGCCGATAAAACACCCACGTAGGGTATAACATTTAAAATACCTGTAAGTAAGCCTAGCAAAAGCGCATAGGGTACATCTAATATACTAAGAACCATAAAAGTAAGTAACGAAACTATAAGCATTTGTAATACCAAGCCCACAATATATTTTTTGATAATGAATTTTACCTGTTCTATAATGTTGTAAACAATATGGCTATGCGCTTTATCAAATAAAGCCACTAAAAAATTAATTAATAAGGTACGTTTAAGTAAGATGAAAAAAGTATAAAGAAATGTAAAAATTAAAAACAGTAAAACCGATGATATGGATAACACCGTTTCGCCGAGTGCTGCGGTATTGGTTGTTAGTAATTTACCGGTTTGCTGGTTTACATATTTGGTTTGCTTTGCAGCATTTATTTTAAAAGTTTGTTCAATCCAGTCTTGTAGGTTATCAATGGTTATAAGTATTTGAAATTTAAGTTTTGGCCAATCGGAACCTAAAGCCGACAATTGGCTACCTAACAAGTAAATGATGCCCAACATGGCAGCAATAAAAAATACTACACATAAGATTGCCGCCATAACCCGTGGAAATCTTAATTTTTGCTCTAAAAAATTGGATAGGGGCAACAATAAAATGGCAAATAAAAACGAAAAAATTAATGGACTTAAAATTTGTTTACCTATTACAGCAATATAAGCCAAGCAAATAAGCGATAACAAAATATAGGTTAATCGGGCATAAAATGGTGGGTAGTTATTTATTTGTTGCATATAAATTTACAATAAATGGTTTTTTAACCCAGTTTCTTAAAGTGTGTAAGTTAAAAAAGTTTGAGATTTAAAATTTTAATCTAAAGTCAAAAATAAGTATAAATTGGTTTAAAACCATACCCCAATAATGATTAGGCATATCCCAATTTTTAGCTGCTATTATGCTATAACAATCACTTCATTTAGCATTATTATCCAATTTTGCTTGCTTTAATTGCTGTTGAAACTATTTTAAATTATTTGAAAATGGCTTTACACAAGCTACATCTATCCTTTGATAAGGCTTGTGGGCTCACGTGGGCTTGGTTTTTACCCCTGTAATTCATCGCCCAAATTAATTAATTAGGGATAAATAATTTTAAATTGCCATTTTCAACAACTGTAATTTCTAGTTAAATATTTGGATATAATTACCTTTCATTATGCAATTTATTTGTATATTATGTTTATATTTTATCGTTTAGCTTTATTGCGATAACAAACTTTCGGCAATTTTGAGATCGATAGGATGTGTAATTTTAAAATTTTGTGTTTCGCCCTCAGTTAAATTTATGGTAAATCCAGCGTGTTCAACTACCGATGCGTCATCGGTAAAAGTGCTTAAGTAATTTACCGAATAGGCTTTTTTAAGTTGGCTGATAGTAAAAACTTGGGGTGTTTGTATTAAAAATACTTGGTTGCGGGCTAGTATTTTGTTTTGCCCTTTACTATTTACCCACCTTACGCTATCATTTGATGGCAAGGCGCATACTGCATTATTTTTTTCTATTGCATTTTGGTAGCATTGGCTAATTAACTTATCGGACAATAAAGGCCTAACGGCATCGTGTATAGCAACAATGGCGTTTTCGTTAATTAAATTTAGGCTATTTTTTACCGAATAAAATCGTTCGTTACCTCCTTCAATTACGGTTATTGGGGTTTTTAACTTAAATTGCTTTAACAATTTAGTCCACGTGTCTAAATGATTTTTAGCTAATACTAAAATAATTTGGGGTTGGTATTTATTTTTACTAAACTTTAAAATAGTGTGCATTACAATGGGTAAACCATTAAGCAGTAAAAATTGCTTTGGAGTGCTGGTTTGCATACGAGTGCCACTACCACCAGCTACTATTACAGCATAAAATATTGGTTTATCCATTTATTTAAAAAAAAGGCCGAATTAAAAAAATTCGACCTTTAAATGTATGATTTTACTTTTAGATAATTAGCATAGCATCTCCGTAGCTGTAAAATCTGTATTTTTCTTTTACAGCAACTTCGTAGGCTTTCATTACATGCTCGTAACCACCAAAAGCGGCTACCATCATTAACAAAGTTGATTCGGGGGTATGAAAATTGGTAATCATGCTGTTGGCAATGCTAAAATCGTGGGGAGGGAATAAAAATTTTGAAGTCCAATCGTTAGCAACTTTTAGCCTGTGGCCAGCCGAAACCGACGATTCTACAGCCCGCATTACGGTTGTACCAACGGCGCATATTTTGCGTTTTTCGTCTAGGGCATTATTTACAATATCAACCGCTTTTTGGTCGATCATAAATTGCTCCGAATCCATTTTGTGTTTGGTTAAATCTTCAACATCTACCTGCCTAAAAGTACCTAAACCAATGTGTAAAGTTACCTCGGCAAAATCCAACCCTTTTAATTCTAAACGCTTCATTAACTCTCGGCTAAAGTGCAAGCCCGCAGTAGGGGCAGCTACAGCTCCTTCGTTTTTGGCAAAAACAGTTTGGTAGCGTTCTTTATCGTCGGCGGTGGGGCGGCGTTTTATATATTTTGGTAGGGGTGTTTCGCCCAAAAATTCAATATTTGCTCTAAATTCTTCATCAGTTCCATCAAATAAAAACCTAATGGTTCTGCCTCTTGAGGTGGTATTATCTACCACTTCGGCAACTAGCAAATCATCGTCTCCAAAATAAAGTTTGTTACCTACCCTTATTTTACGAGCAGGATCAACCAATACATCCCATAATTTTAGCTCATTATTAAGCTCTCTTAATAAAAAAACTTCGATAGTTGCCCCTGTTTTTTCTTTGTTACCATATAATCGGGCTGGAAAAACTTTGGTATTGTTTAAAATAAGTACATCTTTCTCATTAAAATAACCTAAAACATCTTTAAAAATTTTATGCTCTATGCTACCAGTTTTTCTATCTAGTACCAATAAACGAGATTCGTCGCGGTTTTCGGATGGATGGTTAGCAATTAATGATTCGGGTAAATTAAATTTAAATTGCGATAATTTCATATTTTCGAATATGTATTTTGGAGCGCAAAGATATGATTTTTTTTGGGTTATTATAGCTAAATGTTATTTTAAATTAATTGTTTATAATGCAGTAAACCAATTATTTATAACAATATTATAAATTTTAGCATATAAATAAATGTCACCTATACCTTAAACTTTTTTTTTTAAATAAATTTTTTTAAATTAATTGAATGATTTTATATTTTTTTTGCTTTTTATCTTATACTCTATATGTTTTGCCTTCGATAGCCAATTTTGTATTGCTAAAAACCGATTGAGCCTCTAACAACAACAAATTAACATCTTTATACCTTGCCGAAAAATGACCAATAATTAATTGGTTTACTTGGGCTGTTAATGCCAAATAGCCAGCTTCAAGTGCGGTAGTGTGGTAGGTTTCTTTGGCTCGTTGGCTCATATCGTTTAAAAAAGTGGCTTCGTGGTAAAGGGTATTTACATTTTTGATGCTATGTAAATAATCTAAACTATACAAAGTATCGGAGCAATAAGCGTAGCTACGTGGCGCATCGGCTTCGGTGGTTAAGGTTTGCGCCGAATGTGTTTTGCCCTGGCTATCGGTATAATCGAATCCTTTTTTTATTAAATCAATATATTGTTTGGGGATATTTAATTCATCAACTTTTTGTTTGATAATTTTTCGTAGCTTTTTTTTTGTGGTAAATAAAAAACCAGTACACGGTATGCGGTGGTTTAGGATAATGGTTTCGACGATGTAATCGGGGGTGTCAACTATTTTTTGGGGGCTTGTAGTTTGGGTAAAAAAATAATTTAATGGAAACCTTAATACGCTACCCGAGTGTAAAAATTGTATGTCTAAAATTTCTTTTAAAGCCACCGGACAATACAAGTTTAAGGCTTTTACACGGCCGTTTAAGTTCATTGATGACAGCAAACCTACTAAACCAAAAAAATGATCGCCGTGTAAATGGCTAATAAAAATACTATCTATTTTATTAAATTTAATACCAAAACGTAACATTTGCTGTTGTGTACCTTCGCCACAATCAATCATTATAATTTTTTCGTTAATATTTAATATTTGCGCTGTGGGGTTGCGTTGAAAAATTGGCGTAGCCGAACTGCTGCCCAATATAGTAAGCTCAAATTTCATAGGTAAACGGCTATTTATGTTAAATTATCGTACCTCTTTTTTAAGTTCTTTTTCTATTTCTTCCATAAAAATTAAATCTATGGCTTCGGTATTTTTTGCCACAATGGTTATACTTTTTTGCAATTGCGTTAAGGCAATTAATTTGGCTAAAGCATCGTTTAAGCCAGTTAAAATAAAAACACCATCGGCATTTTTACATAATCTGTGGCCTACCAATAAGCTACTTAAGCCCGATGAATCTACTTGTTTTACGTTGCTTAAATCTAATACAATATTGCGCTGCCCTTCGGAATTAAACAGTATCAATTCAGATTTTAGCATAGGCGAAACCAAGGAATTAAGCTTGCTTTCGTTTAATTTTATGATTACGTATTTTTCGTGTTTATCTACTGAAAACTTCATATTAAAAATTTAACTTGTTTTTTAAAACTAACAAAATTATTTTTAAAGTTGGGCAATTGCTTTAATAATATTATCCTCAACCCGTTTGTAAACGTTTGTAGTGTTTTCTTTTACAAATGGTTTGCCCGATATTTTTTCGTATAATTCTATATAACGTTCTGATATTGAGTTTACTTTGTAGTTATCCATTTCGGGTATATTTTGCCCTGGTTTACCTTGAAAATTATTTTCGATTAACCATTGGCGCACAAATTCTTTAGAAAGTTGTTTTTGTGCCTCGCCTTTAGCTTGTAAGGTTTGGTAGCTATTTTTGTAAAAATAACGGCTCGAGTCGGGCGTGTGTATTTCATCTATCAAGTATATTATACCATCGGCTTTGCCAAATTCGTATTTGGTATCTACCAATATAAGCCCACGTTCGGCAGCCATTTCGGTACCACGTTGGTATAGTTGCTGGGTGTATTGTTCAAGTTGTATATAATCGGCCTCGGCTACTATGCCTTGTTTTAAAATTTCTTCTCTCGAAATATCCTCATCGTGGCCAAAAGCGGCTTTGGTAGTTGGGGTAATAATAGGCTGTGGTAGTTTATCGTTTTCATTTAATCCCTCGGGTAAATCTACCCCGCAAACTTGTCTTTTACCTGCCGCGTACTCTCGCCAAGCGTGGCCTGCCAAGTAACCTCTTATAACCATTTCTACCTTAAAAGGATCGCAAATTTTACCAATAGTTACGCTAGGGTCGGGCACTTGTATTACCCAATTGGGTACTATATCTTTTGTGGCAGCTAAAAACAAAGCAGCTATTTGGTTTAAAACCTGTCCTTTGTAGGGTATTGCTTTAGGTAAAACTACATCAAAAGCCGATATTCTATCGGTAACCACCATTACCATAAAATTGTTACCAATGGTGTACACATCTCGTACCTTACCTTTATAAAAATTGCTTTGGCCGGGTAGCTTAAAGTTGGTTTCGTTTATCGCGTTCATGTTAAGGTTTAGTAGTTATTATTTGAATGTTTATTTATGTAACTATTAAATGGCAAATTTGCTATTTATTTTTATTGTTTAGGGTTTGGTTTTGATATTTTTTAAATTATTTTTCACTGTAATTGTATATTGTTTTGCCTTTTTTTGATGTAAAAATTTTTAGTATTGGCTTTGGTAAAAATTTATGAACGAATGTATTAAAGTATCATTTACCTACAATTGGTTAATGTATTTTTTAAGGTTATGTGTTTACTCACATTTCTTAGTTTTTTAATACAATTCGTAATTCACTTAAACTGTACCGCTTAATACTTGAGATTTTCTGACAGCAATTTTTAGATGCATTTTTACAATATCAAACATTATTTTCTTTCTTGACTCATAGCCCATACTTAGTTCAATTTCACACACAACGTGTGCCTGCGGCATGGTTCGCAGGTCAATTTACAGCTCAACAATCAGCACAAAAATATGTGCCACCAAAACAAAAACGCCTGCGACTCATGTTGAGGGCGCAGGCATTTTCTGTGTTTTTTACTTACTTACGCAGACCGAGTTTTTCGATCAATGCCTTGTAAGAATCGGGCGATTTACCCTTTAAATAATCCAGTAATTTACGACGACGGCTCACCATTTTGAGCAAACCACGACGCGAATGGTGGTCCTTAGCATGCGCTTTGAAGTGAGTGGTAAGGTCGTTAATGCGGGTAGTTAGCAGTGCAACTTGCACTTCAGGAGATCCTGTATCGCCCTTGGCGCGCTGAAAATCGGTAACAACTTTTGCCTTATCGGCGGTGGTAATCGTCATTTTTTATCCCAAAAAGACTTTGACTAGTCAAAACTAGCCAGTTGACAGGCGGTACACCTGGGTGGTGTCCGTGAGCCCTCTATTATAGCGACAAGATGTTCGCCGCGCACTAGCGCAAGCTCTGACCATGGGTCGCGGCTTACCCGTGAAACAACAAAAAACGGCTCATAAGCGGCGAACGAGGCCCGAGTTTCAGGCCATAATCGGTCATCGGAGGCACTTATGTCAGAAAACACCCCCATCATCATTATCGAGGTCGTTTTAGTATTTGGCGGCGCCTTAGCGTTCTATTTTTGGCAGATGCGCGATTTAGATCGAGAGTCAAAGCGGCGTAAAGCGCGTGAGAACGATCAGCACTCAAACCAATAGCCCTTTCAAGCAAGAGGCGCCGTTCTGGGTTAAGTTTTTGGCAAGGTCACGCCCTGCTGCCCCTGATATTTGCCACCCTTGTCTCTGTAAGAAGTTTCGCAAACCTCATCAGACTCCAAAAACAGCACTTGCGCACACCCCTCGCCCGCATAAATTTTCGCAGGCAGCGGGGTTGTATTCGAAAACTCTAAGGTGACGTGCCCCTCCCACTCGGGCTCTAAGGGGGTCACGTTTACGATAATTCCGCAACGCGCGTAGGTTGATT
>RDYW01000083.1 GCA_004293485.1 Sphingobacteriales bacterium | reverse complement strand
TTTTTTACTAAATATTTTAAGCGTCCCGAAAATTTTGGGGTGCCTTAAATTTTGTTATACTAAACGATGAAAAAAACCCAACCGATAAACAAATTGATACCGTAATGCAAAAGCTAATTTTTAATTTAGAAAAAGAGGCTAAGGCCGAGGTGAGGAAAGGGTAAGGTTTTTACCCAAAATCCAAATACTTGCCCGCAGCCGCCTGTAACAATGTGGGTATTTGTTTATTAAGCACTTCGCCATTTAAAACCCGCTCATAATAGCGTAAATAATTGCAAGCCATTACCTGTGCCGAAAAATTATCTAATGCATAATGATGGCATTTTTGTGTATCGAAATCAGTAGAATTTTTTAAGGCATTTGACAAATCATTGGCGCAAGCCGACAAAAAACCCACCTCATTATTTACCAACTCGGGTAATGAACCGTAGGGAGTAGCAAAAACTGGGCACCCGAAATATAGGCTTTCTATTACTGCAAGGCCAAAAGGTTCATGCCACAAAACGGGGAAAATTAACCCTTTAGATTGTTGCATAAAAGCTGCTTTTTGCTCGTTGTTTACCATCCCTTTAAAACTTACGTGGGTAGCAAACGTAAAGCGAGGCCCCATTTTTAGGTTTAACCTGTATCCGCCTAAAACCACTAATTTTTCATTGGCTTTTTGGGTTATGGCAATTGCTCCTCGCACATTTTTTATCTTCCAAGCGGCATTAGCCAAAAAATGAAAATATTTTTTTTTACTGGATAGTTGTGGTTTTGGGTAGTTGTTCCAATCTAATCCATTATGTACAAAAGCGGTAGAATTATAACGCTGAGCGTGATTTTGGCTTACAAAAACACACTGCTTATCTAATAATAGTCCGTAGCTGGGGTTGCCGTGTATGGTTACCAAATAAGGTTTTTTTACCACTTGGGGCGGGATGCTTTGGCAATGTACCACATCTACACTATCGGGTATTTGGGTATTTATATCGCGGGTATTATCGTAAAAAAGTACATCCGCAAAAGCACAATACGAGCCTTTATGAACCAAAAAAGTAACTTTATGCCCCATTTGGCATAAAACATTTCCCAAATCCCACATTACCCGTTCGGTACCGCCGTATAAAATGGCGGGTATTTTGCAGGTATTAAACAGTAGGATATGCATCCCTTTTATTCCGAAAAAACAAAACCAATTGCTGGCCGTAAATTATACACCGAAATCATTACTTCGCCATAAGCACCTGTACTGCGTATGGCCACAAGATTGCCACGCTGGGTTTCGGGTAGCATTACTTCTTTACCAAAACA
>RDYW01000055.1 GCA_004293485.1 Sphingobacteriales bacterium | reverse complement strand
TGTTTCTACTACAAAACTTTCGGTACTAGTGCTAGATACCACATTGCCCGTAAGCAATACCGAAGCTGTAGGTTTTACCGCAAACGATACTTCGGTAGAAGTATTAATAGCTATATTTTGTACAGGGCTACCGGTACCATTAAAATTTATTTGGCCAGCATGTGAACCCGAAACCGAGGTATTTATAGTGGTTGAAGTACCAGTTTTAATAAAATTACCCCCTACGTTTAAAATAGATGAGCGTGGGTCGGTTAAGGTACCTGAAGTAAAATCTAATATTCCATCAAGCATGGTTACGTTACCTGTTATAGTGTGGCTGTGGCTAATACCTGCACCTAGGTTGGCATTGTTTAAGCGGAGTGTACCGTTGGTATTAGGTAGCGTTGTAGGGGCCGGAAAAGCGCTTGCAGGTAATGGGGTACCAGGTGCCGATTGGCCCATAGTTAAACCGCCAGCGGTTATACTTGCTGCCAAGTCACAAGAAAAAATTCCACCCTCACCAAGATTTCCGTCATTCGGGTTCCATATATATATATGACCGGCATTTACATTATCTGTTAAAGTTGCTACCCCAGCATCTTTATCTAAACATAAAAAACCAGAGGTATTAATTTTTCCTAAACTTTGACTTGTGTTTTGTCCGCTTATATGAATTCTTGAACCAGCTACACCTTCTAGTTGCCCTCCAGTTGCGGTGATTAAATTTGTAAAAATATCTATACGACAACCATTACTAATGTTTACCCTACCTGTGCCTATAATTTCTAAGGGAACAAACATTTTGGCTTGTGGTGTGCTCCAAGTACCATTAGGTGTAGGTAATGCACTTGTTTGAACTGGTATTATATCGGTTATGTTTATGGTTGCCCCATCGGCAACCCGTATTTTTGAAGCTGCTGTTCCGCCTCCGTATTGATCTAACCTCCAAACCCAACCTACGTTATTATCGGCTCGGTTGCGTGGGTTAGTAGTAAAGTTGCGAAACTCGATAAAAGCCCCACTTGCATAAGTAGTTGCTAAGCTGTTGATAGCTCCTGCATCTCCTTGTATAGATAATAATGTTGAAATTGATGGAGCTGAATAAGCAAAATCTTTATCGCCAGCATTGCTTAAAATTAAAGTACCATAAGTTTTGGCTGGTACAGTTTGCGTTCCAGACGAAGCAAAGTTTACCGTACTACCCGTACTTATGGTACCTAAGGTAGGCACCGTAGCATTGGCAATAACTAAGGTGTTAGATCCTGCAGATGCAGCAGTAACATCAATGGTTCCAGTAAATGCAAAACCAGACGGAATTGTAAAAGTAATAGCTGCAACCGTTGCATCGCCCAGCACTACTTTGGAGTTTGCACCTGAAACTGTCCATGCAGCCGCAATAGTGGCAGTAGTTCTGTTTCGAATATAAAAAATGTCGTTCCCGGTAGTAAAGTTTGATGGTGCTGTACCGGTACCATTTGTGTTTTCACCCCAAGTGCTTGTGAGATTTAAATTGCCAGTAGATTTAGAGTAATAATTTACAGAAAAGGCACTAAAAGCACTAGCAAATATTATAGTAAAAAATAAAATTTTTTTCATAAAAAAAAATGATTTAAATTGATAACTAATCTAAATATTTAGCGATTTTTTTATATTGTTTGCATGCAGGCACCATTGTAATTTAATTGTAAAAAAATAAAAAAACACATCGTATATATAATTTAACTATGTTTTTTCAACTAAAAATAATTTTTTTAAGCTTTTTGATAGCTATTTTTATACTACAACTTGTAGGATGTTTTGGAGAGGAATTAGAATTAGTTTTTAAAAAAATCACAGATTATTTTTTTTTGTACAGAAAATTCGGCGTAAAAGTGGGATAAAACGAAAAAATTATTTTACTTTTTTCTTTTGATTTTATAGTTTGAGGCTAAAATATTTTTGAGTTTTAGCTTAAAATATTTTCAAGTAAATAGTTGGTGGTTTTTACAAAGTATGTAGTTTAAATTTAATTGAAAATTTTTTTATTTAAATGTAAGTTCAATTAATAAGTGCAACAGGCATAAATTCTTTGAGAACAAAGTTGAGCGTAGCGAAATAAAAGATTCGTAAAACACCCAATAAATATTATTGGGTGAGATTATTTTTCATTTTAAGAACACACTGAGGGTAAAAAGGATTAGAATTTTTATTGAGTAAAATAGTATTTTTTCATTTAGAAGCAAAAAATAAAAAGGAGGTTAAGATTGATACAAGGTTACAAGAAAAAAAATCACTTATATAACCGATAACTAAATGGCGAATTAGGCAAACGGCAGGAGTACAAAAATAGCAGAAAGTGAAGGGATTAATTAAACACATAGGTATAATATGCTAGCCAAAAAACATCCTTAGTACGCATATTTTACATCTTTATCGCAAAAAAAAAGCTACCAACTATTTTAAAAATAAACCACGCTTTGGTATTAAATTTAAGGTTGTACACTATATGCAGTTTTTTGTGTATGGTGTGTTTTTTGGTAAAATTTGTTGTTCGCAAACAAAAACACACCCTTTATTTCGTTTTGCTAAAAATCAAAAATCTACTCAACCTCATTTACTGTAAACCCATTTCCTTCTAAGCCATAGCGAACAATTTTTTTGGAAATAGGTTTTATATTAATGGTATCGGCTTCATCAAAAAGGTTTATTTCTCTAAAAAGTTTACCTTCTTTTACATAAAATTTATCATTGCCTCGGTATTGCTTTTTGGTTTTTGAGCTTAAAGCTGGGAAGCGTATTTTGTTGGCATCTTTTAAAAACTCGTAGCACATTACCTCTGCCGATTTATATTTATCGTTTTTTTGGTAAACCACTATCACTTCTGGGTAGCCATCTATATCCATATCGGTATTAAAAACTTCGGATAGTTTACCGTCTAGATTATCGGTTTCGGCTATTGTAAAATCGTTTTTTAATGAGTCGGATTTTAGGATAAGTAGTGATGAAGTAGAATCGGCGCCACGCCCCCAACTAAAAATATCGAAAATTAAACCTGGCCCAACTTCTACTTTTTGGTGTTTTTTAAATGGAGCGGGCAATTTTGTAGTAGTGGGTTTTGGGTTTTCGGTAATTTTAATATCGCTGTTGCAAGCAAAAAGTAGTGCAGTTAAGGCAAAGGTGATATATTTTATCATAACGGTGTGATTATGGTTTTTATGGTACTTGTATGATTAGGTGGTTATGTTTATAAATATGTTATTTTTTTGTATTTGTTAAGCAATTAACCATCTGATAATTTATCAAAAATTATTTCTTTATTCATTCAACATCTTTTAAAGCATTAGGCAATATAAGTAAAAACAGAATACTTTTTTATATTTCACTTTGTTATCATTTACACCTAATTGTTAGTTTTTATAACAGGTATGGCTGCTATCACAAAAGTTTTTTTTAGAATGTTGATGTAGCTAATTTAAACCAATTCAATTGCCCGATAAATTTTTTCTTTAAATAATTTATTACAAAGTATTTTTATTGTGCTACTTTATTATATTACACATAATTAAAAAATTACTTCCTTAGCGCATAATAAATTATTTGCTAATTCTAATTATTTATTCATAAAGTTTAATCACTTGCTAGGTATTTAAATATCAATTGTATAAACCATTGTAAGTTAAATTTTTATCACTTGTGTTGTAAGGTGGGTTAATAAAATTAAATCAATCTTACATGCGTGTGTATTGTTTAAAACCGATAAGGTATGGTGGTTTATGCCTTTATATAAAAGATGCGTTAGTTTGTTTAGGTTAGTACTTCTCTCTTTTTCTTTCTCTGTAAAAAAAGGTAAATGGATTGGGCAGTTGGTTACAAATTCTTCGGGTACAGGTTCTTCGACCTAAACTATACCGTGTTTTTTATTATCGTTGTGCTTTTAAAGCAACTAAACCTTTTCTATGTTTGGTAATATACTGTATTCTGTTGTGGCCATTTTTAATTAATACGCAAATAGAATTTGTAATAGGCTTATAATTTTTAGGTTAATTGCCTTGTATATTGTAAAAGCTTATATGCAATATCTGTATTTTATTGTTGATTTTATTTGGTATTTAAAGTTTTTTAATTCTAAATCCCCATCCTCAAAATAACCTTTGCCCAAACGTTTTTTCTTTCTTAATTTCAGCCTTTTAAAATATGATTTATTATACGCTATCGGCTTGCAAAAAATAGCCAGCTGTATTACCAAATTACAACACCATAAATTACATGAACGATAAAGATAATATCGGCCACAGCCAAAAAATAGTGCTTGCTATACAGGGTTACGAAGGTTGTTTTCATCAAGAAGCAGCCCAAACTTTTTACGGCCATAATGTAGGCGTGGTTTGCTGTGCTAATTTTAGAGATGTGGTAAAAATAGCTGCCGACCCTACCCAAAGTACAGGTGGCATTATGGCTATCGAAAACTCTATTGCTGGTAGTATATTGCCAAATTACAATTTGTTGCAGCAAAGTAAATTAAAAATTGTAGGCGAGGTGTATTTACAAATTAAGCAAAACTTATTGGTAAACCACGGAGTATCTTTAGCCGATATTAAAGAAGTACACAGCCACCCTATGGCTATACAACAATGCTTCGGTTTTTTAGACCAATACCATTGGAAACTGGTAGAAACCGAAGATACAGCACTAAGTGCCAAGCATATAAAACAGCACCATAGCAAGCATATTGCTGCCATAGCCAGCGAACTAGCTGGCCAAATTTACAATTTACATAATATAGCACCAGCCATACATACTTTAAAAAATAACTACACCCGTTTTTTGGTGTTACAACGCGATACCAATGTACCACAAGTAACCGATGCCAATAAAGCCTCTATTACATTTAATACCAACCATGCCAAAGGTAGCCTTGCCAAAGTACTTACCGTTATTGCTGCTGGGGGTATTAATTTAAGCAAACTGCAAAGTATGCCTATACAAGGCAGCGATTTTAAATACCAGTTTTATGCCGATTTGGAGTTTTTATCGCAGGCCGTATTAGAGGCTGTATTGGCTGATATTAGCCCCATTACCGAGGCTTTACAAATATTGGGGATATATAAAAACGGAAAAATAAATTAGGTTAGTTATTTTAAAAAACTGACCATTACACATAAAAAATGCAAACCGCAATACGATTAGAAAATATAGGCGAATATTATTTTTCGCAAAAGTTACGCGAAATAGATGCCTTAAATAAAGAAGGTAAAAATATTATTAGCTTGGGCATAGGTAGCCCCGATTTGCCACCACACCCCAGCGTAATTGAAACCTTAAACAAGGAGAGCGCAAAAGCCAATGTACACGCCTACCAATCGTACAAAGGTAGCCCTATATTGCGTAATGCTGTGGCTACATGGTATGCCAAGTGGTATCATGTAACACTAAATCCCGATACCCAAATATTGCCTTTATTGGGCAGTAAAGAAGGTATTATGCATATTTGTATGACATATTTTGAAGCCAATACAGGCGTTTTAATACCCAACCCAGGCTATCCTACGTATGCAAGTGCTGTTAAGCTATCGGGCGCAACCGCTATACCCTATGCACTAACCGAAGCCAACAATTACGAACCCGATTTTGCGCAATTAAGCCAAACCATAACCCAATATGCTAAGTTAAATAAAGGTGCTAGAGTGGCAGGTATGTTTGTAAACTATCCTCACATGCCCACGGGGCAGCTAGGTAGTGTAGCCTTGTTTGATAAACTGGTAGCTTTTGCCAAGCTACATAACTTACTTTTAATACACGATAACCCATACAGTTTTATATTAAACGATACACCCCTGAGCTTGTTAAGTGCAAAAGGCGCAATAGATGTAGCTATTGAGCTAAATTCGCTAAGTAAAAGCCATAACATGGCGGGCTGGCGTATAGGTATGCTATGCGGTGCCAAAGATAGGATTGACGAGGTGCTTCGTTTTAAAAGCAATATGGATAGTGGCATGTTTTTACCTGCACAATTGGCTGCTGCCAAAGCGTTGCAATTAGGCGATGATTGGCATACTACATTAAACCAAATTTATACCAGCCGACGCAACAAAGTATTTGAGCTGCTAAGTCTGCTTAATTGTACTTACAGCACTCAGCAAGTAGGCCTTTTTGTTTGGGCAGCCATACCAGCTGTATATGCCAGTGGTTACCAGCTTAGCGATGAAGTGTTGTACAATAGCAATGTTTTTATTACACCAGGGGGGATATTTGGTAATGCCGGCGATAATTATGTGCGGGTAAGCCTGTGCAATACGGTTGAAAAAATTGAGGAAGCAATACAACGTATTAAAAACAAATAATACCATGTTTAATAATGTAACCATAGTGGGTGTAGGGTTAATAAGTGGCTCGTTTGCCTTAGCACTAAAGCAAAAAGGGCTAGCCAAAAACATTATTGGCGTAAGCCGTACACAAGCAAGCATACAATCAGCATTGCAATTAGGTATTATTGATGAAGCCATGCCACTTGCCGAAGCGGTAAAAAAAAGCGATTTTATTTATGTGGCGATACCTGTTGATGCCACCATTGCCATAATGCAACAAATAATGGATTTGGTAACGGATAAACAAATAGTTACAGATGCGGGCTCCACAAAGTTGGCGCTGTGTAACGCCTTGGCAAAACATCCCATGCGTTCGCAATTTGTGGCTACACACCCTATGTGGGGAACCGAGTATAGTGGTCCGCAGGCAGCTGTAAATAATGCTTTTGTGGGAAGATGCTGTGTAATATGCGAAAACCAAAAAAGTAGTAAATGGGCTTTGGATGCCATAGAAACAGTTTACAAAACCTTGGGCATGCATGTGGTATATATGGATGCTAGCAGCCACGATACCCATGCGGCATATATTAGCCATATTTCGCATATTACTTCGTTTGCATTGGCCAATACCGTTTTAGAAAAAGAAAAGGAAGAAAATACGATTTTTGAACTTGCTGGTGGTGGTTTCGAAAGTACGGTACGTTTGGCTAAAAGTAACCCTGCGATGTGGGCTCCTATTTTTATGCAAAACAAACACAATGTGTTAGAGGTGCTTAACGAACATATAAATCAACTACAAAAATTTAAAGCAAGTATCGAGCAGGATAACACCGAAGATGTGTTAGCATTAATGCAAAATGCGAATAAAATAAGTAGAATATTGAAGTAGAAAGCAAAATGAACCAACGCAAATTTTGCATGTTAAACTTTAATATTTAAAAAAAGCTTTCCTCTGTAAAGTACAGGTTATATGCTATTATAATTTCCGTTTTATTTCTACTTGTTCGTAGGCTTCTACAATGTCGTTTACTTGTATATCGTTAAAGTTTTTAATATTTAATCCGCATTCGTAGCCTGTTAATACTTCTTTAACATCGTCTTTAAATCGTTTTAACGAATCCAGTTCGCCAGTATAAATTACCACACCCTCGCGTATAATGCGTATTTTGCTGTTTCGGTTTATCTTACCATCAAGCACCATACAGCCAGCAATAGTACCAACTTTAGTAATTTTAAATACCTCACGAATTTCTACATTGGCCACAATTTTTTCTTCAAATTCAGGTGCTAACATACCTTCCATGGCGGCTTTTATTTCATCGATGGCTTTGTAAATTACCGAGTATAAACGTACATCAATTTCTTCGGCTTCGGCTAGTTTGCGGGCACCTGCCGATGGGCGAACTTGAAAACCAATAATAATAGCATCAGACGCGGTGGCAAGCAATACATCTGATTCGGAAATTGGGCCTACGGCTTTGTGTACAATTTTAACTGCAATTTTTTCGGTAGATAGTTTTTGTAACGAGTCTGATAATGCCTCTACCGAACCATCTACATCGCCTTTAATAATAATGTTAAGTTCTTTAAAATTACCAATGGCTAACCTACGACCTATTTCGTCTAAGGTAATATGTTTTTGAGTTCGTAATCCCTGTTCTCTTTGCAATTGTAAGCGTTTGTTGGCAATTTCGCGGGCTTCGGGTTCGCTTTCTACACCGTTAAATCTGTCGCCAGCTTGTGGTGCACCTTGAAAACCCAAAACTTGTACAGGTACTGCAGGGCCAGCTTGGGTAACTCTGGCTCCATTTTCGTTGTATAATGCTTTTACACGTCCGCTGTATGAGCCTGCAAGTATTGGGTCGCCTACACGTAATGTGCCGGCTTCAATTAAAACGGTGGCAACATAGCCACGACCTTTATCAAGTTGTGCTTCAATTACGGTACCTATGGCTCGTTTGTTAGGGTTGGCTTTAAGCTCAAGTAGTTCGGCTTCAAGCAATACTTTTTCTAACAGCTTGTCGATATTTAATCCTGTTTTAGCCGATATTTCTTGTGTTTGATATTTACCGCCCCACTCTTCTACCAAAATATTCATCTGTGATAGTTGCTCTCTTATTTTTTCGGCATTGGCCCCTGGTTTATCAATTTTATTAAAAGCAAAAACAATGGGCAGGTTGGCAGCCATGGCATGATTGATGGCTTCGGTAGTTTGTGGCATTACGGTATCGTCGGCAGCTATTACAATAATGGCTACATCGGTTACTTTGGCACCACGAGCCCGCATTGCTGTAAAGGCTTCGTGGCCAGGGGTGTCTAAAAAAGTAATTTTTTTATCGCCATCAACTAAAACTTCATAGGCACCAATGTGCTGGGTAATACCACCGGCTTCGCCCGATATTACGTTGGCTTTTCGTACAAAATCTAGTAGCGAAGTTTTACCATGATCTACGTGTCCCATTACGGTAACAATAGGCGATCGTGGGATAATATCTTCTTCGTTATCGGTTTGTTCTAAGTTTATTTCTTCTTGCTCGGCACTAACAAATTGTACTTCGTAGCCAAATTCATCGGCTACAATGGTTAATGTTTCGGCATCTAAGCGTTGGTTGATAGATACAAACATGCCTATACTCATACAGGTTGATATGATTTCGGTTACCGAAACATCCATCATGTTTGCTAGCTCGTTTGCGGTTACAAATTCGGTAACTTTTAATACTTTAGAAAGTAATTCTTGGTCCATTGCAGCTTCTTCAACCGATGCTGCATTACGCTCTCTTTTTTGCCCTCTTAGTTTCGAGCGTTGTGCAAATTTGCTTGATTTTCCGGCACCGCTTAGTCGGGCTAATGTTGCCTTAATTTGGTCTTGAATTTCTTTTTCGGTAGGCTCGGCTTTTGGTGCACTAGGTGGTACTGGCATGCCTTTTTTATGTGGTACTCTTGCCCCTTGTGCTGGTTTTGCAGGGTTATGGTTTCTGTTTCCGCTAGCTTGGCCTGCTATATGTGGTGGCCTAGTGCCTTGGTTATTACCTTGGTATGGTGTTGTGCCTGTCGTGTTTGATTGCCTATCGGTATTATTACTTCCTGGAGTTCCAGGAGGCGAGGGCTTGCGTTTGCGTTTTTTACGGCTATCGGCTGCATTAGGGTTTGATGATGATGCTACTGGTTGGTCTTTCTTTTTAAAAATAGGCAAATCAATTTTACCTATAATTTTAGGACCACTTAACTGTTTTGCTTTTGCTCGTATTACTTCATCGTCGTCGTCGTTTTCAGTAGTAGTTTCAGTTAAATCAACTGTTTTAATTTCGGTTTCTTGGGTTGAAGGTACGGTAATTTCAGCAGTTTTTTCGCTTGGCGTATCTGTTAGTGTTTGGTTATCAATAATTTCTGTAACAGCTTTGGTAACTTTTACTTCGGGTAATTCAGGGGTAGGGGTAACTATTTTTTCTTCAATAATATCATTTACGATTGGTACTACTAGCTTTGTTGGCTTGTTTTCAAAAGTTTTTTTATCGGGCCTAGTTTTGGTATTTAGGTTGCTTAAATCTATTTTTCCTACAATTTTAACACCCGAAGTAGCTGGTAAAGCAGGTGTAGTAGGTTTTATATCGTCTTGTTTAGGTTCTGGTAAAGTTTCTTTAACTACATGAGGTATGGCACTTCCTGTATTTTTGATTAAAATTTCTTCGGGTTCAAAATCAGGGTGTATAGGCTTATCGGTATCGGGCTTATCAATAATAAGATTGGTATCATCGCGACGGATTTTACCAATTACAATATTTTTGGCTTCTTCTCTAAGATTTTTATCGCCTTGATACTCTTTTAACAAGGCATTGTACATCTCATCGCTTAGCTTTGTAGTAGGTCGGGCTTCAATTTTAAACCCTTTTCCATTTAAAAACTCAGCAATTGTAGTAATGCCAATGTTCAGCTCTTTGGCCGCTTTGATTATTTTTATGTTTTTGTCTTCTGACATTAATTTAATTCCCTCTTAGCTAAATTTGTACAAAAATACGTTTAGTAAACGCTATTTTAAAATTATTCGAACTCCGAACTTAAAATACTTAATACTTCTTCTACGGTTTCTTGTTCTAAATCGGTTCTTTTTACCAATTCGGTGGCGGTTAAGGCTAAAACACTTTTAGCGGTATCGAGCCCAATTTTTTTCAATTCATCAATTACCCAGCTTTCAATCTCGTCCGAAAACTCTTCTAAATCCACATCTTCTTCTTCTTCGCTCGATTCGCGGTAAACATCTATTTCGTATCCTGTTAGTTTACCTGCTAATTTAATATTGTGCCCACCACGGCCAATAGCAAGCGAAACTTGTTCGGGTTTTAGGTAAACAGCTGCTCGCATGGCGTCGTCATCTAATTTAATAGAAGCTATTTTAGCTGGCGATAAAGCTCGTTGTATGTATAACGAGATATTGTTGGTAAAGTTAATTACATCAATATTTTCGTTTCGTAGTTCGCGTACTATGCCGTGTATGCGTGAACCTTTCATGCCTACACATGCGCCCACAGGGTCAATTCTATCGTCGTAAGATTCTACAGCTACTTTGGCTCGTTCGCCAGGTTCGCGTACTATTTTTTTGATGGTAATTAATCCATCAAAAATTTCGGGAACTTCTAATTCAAATAAACGTTGTAAAAAATCGGGTGCTGTACGCGAAATAATAATGCGGGGATTGCTGTTTTGCATTTCTACCATTAATACTACGGCCCTTACTGTATCGCCTTTTTTGAAATAATCGGCCGGTATTTGTTCTGTTTTAGGTAGGATGAGTTCGTTGCCATCATCATCCAATATCAATGTTTCTTTTTTCCATACTTGATATACTTCGCCAGTTACAATTTCGCCTATACGGTCTTTATAATTTTTAAATATTTCGTCTTTTTCTAATTCTAATATTTTAGAAACTAGGGTTTGCCTTGCTGCCAAAATCGCCCTACGACCAAAACTTTCTAAAGTTATTTGTTCTATAAAATCGTCGCCTACCTCTAGCTCGGCATCTATTTTTTGTACATCGGCTAGTTCAATTTCTAAGTCATCATCTTCCGAAAAACCATCTTCCATTACCGTACGGGTACGCCAAATTTCTAAGTCACCATTATCTGGGTTTACTATTACATCGCAGTTTTCATCTGTATTAAACCGCTTGCGTAACATGCTTCTAAACACCTCTTCTAAAACACTTATTACGGTTGGCCTATCAATGTTTTTAAAGTCTTTAAACTCTTGAAACGAATCAATTAAATTAATACTTTCCATTCTCTATCTTTTTTTATTTTTATTATTTAAACGATACTTGCACAATTGCTTCGGCAATTTCGCTGTAGGTTATGTTTATGTTTTCGTTGCTTGTTTTTTTTCCTTTTTGTTTGGTGTTGATGCTAAGTGTGATGCTGGTATCGTTAACTTCGTTTAAAAAACCCTCTAATTTTTCGCCCGATTTTAGTTTTAAAGTTATTGTGCGCCCTATATTTTTAAAATATTGCCTTTGCAACACCAGCGGCGCACCTACACCTGCCGAACTAACTTCAAGTGTATAAGCATCGTTAAGGGTGTTTTCTTCTTCGAGGCAAAAGCCCACATGCCGGCTTATTAAGGCACAATCGTGTATGCCTATACCATTATCGCCATCAAGAAGAATAGAAACATGAGCCTTGTTACTTATTTTAACGCTTACGATAAAAAGGTCGGGCCTGTTGGCAATTTTTTCTGTTACTAGCTGGCGAACCCTATTTTCTATGTTCATTTTTATAGCCTTTAGCCAAAACAAAAGAGGGGACGATTATTGCCCCCTCTTTCGAATCGGTAGCAAATATATAAATTTTTTATTAACAAAAAACTATGTTAGAAAAACATAGGGCATATTAATACCCAAGAAATAATTTACTTGTGTTTAATTTTTATTTTTTTGTGGGGTGATTTATTTTAAAGTTGTTTGATTAAAATATTTTTAAACATTGTATTAATTTAATCAATTGAGGTTTTTTTAATCTCTTTAGATGTTTAAATGCAAATAGTTACACAATATTTGAATTTATGCCAAGGCTTTAATTTATTTGCGCCATTGCAAAAGCTTCCTTAGCTATTTTTTGGTTATAGGTATTGGCTATATTTTTGTAATTTAATACATCAATAAAGGTACCTATAAAAAAAAGCCCAGCCGTAAAAAAATATAATAAGCCCATTAAAAGCCTGTTGGTAGCAAATCGGTGTATGCCTGCCAAGCCTAAAAAACCAAATAAGGCAAAAAATAGTAACAAATGAGGGTCGCGTCGTTTGGTTTTATATAATAAAATAAATTTTTTTTGTTGCTCAGGGCTTAACTCGTCAGAAGCGTCTTTTAAAAAAGTAAGTTCTTCGCTGCTAATGTTAGCCAATGAGTATATAATATCGCCAATCATTTTTTTATATTTTTAATTTACTAATTATCTTAAATGTGCAGATTGTTTTAGAGTTTATTTTATTTATGGTTAAGTACCTTCTAACATTCAAATAAAAAAAAATCACAAAAAACGTTATTTTAATTATCTGCTTAATTATTTAACAAAATTACAAAAATAAAGACTAATTATTGCGACAATTTTGTTACAATCAATATTTTTTGTAAACATTCCACAATACACATTTATCCCAGTTAAATAATGTGGGCAAAACATCTATTTGTACAAAATGTAATTTAAATGCCACTATGGCGGCGTTTAAATTGCTGGTATCGTAACCTATCCTTCGTAGAGCATTTTCGAAATCAAAATCTGTAGGAGGCATTACATCGGCCGAATCGTACCATAAGCCAAAGCCGTTGTCGCTTAATAGTTTCCAAGGAAAAAAAATACTTGGGTCGTTTTTACGCATTGGGGCTATATCGGCATGGCCAATAAAGTTTTTTGTTGGGATTTTGTAGGCAATTTTTAAGCTTTTTAGCAAGGTAAGTAAGCTGTTTATTTGCTTTGGGGCAAAAGGTGTTAGGCCATTGTTATCTAGCTCTATCCCTATAGAGCAAGAGTTAATATCGGTAACATTGCCCCATTGTGCAGCCCCAGCATGCCAAGCCCTCAAATTATTGTTTAACAAATGAATTATTTTTCCGCTTTGGCTGATAAGATAATGGGCACTTACTTGTGTACGGCTAAGGCTAAAAGTTTTTATGGTTTGCCCTACCGAATCTTGAGCCGTGTGGTGAATAATAACAAAGTTGGGTTTGCGTAAACCAAAATTTACAGTGGGTATATATTGCACATCTAAGGCTTGTTGCAAACTGTCATAAATAGTGATTTCGGTTTTTATTGATAATTCGTTTTTTAAACTATCAATTTTTTTGTTTTGTATTTTTTGTGTTTTTTGGTAGGCATTAGGCGAACAAGAATAAAACAAGACTAAGCAAAATAAAAGGTATTTTATCATATTGTAACATTAAAAGGTATTACTAAAAAAAATGTCTGCAAAACTATGGCTTTAGTTTTAAAAATGAATCTTAATTAATTGTTTTTTAATTCTAATTAAGTGCGTTATTGTATAAACGATTTTGTAAGTTGAGCTATACACAAAATAAATAATTTAAATGTAACCAACGGGTTAACTATATTAAACTTTGCACCTGCAGCATAAATTTAATTGCTAAACACATTAAAAACACCTTAATTTTTTAGCTTATATATTTTACCTAATTTTATAAAATATGCTAGCTTTATTAAGTAAAAATATATTTAAAGTTTGGGTAATTTTAAAACCTATACCTATTTTTTACCAGCCAACAAATAAAGTACCGCCATGCGTATAGCTACGCCGTTTTCTACTTGGTTTAGTATGATAGATTGCTGGCTATCGGCTACATCGCTGGTAATTTCAACCCCTCGGTTTATAGGGCCAGGGTGCATAACTATAATTTCTTTTTTAAGACTGTCGATTATAGTTTTATTAAGGCCATACATCATCACATATTCGCGTATCGATGGAAAGTATTTTATATCTTGCCTTTCAAGCTGAATACGTAGCATATTAGCCACATCGCACCAGTTTAAGGCTTTTACTAAATTGGTTTCAACCTTTACACCTAAGGCATGTATAAATTTTGGGATAAGCGTAGTAGGGCCGCAAACCATTACCTCGGCGCCTAGCTTTTGTAAGCATAATATATTTGATAATGCTACCCGCGAGTGTAATATATCGCCTACAATTACTACCTTTTTGCCAGCTATTTCGCCTAGTTTTTCACGCATCGAATAAGCGTCTAAAAGAGCTTGGGTGGGATGTTCGTGTGCGCCATCGCCTGCATTTACAATAGGTACTTGTATATGTTTGCTTAAAAAAACACCAGCACCAGCGTACGGATGGCGCATTACTACCATATCTACCTTCATTGCCAATATGTTATTTACGGTATCAATTAAGGTTTCGCCTTTACTTACCGACGAGCTTGAGGCTGCAAAGTTTACCACATCGGCCGATAAGCGTTTTTGTGCCAACTCAAACGATAATTTGGTACGGGTGCTGTTTTCAAAAAAAATGTTTGCTATGGTAATATCCCGCAACGACGGTACTTTTTTTATCGGCCTGTTAATTACTTCTTTAAAGGTATCGGCGGTTTCAAAAATTAGTTGAATATCATTAAGGTTAATATCTTTAATACCTAATAAATGCCTGCTGCTTAGTTCTTGTTGTTTATCTGCCATTGTATTACGCTGAAACCAAGGTTACTTTATCTATGCCATCTGCCTCTTGCCAACTTACCACTACCTTTTGCGATGAAATAGAATCTACTTTTATACCTATATAATCGGCCTCGATAGGAAACTGTCGAGAGTAACGTCTATCTACCAAAACCAAAAGTTCTACTTTTTCGGGCCTGCCAAAGGCTTGTAAAGCATCCATGGCCGCCCGTATGGTTCGGCCGGTCCACAATACATCGTCTATTAAAATTACTTTTTTACCTTCAATTATAAAGTTTATTTCGGTAGCACTAGGTATTAGGGGGTAATCGCCTCGCCTAAAATCATCCCTGTAAAAGGTAATATCAAGTACACCATGATTAATCGTGTGCTTGGGTATAATGTATTGTAATTCAGCAGCTATACGTTTTGATAATCCTGTACCCCTAGGCTGGATACCTAATATTACTGTATCAGAAAAGTTGTTATGATTCTCTATCAATTGATGACAGAGCCTTTGCAAAGTGATTTTAAATTTTTCGCCACTAAGTAGGGTTAAATTTTGCATCTTCCTTTATTGGTTTGGTCAAAAATATAAAAATATGGCGGTTAAGCAGGTATTATCATAAAATTTTTTATGAATCACAAAAATTATACAGCCCTAATTTTAAACTTAAACTTATCGTTTTACCTTTAATTTATTAGGTTTGTGAAAAATATAAACACCCTGCAAAGCATGATTATTACCATACAATGCAAAGATAGAGTAGGCCTTGTAGCTCAAATAGCCCAAGTATTGGCCGCTCGAAATGTAAATATAGTTTCGATGCGTGAGTATGTAGATACGGTAAACAATAATTTTTTTGCCCGCTTAGAGGTAAACCATAGCCAGCAAAATATAGCGTTATACGATGTTTTACAACAGATATTACCTACCGAGGCCATCATTAAAATAAACGCCCAAATACAAAAAAACATTGTTGTATTGGTAAGTAAAGAATACCATTGCCTAAGCGATATATTGGTACGCAACCATTTTAAAACCTTGGGCGCACAGGTACAATGCGTAATAGGTAACCATGCTGTGTTGCAAGAAATATGTACAAAATTTGAAATCCCCTACCATTTTATTGATCATAATGGCATTGATAAACAAAATTTTGAAGCACAAATTACAAACGTTATTAACCAGTATAATTTTGATTTTATTGTACTAGCAAAATTTATGCGCATACTTTCGCCTAGTTTTATAGCGGGTTTTACACACAAAATCGTAAACATACACCACTCGTTTTTACCTGCATTTATTGGGGCAAGCCCCTATAGGCAAGCACACCAGCGTGGCGTAAAACTTATAGGCGCTACGGCACATTTTGTAACCAACGACTTAGACGAAGGCCCCATAATTGCCCAGCAAACCATGCCCGTAAACCATACCTACCAGCCCGCCGATATGGTGCGTACAGGTAAAGAAATAGAAACCGCCGTATTGATAAAAGCCTTGCAAAGCCTTTTTAGCGATAGGGTATTTGTATATGATAACAAAACAATTGTATTTGATTGATTGTAAATTTATAAGCACATATTAACTCAAAAAATAAAATAATGTTAAACTAGGGAGGTAGTTTCAAATGCAACAGGTGCCCGCAATAGGAAGCCCGAAGCTGGAAGCCCGAAGCCCGAAACCCAAAAAAAATGGCAAAAAAGAAAGAAGAAAAAAAACACACCCCCGTAGTAACCAAAAAATCATTAGCATTTTTTGAAACGTATATTAACCAGCCATCGCCCACAGGTTTCGAGTGGCAAGGGCAACAGCTTTGGTTAGATTATTTGAAACCTTATATCGATGAATCTTTTGTAGATAATTATGGCACTGCTGTTGGTATTATTAACCCAGAGGCTAAGTATAAAGTTGTAATTGAGGCACATGCCGACGAAATATCGTGGTTTGTAAACTATATTACTACCGATGGTTTAATATATGTAATTCGTAACGGCGGCTCCGACCATCAAATAGCTCCCTCTAAACGCGTAAACATACACACCGACAAAGGAATGGTAAAAGCCGTATTTGGCTGGCCAGCAATACACACACGTGGCGCAGGCGAAAAAGAAGAAGCCCCTGCTTTAAAAAATATTTTTTTAGATTGTGGCTGCACCACCAAAGACGAAGTAGAAAAACTAGGCGTACATGTAGGCTGTGTAATTACTTACGAAGATGAGTTTATGGTGCTAAACAACCGCTATTATGTAGGCCGAGCATTGGATAACCGAGCCGGTGGTTTTATGATTGCCGAAGTAGCCCGATTATTAAAAGAAAACAAAGTAAAACTACCTTTTGGCTTATACATTGTAAACTCGGTGCAGGAAGAAATAGGCTTACGTGGTGCCGAAATGATTGCCCACCGTATAAAACCCAACGTAGCCATTATTACCGATGTTACCCACGATACCACCACGCCCATGATAAGCAAAATTACGCAAGGCGAAATGGCTTGTGGTAAAGGCCCAGTGGTATCGTATGCGCCAGCCGTACATGTAAACCTTAACAAATTTTTAATTGATGTTGCCCAAAAATGTAAAATACCTTTTCAGCGACAAGCCTCATCACGCTCTACAGGTACCGATACCGATGCCTTTGCTTATTCTAACGAAGGCGTAATATCGGCCTTAATATCCTTGCCATTGCGCTACATGCACACCACCGTAGAAATGGTGCATAAAGAAGATGTGGATAACGTAATTAGTTTAATTTACAATGCCTTGCTTAATATTAAAAAAGACCAAGATTTTAGGTACATTAAATAAATAATTTACAATCCATGTAAATGTTTAATTATTTATCCCTAAATTATATGCTATAAAATACTTTTTTTTTGTAGTGTTAATTGTTATTTGGGCGTTTCCTGCCTGCCGGTTTACCTGCCGAGAGGCATGGTAGGCAAGGTAACACGCTGTCCGCTATATCTTTTTATTTATTGCCCCCCATTTTCCTTGTGCACAAGCGGGGGGCAACAAATAAAAAGGATGTCGCTACCATCGTTAACGCTCTAAAACATACATACCATCACTCAAAAAATGTTTTAATAACCTAACTCAGTTTAGTAAATAACAAATGCAAAAAATGATAAAACCTACATTAAGCGGGCTATTGTGTTGTGCTATATTTTTAGCAAATATAACATCCAGCAAAGCACAGCAAACATCAGGTTACCAAAAACCACCTGCCGAAATGGTAGAAATAATTGCCAACACCATCACCCGTAAGGTAATAATAAGCCCTAATGGCTTGTATTTATTGGTATTAGAAAAACAGGCCTACCCATCTATAACCGAGCTGGCACAGCCCGAACTAAAGCTGGCCGGTTTAAGTATAAATCCTCAAAACAATTCGCTTAGCAATGTCGAAAAATTTAGCACTATTACCCTCAAAAATACCAGTGGGAAAGAAACACAGCCATTTATCGGACTTCCACCCGATGCACAAATTGCTGATGTACAATTTTCGCCCGATAACACACTTTTTGCCTTTACAAATACTACCTATACAGGTGTCGAACTGTGGGTAGCCTCCACCAGCAATTACACTTGTAAAAAATTAACCAGTTTTTACCTCAATAATTGCTATGGCAATGTATATCAATGGGCTACCGATGGGCAAAGCCTATTGGCAAAATTTGTGGTTGATAACCGTCCAATACCTCCTACAAAACCCAGCCTCCCATTTGGCCCTATTATACAGCAAAATTTGGGCGATGTAAAACCCACCAAAACCTATCAAAATTTATTAAAAAATAGCTACGACGAAAAACTATTTGATTATTACCTGCAAGCACAATTAAAAACAGTTTTCCTTAACGGCCAGGTAGTTAATTATAGTACGCCTGCTATTTTTAAACAATTTGAACTATCGCCCGATGGCAATTATGTGTTATTAAGCACCTTGGCCACGCCTTACTCGTACCTTGTACCTGTAGATTATTTTGCTAATACCATACAACTGGCCGATAAGTACGGTAAAATTATACGTAAACTATCTACCATCCCCCTAGCCGATAATTTACCCAATGGTACTGATGCCGTAGTAACAGCCCAGCGAGAATTTGGTTGGCGAGCCGATAAACCCAGCACCTATTATTGGGTAGAAGCACAAGATGGTGGCGACCCAGCAAAACAAATAACCATACGCGATATGGTATTTACACAAGATGCTAACCAAGCTTTGGCCAAAAAACTAGCCTCCTGTTATTACCGCTTTAATAAAATAGATTGGGGCGATGATAACTTGGCTATAATTACCGAACGGTGGTTTAAAACCCGTAGCGAACGTAGGGTATTTATAAAACCCAACGACCCCATGTACCGTGTAAACCTATGGGACAGGTATTACGAAAACAGTTACGACAACCCAGGCGAATTTATAAAAACCAACAATAGCTACCACAAACCAGTACTACTTACCGAATACCAAAGCAATAGCGATAAAGAAAATTTAACCATTTTTACTATTTCCGAAGGCGCATCGGCGCAAGGAAACCGCCCATACATTTTAAAATTTAATGTAAAAACCAAACTTACCGATACCCTAATACGTTCGCAAGCGCCGTTTTACGAAAAACCAGTTTTTTTTAACAACCAAGATTTTGCCCTAATTACCCGCGAATCGGTTACGCAAAACCCTAATTTTTTTAAAACCGATTTACGTAAAAAAAAAACCGAACAACTTACCTACTTTATACCTCCTTACCCGCAATTATTTGGCGTAAAAAAACAACGTATACATTACCTACGTAAAGATAGCTTAGCACTTTCGGCCACTTTATATTTACCTAAAACATATATTTCAAAAACAAAATTACCTGTTTTAATGTGGGCATATCCACGCGAATATAAAACAGCAATAGCGGCTGGGCAAGTAAAAACATCGCCCTACCAATTTACCCAAGTGCCTTGGTATTCGCCTATATTTTGGGTTACCCAAGGCTACGCTGTGCTTGATGAAGTAGAAATGCCCATTGTAGGCGAAAGTAACAACCAGCCTAACGATACCTTTATAGCACAGCTTAGCCAAAATGCCGAAGCAGCCATTGCTGCCATTGTAAAATTAGGCATTGCCGATCCTAAACGAATAGCCATAGGTGGCCATTCGTATGGGGCATTTATGGCAGCTAACTTATTGGCACACACACCATTTTTTGCAGCAGGTATAGCCCGAAGTGGTGCTTATAACCGTACTTTAACCCCTTTTGGGTTTCAAAACGAAGAACGTACCTACTGGCAAGCTCCCCAAGTATATAATACATTATCTCCTTTTGCTTACGCTGATAAAATTAAAACACCACTACTACTTATACACGGCCAAGCCGATGAAAATACAGGCACTTTCCCTATGCAAAGCGAAAGGTTTTATGCCGCATTAAAAGCCAATGGTGCAACCACCAGGTTGGTTATGTTACCCTTAGAGGCGCATAGTTATAAAGCCAAAGAATCCATTTTGCACACCTTATGGGAAATAAATACATGGTTAAATTTTCATGTAAAAAAATAATACAACATACCTAAATGCCTACATTTTATATAAAATTTTTTGTGCTAGCGGTAGTGGTAACAAATACCTAAAAAAATAAATTTATTATTTGTATTTAATCTTAATAAATTATATTTGAAAAAATAATTAAATGCAAACTCTTTTTAGCAGCCAAGCAGGTTACATTAAAACAAGCACCAAGTTTACCGTTTTAGAGGGTAGGTTTTTAGGTGTTAGTTTCGAGATGCGTTATACCGAATTTTTTTTATTGCACCAAAAACTCAATAGCTTTAACATAGGTGTAATGCTTTTTGATTTATCAGATAAGCCCGATGATAACAAAATACGGTTACAGCAAGGAAAATGCAAAATTACCTGCACACTACAACAATTAATAGCTTTAAAAAACTTATTTAATGGTGCTATGTTTTATATACGCATGCAAGATGTACTTTACAAAAATGGCATAAATTTTTCGGAAATATGCGAGTATAATTTGCATGAAAATTATTACCTTGTAGCACAATAAAACTTAAAATTATGGAAACCTCAATTGTTAGAAAAAACACTTCGCTAAGCGAAGAAATTACAGAGGTGCTTAACCAACAAATTGCCGTTGAAGCACACTCTAGCGCTGCTTATTTAGGCATGTCGGCTTGGTGCCACCTTAAAGGATACATACATGCTGGCGAATTTTTTAGGCACCAATCGGCCGAAGAAACGCAACACAAAATGAAAATATTTGATTATATTTTGGATATGGGCGCACACGCCCTAGCGCCCGAAGTGCATCAAGTAAATAATAATTTTGATGATTTAAGAGCAGTATTAGATACTTACTTAGAAATGGAAATTAGCATTACCAATAGGTTTAATAAAATAGCCAAAAAATGTTTCGAAGCTAATGATTTTCAAACCTTTAGCTTTGTACAATGGTTTTTAGATGAGCAAAAAGAAGAGGAAGATACCGCCCGCCGCACCATCGAAATTTACGACCTTATTGGTATTGAGCTGGATGGATTGTTTCAAATAGATAAAGCAATAGGAAAATTAATTCCACAAGCCTAAAAAATTTTAGGGAACAACACTTGTAGTTGTTCCCTATTTTACAATATGGAAAACAAACCTGAAATTATTTTAGATAACGAAAAGCAAATTTTAACTCCCTGTAAGTTAAAATTTGAATGTGTATTTAAAAGCTGCTGTAAAAAGTATAAAAAAGGTAAACGCTGTGGCAACTGCCCAAAAAGGTAATTGAGCCCCTTGGCTACAAGCTTCGAGCAAATCTCAACCTTAATTTTAACCATGGATTTATACACCCAAACTTGTTTGCAATGCAGCAAAATTATTACCAATAAGTACAGCACATCGTTTAGTGCTGGCATTAAGGCCTTTGGTAAAAATTTAAGGCTACCCATTTATGCTATTTATGCTTATGTACGCTTTGCCGACGAAATTGTAGATACCTTTCATAACCAAGATAAGCAAGCCCTTATAGCGCAATTTAAAGCCGATACCTACACCAGCATAGCCAATAAAATAAGTTTAAACCCTGTTTTACACAGCTTTCAAACGGTGGTAAACCAGTACCAAATACCAAACGCCTTAATAGATGCTTTTTTAACATCTATGGAAATGGATTTGGATAAAACCGCATATAATAAAAGTGGTTACCAAGAATATATTTATGGTTCGGCCGAGGTTATTGGGCTAATGTGTTTAAAAATATTTTGCAATGGCGATGAAATAAAATACCAAAACCTATTGCCACAGGCAAAAAGCTTGGGAGCAGCATTTCAAAAAATAAATTTTTTGAGAGATATAAAATCCGACTTTGAAGACCGTGGTCGCACCTATTTCCCTAATGTAGATTTTTTAAACTTTACTCATTTTGATAAAAAAATTATCGAAAACGATATACAAAAAGATTTTAACGATGCACTTATGGGGATAAAAAAACTCCCAAAAAGTAGCCAAAAAGGTGTTTATATAGCTTATATGTATTATGTAGCCTTGTTTGAAAAAATTAAAAAGCTATCGGCAAATACTATTTCGCAAAAACGAATACGCGTAAATAATACCCATAAAATAATTTTAATGCTACGGGCAAGCCTTAAAATTAAGTTAAACTTTTTGTAACAAAATTACGTTTACATTTTTTATACAAATTTTTATGAAACCTACGCTAACGCTCGTAATTGCTTTGTTATTTGGTAAAGTTTGCCTAGCCTACGATATCGATAAAATTAGACTTGATTACATTGCTGCAGTAAATAGTAGCAAAAAAACCAATATATTATATAACGAATTAAAAGCTATTGCCCAACCCGATGCTTTGATATTAGCTTACCTAGGCTCGGCCGAAGCCTTACGAGCCAAACACGCCTTTAACCCAATAAATAAATTAGCTTACCTAAAGCAAGGCAGTATAACTTTGGCCAAAGCCGTAGAAACCGACCCCAACAATATAGAAGTGCGCTTTTTACGGTTTTCGTTAGAACATTATGTACCCTCTTTTTTAGGTTATAACAAAAATTTAGAAGCAGATAAAGCCAAAATTATCCAGTTATTACAGCATAAAAATAAAGCCGAAACCACAGCCTCAAACCATCAAATTACTAAAAATATTATCCGCTTTTTGCTTGAAACCAAGCGGTGTAACCTTACCGAAACCGCATTACTTAAAAAGATATACCCGTAATTATGGATAAACATCATACCTATTTATGGCTCAATTTTTTAACGGTATTTTTCCCCATTATTTTATCGTTTGATAAAAAAGTAGCTTATTATAAACAATGGAAATACATTTTTCCGAGTTTGTTTTTAACAGGTATTTTATATCTAGCCTGGGATTATATTTTTACCAAGCACCAAGTGTGGAGTTTTAACCCCAACTATATTGTAGGCATTTATTTTTACGGCTTGCCTTTAGAAGAAATACTGTTTTTTATTACCATACCCTTTGCTTGTATTTTTATTTACCTATGCTTATTGGCCTATATTAAAACCGATTATTTAGCCAACTTAGCCCCTTACATTAATAATGTATTGCTTTTATTTTCGGTGTTGATGTTGCTTATGTATATAGATAGGCTATACAGTTGTATAAATTTTGGAACGCTATTTTTAGTTTTACTTTATGTACATTTTAACCCAAATTTAATGCAAATGGGCAGGGTTTATATGGCCTATATGGTTACCTTATTACCATTTTATATCGTAAATGGCTTGCTAACCAGCATACCAGTTGTAATGTACAATAATGCCGAAAATATGGGTGTAAGGGTAGGTAGCATACCGCTCGAAGATCATTTTTATTCACTTTCACTATTTGTTATCAACCTTATTTTTTATCAGCATTTTAAAAATAAAGCTGAGGCACAGGTACCATGATAGAACTTCCAGTATATACAAAAAGCCAATTGGCCTTGCGCAATGGGCAAGATAAACCCCAAATTTGGGTAGCCTATTTGGGGTTTATATACGATGTTAGCCAAAGTAAACTTTGGCGCAATGGCAAGCACTACGAACATTGGGCCGGGCAAGATTTAACAAATGAATTAATAGATGCACCACATGGTTTTGCTGTTTTTAATAAGTTTGATAAAGTGGGCAAACTGGCCTAACTTTAAAACAAATACATAGGTTTTTGTTTCCTTAAAAATGCAGGTGCTTTACTGTTAAACCATTGTTTATTAATTGCATTAACGATGCTATGCCAATATGTAAATGTGTTTCTACATGTTCTAAAGATGTTTTGCTAGCATCGCTTTCGGCTGTTTTAACCCCTTCGGGTATCATTGGCTGGTCCGATACTAGCAGGATGGCACCTGTAGGAATTTTATTAGCAAAACCGGTGGTAAAAATGGTGGCTGTTTCCATATCTACGGCCATGGCTCTTACACTTTTAAGGTATTTTTTAAACACTTTATCATGCTCCCATACACGTCGGTTGGTGGTGTATACCGTACCCGTCCAATAATCTCGAGCGTGGTCTCTGATGGTAGTTGAAATTGCTTTTTGGAGTGCAAAAGCTGGCAAAGCCGGCACTTCAGCAGGCAGGTAATCGTTTGATGTACCTTCGCCACGTATAGCCGCAATGGGTAAAATTAAATCGCCAATTTGGTTTTTCTTTTTTAGGCCACCACATTTACCCAAAAATACTACTGCTTTGGGTTTTATGGCAGATAATAAATCCATCATGGTGGCTGCCAGCGGGCTACCCATACCAAAATTAATTATGGTAATACCATTGGCGGTTACACTTTGCATTGGTTTATCCATTCCTAAAATAGTTGCTTTATTATTCCAATCCGAAAATAACTGCACATATTTTGAAAAATTGGTCAAAATAATATAATGTCCAAACTCGTTTAAAGGTCTGCCCGTATAACGTGGCAACCAGTTTTTTACAATTTCTTCTTTAGATTTTAAACCTTTTTTAATGGGGCTTTGTATTTGCTGCGTTGCAGTGCTTTCAGTTTTAATATCTTTGTTCATAGCTGTATAAATTTAAAAAATTAAGCTTGTTTTTTTTATATCTAAGTATAATAAATTTAATTAATAAATTCAACACTTACACTAATGCTATTAAAAACTAAAATTATACTTTACAATTAGGCTAAATTTAATTTTTTAGCAATAAACGTATGGGCAACTGCACATAATTTTTATAACAAAAAAGCTATTTATTGGTTAGTAAAAAATGCAAAATACTTTAAAACTTATTCTTGGCGACCAGCTAAATAGCCAGCACAGTTGGTACAAAACCCCTAATACCAACACCACTTTTTTGATGATGGAAATTATGCCCGAACAGGAATATGTAAAGCACCATATCCAAAAAATTATTGGTTTTTTTTCGGCAATGCGTTGTTTTGCTAGAACTTTAAAAGCAAATGGGCACAAAGTTATTTATTTAACTTTGGATGATACTGATAATTTACAAAGCTTTGAGGCTAATATTATACAAGCGATAAAAACATACAATATCCAAAATTTTGCCTATCAGCTACCCGATGAATATCGCTTAGATGTACTTTTAAAAAGCATCGGCGAAAGCCTAAACTTAGCCGTTGAGGTTTTTGATACCGAACATTTTTACACCCAACGAAACGATGTAAAAGAATTTTTTGCAGATAAAAAACAATTTTTAATGGAAAGTTTTTACCGCGATATGCGAAAAAAACACCATATATTGATGGATGATGCCAATAAACCTATGGGCGGTAAGTGGAATTTTGACCACGAAAACCGCAAAAAATACGATGGTAAAATACCACTTAAACCACATTTAAAATTTGAAAGAGATGAAACAGAAATACTAAATATAATTAGGGCTATGCAGGTTAAATACTTTGGTAATGTAGATATTAAACACTTCGAACTGCCCCAATCCCGTAAACATATGCTTACATTATTAGCGTATTTTTGCGACCAACTATTGCCCGCATTTGGTACTTACGAAGATGCCTTGTTAAAAAATCATCTTACGCTTTTTCATTCTAAACTATCGTTTGGGCTAAATTTAAAACTAATATCACCGCAGGAGGTTGTACAAACGGTAATAGCCAAATATGTACAAAATCCATACCTAATTACCATTGCCCAAGTAGAAGGTTTTATACGCCAAGTAATAGGTTGGCGTGAATATATGCGGGGTATATATTGGGCAAAAATGCCCGAATTTGCCCAGCTTAATTTTTTTGAAAACAATAGAAAACTACCGCATTGGTTTTGGACGGGTGAGGTAAAAATGAGTTGTATGCAACATTGCATTAACAATTCGCTTGATAAATCGTACGCACATCATATACAGCGGTTAATGGTAATTGGTAATTTTGCCTTGCTTGCAGGTTGTAACCCCAGCGAGGTAGATGCGTGGTACTTGGGCGTGTATGCAGATGCTACCGAATGGGTACAAATTACCAACACACGTGGTATGAGCCAATATGCCGATGGTGGAATTGTGGGCTCCAAACCCTATGTATCGTCGGCCAATTACATTGATAAAATGAGCGATTATTGTAAAACATGTGTGTACGATAAGACTAAAAAATACGGCGAAAATGCCTGCCCATTTAATAGTTTGTACTGGAACTTTTACCATAAACACCAAAATAAACTTAAAAACAACCAACGTATTGGTATGATGCTTAACTTAATAGATAAAATGGATAAAGATGAACTGGGCAAAATTTTAAACAAAGCCGAAGCGCATTTGCAAAATATCGAAAACCTTTAAATAGAGTAAATTAAAACCAATAATTAAACCAAGCAACCTGCGTAAAAACTTTTTTATCAATTAGTATTTTCGTTTCTGTATTTCGAAGTAAGTTTATAGGGTAATTTTACTTGTAAAGTTACATAATAACTTCTAAAGTCGGCAGGTATAATGCCTGGCCCGGGGTACGATTCGGCCCTGCGTGTAAAATATTTAGCATCCAGCAAATTATTACACGATGCTTCTAAAGTTAAAAAACGATTAATATTGTACGCTGCTGTAACATCGGCAACGGTGTAGGCGTGTATAATACCCTCTACAGCCGATGAGGTGCGTGGGGCATTGGTAGCATCAGAAAAATGTTGAGCTACATAATTTATTTGAAAACCAGCTCTCCATTTTTGGGTAAGATAATTTAACCCGCTACGGAAAATAAAGGGTGGTACCATTTCAACCTGTTTGTTTTGTATGCTTGCCTCTTTTGATTTTATGTATTTGGCATCAATAATGGATGTGTTTATAAAAAGAGTAAAATCGTGTTTTTTTGGTAACCAATTGTTTAACCTTGCTAAGTTTACCGATGCAAAATATTCGACACCTATATTGCGTGAAGCGGCTACGTTGGTTCTAAATCTATAATCTAAAAACAACGGTGCTTGGTAGGTTTTTAAAATTTGCCCAATCCGGTTGTTGTAATATAAATAAAACGCTGTTATTTCGTAGGTAAAAATATTGTTTATATTGCCTTTTATACCTACATCGGCAGTAAAGCCTTTTTCGTCGGTTAGGTTGCTATCTACCACAAAATTTAGGTTTTGTATGCGCAAATCGCTAAAGTTTATGGCCCTATAATTTTGCGATATATTGCCGTAAAATGCCAGTTCGGGCTTTAGTTTATAGGCAAAGCCTAAGCCAGCAATAGCAAAGCTGCGGTTGCGGTTAATTTTTTCGTTATTAATTTTATCTACCACAATATTACCTGCATTATCACGCAAAATATAGCGGTAATAACCATTGGCAAAGGTTTTTATGTTTTCCCATCGTATGCCTGGGGTAATGCTAAATTTATTATTGATGTTAAAAATATGCTCGGCAAATAGCGAAATATTATAGTTAGGAAATTTATAATCAGAACCTTCTACATTGTTGGGGTTTTGAAACATAAAATTTGGCCCTTGTTGGTTATCGCCAAGGCCTTGTGTAGCAGTGGTAGTGCCAGCATATATGCGGGCTCCTGCTAATAAAACATTTTTTTGTTTGCCTAGGTTGTAGCGGTGTACAAGGCGTGTTTCGTTACCTAAGTTATTAAAGGTGCCTTTGATAAAATCGCGGTCTTGGTTAAAATCTGCAACATTTATACGGTCTAAATTTCCTAACGATTGCCTACTAGCTATTAAACCAAAATTACGAACGTTAAGCTCGGTATTGGCCGAAAATTTATGGCTAATATGCAAAGCAAATAAGTTCCAGTCAACCTTAAACCAGTTGCGGCTGCGTAACGATTGTGTAGGGTCTTTATCAAATAAAGCATCAGTAAGGCCACCTGCTTGCTGTGCCAAATAATGGGTATAGGTATATTCTAGCACAATATTAGTTTTGGGTGTGATGCTATAATTTAGGTTAAAAAATGCGGTATTGGCATTGTAAGCACTATTTGGCCTAAAACCATTGCCTTGCCTCCGTTGATAAAAGGTATAATAATTTAGTTTGCCATTATTTACCGTACCCCCTAAACTGTTAAACGAATTAATAAATTTATTAATGCCATAAGTTTGCCTACCTACATATTCAATAGGAGTATCGGTTACTCCTTTTTTAAACTGAAAATTTACAGTACCACCAAATTGCGTACCATATTGTAAAGATGATGCACCTCTTATTACCTCAATTTTTTCGATGGCTTCGGCTGGCGGCGTGTAATAACTTTCGGGATAGCCAAGCGCATCGGCACTAATATCGTAACCATTTTGGCGGGTGTTAAAATGGCTGGTGCGGTTGGGGCTAAGGCCACGGCCACCTATGCCCAGTTGTAAGCCTGCGCCATCGCTTTCCCAAATATTTAGTCCTGTAATTTGCCCAAATATTTGGCGTGGGTTATTGGTTGCGGTATTGGCTACTAAGTTTTTTAAAACAATAATTTCGTTTTTTTTGCCTTCGTATAGGGTAAAGTTTTGTACCGAATTTAGGCGTACAATACCAAAGGCTTTATCTTGCTGCGCTAATACTACCACTTCGTTTAATAGCCTATCCGTTAGGTTTTGCAAAGTAAAATTTTGGGTGTTTATGGGTTTATCAAGTGTAATATTTTGTTCGCTGTTTTGCTTGCCTAAGGCAAAAGCTACTACGGTGTAATTTCCTTGAGGGATATTTGGAAAGCTATAATCGCCGTTTTGGGATATTGGGGTGTTATATCTTGTGTTTTTTAGAGCTACTATTCCGTTTTGTATGGGGCTATTATCGGCATTTTTTACTTTACCGTTTAGGCTTGCCGTTTGGGCATCCGCGTTAAGCGTAAAAAAAATAAAGACTAATAAAAGGGTAAAAAATTTCATCATCATAATTTCATCAAGTAGCGATGAAGGCTATATTTTTGCAAACTTAATTTAATTTTGATAATACATAATTATCTAACGTTTCCATTTTATAAAAAACGAAGCATTTTTTATCTAATTTTTTACGATGTACCAATTTGGTAAGTTGTACACGGTTTAATTATCATAAAAAGGGTTTAGTTAAATTTAAAAAATATCTAGCAATCGTTTTTATTTTCATTTGTTGGCTCACATGACAGTTATGCCTAACTTTACTATACCTAACATTATTTATTTGCGCTTTAATTAATAGTATATAACAAATTTATTTTTAGCAATTTGTTTGGCAAGTGCCGTATATTTTATAGTAATAGCTATTTTAAGCATTATTTTGATACCTAATACTTTTAGGTTTATGTAAGTTCAATTGATAAGTGCAACAGGCATAAATCCTATGGGAACAAAGTTGAGCGTAGCGAAACGAAGTTCCCATAGGATTTATGCTGACAATA
>RDYW01000035.1 GCA_004293485.1 Sphingobacteriales bacterium | reverse complement strand
TTTGCAAATGAACAAAACAACATACTAATCAAGTGGTCTTTGCTCTTAAATCGCTTGGTATAGTGGTCGGATTTGTGCCGTTTAACCGCAATTTTTATGGTATTATCATCAATTAATGATATCAGCTGTCCGAAAACAGATTTGGTCGAAAAATAGTTAATTTGCTCATCGTACTTTTTAGTTTGCAAAACAAATTTACGACTTTTATAAAGTAGCCATTAGTTTGGCTACTTTTTATCGGACAACAATGAATCAAAATATAACTTTACACCTAAAAGCTTTTTTCTTAATAATTAGATGGTAAGCTAATAGTTTACTATTAAATGCCTATTAAATACAGCTTAAAAGCTAAGCAAGTATTATGGTATTTAATAAGATTTAACTTTCAATCTACATAAATACATATCATAGCCTTTATAAAACTATTATTTATATGTTTATATATCGAAAAACCTCTAAAAAAATCCTTCTAAAAAAAAAATTAAAAATATGTATGGAAACTTTGGAAATGTTAAAAGTTTCCATAGTTTTGCTTACGAATTAGAGATATGGAAAAAACAGAGGAATATATTTTAACCGAGGCCGAAAAATTGTTTATGCAATTGGGTATTAAAAGCGTAACCATGGACGATATTGCCAAGCAGCTATCTATATCTAAAAAAACTATTTATACTTTTTATAAAGATAAAAACAATTTGGTGTATAAGCTGATAGCAAAAAAGTTAGCTGAAGACGAATGCCAAATGGCCGAGCGAACCAAAATTGCCAGCAACGCTATTGAAGAAGTTTTTTTATGTATGGATTTTTTGAAAACTATGCTAGCAGGCATTAACCCTACCCTATTTTACGATTTGCAAAAATACCACAGCAATGCCCACCAGTTAATGATAAATTTTCACCATACTTACGTTTTTAACACCATAAAAAAAGGCTTAGAACGGGGTATAGCCGAAGGTATTTTTAGGCCCGATTTAAACACCGAAATACTAGCCACCCTACGTGTAAGCCAAATAAATTGGAGCGTTGGGTGCGATTTAGTACGAAACGGTAGCCACAGCCTTTACGATGTTTTTTTAGAAGCTACCATACATTTTTTATTTGGCGTAAGCACCCTTAGTGGCCATGTATTAATTAATAAATATAAAAACCCCTAATAATATGATGAAAACTACAAAATTACTATTAGCAATTATTTTAAGTTTTACTTTAGATACTTTATTGGCACAAACCGATAGTACAAAAGTACATAACTTTAAGCTAGAAGGCTGCATAAACTATGCTTACGAGCACCAAACAGCTATTTTAAATGCCAAAATAGATGAAGAAATAGCCAAATATAAAGTTCGCGAAACTACGGCAATTGGCTTACCGCAAGTAAGTGGTGTAGCAAATTTTCAGGACTTTTTAGCCATACCAACCTCATTAATACCTGGCGAACTTGCTGGCAGGCCAGGCGAAATTGTACCTGTACAGTTTGGGGTAAAATACCAAGCTAACCCAGGTATTAGTGTAAGTCAATTACTTTTTGATGGTTCGTATATTGTAGGTTTACAAGCTGCAAAAACGTTTAAAGAACTATCATCTAGGTTACTAAATCGTACTAAAATTGAAACAGCTGTAGCCGTAACACAAGCCTACTATTCTGTTTTAATTGCCAACGAACGTTTAACGTTATTAGATGCCAACATTAGCCGCTTACAAAAAACCTTAAACGATACCAAACAATACCTAAAAAATGGTTTTGCTGAAAAAATTGATGTGGATAGGCTTACCGTTTTATCTAATAACATACAAACGGAACGTAGCAATGTATTGCGATTATTAGATTTAAACAATAACCTATTAAAATTTCAAATGGGTATGCCTATTGGCGATAAACTAATTATCAACGAAAAAATAGAAAATATTAGTTTTACTAAAGAAACCATAACGGCCGATACTTCGGCATATTTAAACCGCCCCGAATATGCTTTGGCGCAAACCAGCAAAAAGCTAAATCAATTAGATTTAAAGCGTTACAAATCTCAATCATTACCTTCTTTAGCCGCATTTGGTAGTTTTTCGAGAGCTTTTCTAAGTAATAATTTTAATACCTTGTTTGATAGAAGTTTCCCAACCTCGCTCATTGGTTTGCAATTAAACATTCCTATTTTTAGTAGCGGGCAAAGGTATTATCGCGTAAAGCAAGCAAAACTAGCGGTTACAAAATCGGATAACGATTTATTTAATTTACAAAATGGTATAAACTTGCAAATTAACCAATCGCAAACGGCTTATATAAACGGCATAACATCGTTAGAAAACCAAAAAAGTAACCGCACTTTGGCGCAAGAAGTGCTACGGGTTACCAAAGTAAAATACGAGCAAGGTGTGGGCTCTAGTTTAGAAGTTACCACCGCCGAAACCGCATTAAAAGAAGCCGAAACCAATTACATAGGCGCATTATACGACGCATTAATTAACAAAGTAAATTTAGACAAAGCATTAGGGCGCATACGATAGGGCTTTTGTGCTTAGTTTTAAATGTTTATCAACAAAAAAAATCATCAACACCAAAAAATAAATAAAAATGAAAAAAGTACTATTAACCGCACTAACCGCCTTATTATTTGCAGCTTGTAATAACGCACCCAAAGATAAAACTGCCCAACTGGCCGAGTTAAAAAAACAACAAGCCGAAATTAACAGCAGCATTGCAAAGCTAGAAACCGAAATCGGCGCAAAGCAAGAAAAAATTTACAAAGATGTTTCGGTAGTTGAGGTTAGCGCAAGCACCTTTAAAAACTATATAGAAATACAAGGTAAAGTTGATGCCGAGCAAAACGTACAAGTAAACGCACAAGCACCAGGTGTAATTACCAATATTATGGTAAAAATTGGGCAAAATGTAAGCAAAGGCCAAGTGTTGGCACAGCTTGATGATGCCGTATTGCGCCAAAGCATAGCACAGGTAGAAACCCAGTTAGATTTGGCTACCACTTTATTTATGCGTCAAAAAAACCTTTGGGACCAAAAAATAGGCACCGAAGTACAGTTTTTAAGTGCCAAAACCCAAAAACAAGGTTTAGAAAAACAATTGGCCGTAGTAAAACAACAGGCATCAATGTACAAAGTTACTGCCCCTATAAGTGGAACTGTTGATTTAATGGATTGGAAAATTGGCCAAGCCATACAACCCGGCGTACCCGGCATACGCATTATAAATGCTTCGGTATTAAAAGCAAAAGCATTGGTATCAGAAACTTATGCTGGCAAAATAGATATGGGCGATGAGGTAGAAGTTTTAGTACCCGATGCGCAAGATTCGTTGGTAAGCAAAATAGCTTTTGCATCAAAAAACATCGACCCAGCTTCACGTAGTTTTAATATCGAAGTTAAAATACCATCGAAAGCTACCTTTAGGCCAAATATGCTAGCTATTTTAAAAATTGTAGATTATAAAAAAGCTAATGCCTTAACAGTGCCTGTAAAAGCGATACAAAAATCAGAAAACGGCGATTTTGTTTTGCTTTCGCAAGATGCTAAAGTGGTAAAAGCCAACATAAAAGTAGGTAAAATTTACAACGGAAATGCCGAAGTTTTAAGTGGCCTTAAAGCTGGCGATAAAGTAATTACCCTTGGCTTTAATGGCTTAAACGAAGGCGATTTGGTAAAGTTTTAACAGCCAAGTAGGATTGTCACCGCTTTTATTTGCGTTAATGATGGTAGCGGCATCCTTTTTTTCTTAGCCCATTTTGCTCCCCCTTCGGGGACTGGAGGGAAAGGGCTAAGAAAAAAAGATAAAGCGAACAGCGTGTTTAAACGCCCAAATCATTAAAAAAATTACTAACAGAACCTAGCTTTAATAAAAAAATAAATCATACATCAAAAACAAAAAAAGATGAAAGATAGTAACAAAGAATTTGGCCCATCAAGCTGGGCTATTGATAACAAAACTGCTATTTATGTGCTTACCCTATTGCTTTTAATAGCGGGCTATTTTGCATACAATAGCTTGCCGAAAGAAAATTTCCCCGAAATATCTATCCCAAAAATATTTGTAAAAACCATATACCCTGGCACATCGCCCGCTAATATGGAAAACTTGGTAACCAAGCAGTTAGAAACGCAAATAAAAGGTGTACAAGGGTTAAAAAAAATTACATCAAACTCTTACCAAGATTTTTCGTTTATAACTGCCGAGTTTAACTCAAAAGTAAGTATAAAAGATGCCAAGCAACGCATAAAAGATGCGGTGGATAAAGCCAAGCAAGATTTACCCAATAACCTGCCCGACGACCCCGAAGTTATTGATATTAACCTGGCCGATTTGCCCATTATGTATCTTAACCTTTCGGGAAATTATGATTTAAAAACCCTGAAAAAATATGCCAAAAATTTAAAAGACCGCATTGAAGCTATGCCCGAAATTTCGGGGGTTGATTTGGTAGGTGCATTAGATAACGAAGTGCAAATAAATGTGGATATGAACAAAATGGCTTCCACCCAAATATCGTTTGGCGATATTGAGCGGGCCATTGGTTACGAAAACATTTCGGCATCGGGCGGTACCGTACCCAGCGATGGCATTCGCCGAACGTTAAACATTAAAAAAGAGTTTAAAGATGCTACCGAAATATCAAACACGATTATAAAAACCCCATCGGGCGCATCGGTTTATTTGCGAGATATTGCCCAAGTGGTAGATGGTTTTAAAGAGCAAGAATCGTTTGCTAGGTTGGCGGGTAAAAACGTAATTACGTTAAATGTTAAAAAACGATCAGGCCAAAACCTTATCGAAGCATCTGATAAAATACGTGAACTGGTTGCCGAAATGAAAGCAAAAGAGTTTCCTAAAGGCTTAGAAATTGTTACCACCGGCGACCAATCCGACAAAACCCGTGTAACCCTACACGATTTAATAAACACCATTGTTATTGGTTTTATTTTGGTTACCCTGATTTTGATGTTTTTTATGGGCATTACCAACGCATTTTTTGTGGCATTATCGGTGCCGCTATCAATGTGTGTGGCGTTTTTATTAATGCCTACCATTGGTTTCACCATGAATATGATTGTGCTTTTCTCGTTCCTTTTAGCCCTAGGTATTGTGGTTGATGATGCCGTGGTGGTGATAGAAAACACCCACCGTATTTTCGATAATGGCAAAGTACCTATAAAACAAGCAGCTAAAATGGCCGCTGGAGAAGTGTTTTTACCAGTTTTTTCGGGTACTATGACAACCCTTGCGCCTTTTATTCCACTCGCTTTTTGGCCTGGGGTAATTGGGCAGTTTATGTTTTTTTTACCTATAACGCTAATTATAACTTTGCTGGCATCGCTAGTGGTGGCCTACATTATAAACCCTGTTTTTGCGGTCGATTTTATGGAGTCACACGCTGCTGACGAGGTGTATAAACCTACTTTTGATAAAAAAGTAAAACGTACGCTATTGTACTTTGCTGGGGCTGCTGCGGTCTTATATTCATTAGCATTTTTTACTAAATATGTAAACATTGGTTTTCCGAACTTTGTTGTGATAATGGCTATATTCTATTTGATACAGCATTTTATTTTAGAAAAAGTTATTCGTAAATTCCAAAAAAATATTTGGCCAAAAGTGTTAAACAAATATGCAGGCTTTTTAAATTGGGCATTACATCGGCCTTATATTATTTTATTAAGTACTTTATGCTTGGTGGTTTTCTCAGTACTATTTATAAAAGTAATGAAGCCAAAATTTGTATTTTTTCCAAAAGCCGACCCTAACTTTGCTTACGTGTATTTAACGCTACCAACAGGTACCGACCAAGCTTATACTAATGAGGTTACCAAACAAATTGAGAAAAAAGTTACCCAAGTGGTAGATAGCTTGGGCAGGCATAATGTATCGTCCATACTATCGAACGTTACCGTAGGCGTAACCGACCCGCAAGATGAAGACCAAGGTAATTACCCCAACCGTGGTAAAGTTACGGTAGCTTTTGTAGAGTTTGGCGAGCGTGAAGGTAAACGCTCGAGCGAGTATTTAGAAGCAATGCGTAAAGCTATAAAAGGTGTGGCTGGGGCCGAGATTTCGGTAACACAAGAACAATCGGGGCCACCCACCTCTAAGCCTATAAGTATCGAAATTACGGGCGATAACCTCGATTCGTTGGTGCAAACATCGGTACGTTTAAAAAACTATTTGGTAGCCAAAAACATTGCAGGTGTAGAGGAGTTAAAATCTGATTTCCAAAACAATAAACCCGAAATTATTTTTGATATTAACCGAGAGCGAGCAAACCGAGAAGGAATTTCTACCGGGCAAATTGCAATGGAAATTCGAACCGCATTATACGGTAAAGAAATTTCTAAATTTAGAGATGCCGATGAAGATTACGAAATAAACCTACGAGCCCAAAAAGACCAACGCAATAGTTTAGAAGCCCTCAGAAACATTAAAATTACCTATCGGGATATGGGTATGGGCGGTATGGTAAGGCAAGTGCCTATATCATCGTTTGCAAATATCGATTATGTGAATACCTACGGAGGCATAAAACGTAAGCAACAAAAACGTATTATTATGCTATCATCGAACGTATTGGGCGATTATAATGCTAACGATGTAGTAGCCAATATTGAAAACGAGTTAACTGATTTTAGAAAACCCGAAGGCGTACAAGTGAATATGGCTGGCGAGCAGGTAGAGCAAAAAGAAACAGTTATTTTTTTAATGACAGCATTAATAATTTCTTTGTTATTGATAATAATAATAATGGTTATTCAATTTAATTCGATAGGAAAACCATTAATAATTTTAGCAGAAGTTATTTTGAGTATTATAGGGGTATTTCTCGGTATAATTCTTTTTGATATGGAAATGTCATCTGTAATGATGGGTATTGGTGTTTTGGCTTTAGCAGGAATTATTGTTAGAAACGGGATTTTAATGGTAGAGTTTGCCGATTTAATGATGGAGCAAGGAATGGACGGATTTGAAGCAATTTTAGAAGCTGGCCGTACCCGTATGACACCCGTAATACTTACCGCTACTGCCACAATATTAGGTTTAATTCCATTAGCTATAGGTTTAAATTTAGATTTTGCCACCCTATTTAGTACAGGTAACCCACACATTTATTTTGGGGGCGATAACGTAGCGTTTTGGAGTCCACTTTCATGGACCATGATTTTTGGTTTGAGTTTTGGTACATTTTTGACATTGATTTTATTACCATCGATGTACTTAATTAGAGTAAAAGTAAAAGCGCATTTTGCTAAACCAAAATTAAAACCTACTATCGAGGAGCATTAATTATAGGTACCTACTATATTATGTTACTTAGTTTATTACGTTTTTAAATCTTTTAAAAGCATTAACAAAAAAATAGCGTAATTTTTGTTAATGCTTTTATTATTTATCGGCGGTTAATTATTTTTTATCCCAAAAAATAGCATTGCAGTAAAACATGTATACAATTTGCGTTAATTTAATGCTTAATTTTAAAGTCCCTCCCCTATACGTAGTACGATAAAAATACTTAACAAAGTTTTGCTTTGTGGCAATTAGTGCGTTATGTGCCATATTTAGACACGGCAACAAACCTACAGAATTAAAATTACAAGTTTCATCATAACGAAACATTTATTATCTTTGAGGCAATGAAAAATTGTAAAGAATTGTCAAACACTTTGAAATCCTATTTTTAGACGAAGCGTTTGAATTTTTGAACAGTTTAGAACGAAAGCACTACGAAAAAATACTTTATAACATTCGTAAATCTCAAATAGAATTTGACTCCGAACTTTTAAAAAAACTTTCAGACGATATTTGGGAATTTAGGACATTGTATCAAGGACTTCAATATCGACTGCTTGCCTTTTGGGACAAGACTTCAGCGACTGACACTTTGGTTGTTTCGACACACGGATTTATAAAAAAAAGAAGTAAAGTTCCAGATAACGAAATTCAAAAAGCAGCTAACATTAGGACAAAATATTTAGCAGACAAACAAGTAAAAAGCAAGAAAAAATGAAAGCATATACTTTAGACCAAGTGCAAGACAAACTAATTGGTAAAATAGGGACTCCTGAACGTGATATATTTGAATATGAACTTCAAATGGACTTTATTGGTAAAGCCATTAAACAAACACGACAAGAACGAAATTTGACACAGGAAGAACTTGGAAAACTAATTGGTGTTCAAAAAGCACAAATTTCACGACTTGAAAACAATGCAAGTAATGTAACAATGGACACTTTATTAAGAGTTTTTAAAGCTCTAAAGGCAAAAGTAAAACTTCAAGTTGAGCTACCAAACCTAAACATCAGCGTTGGATAATAATACGGCACATAAAACGGGTTTGCAAAAGTGGCTGTTCAGTGTTCCGCATCAACATTTGTGGTTAATCAAAGTTTGGTTCTCCGCATCAACATTTGTGGTGAAAATCGCCACCTTCGCAAAGCCCCAAAACGTTAGTGGCAACCTTAAATACTGTAACGGTGCAACCACTAACCCATAGTAAACCAACCTAAAGTGCCAACCTTACCATTTGACGCATTTAGTTTTACCCAAAATATAAGCCAACGCTTTACAAAATCAAAAGAGTCATTTTTTTTTGCAAACTTACCAACAGACAAAAATTGTAACTTGCGTCTGAAATACAACATCAAAACAGATGACTTTAGACCAGTACATTTACAACATAAATAAAAGATATAAACTTGGAAATGCCACCGAGCATACCTTTCGGGGCGACCTACAACAACTTATAGAAAGTTTAGTACCTGACATACGAGCCACCAACGAACCAAAAAGGCAAACTTGCGGAGCACCCGACTACATTATAACTAAAAAAGAAATTCCAATTGGTTTTATTGAAGCTAAAGACATTGGCGACAAAGACCTTTTGGGAGTAAAGAAAACAGGCAACAAAGAACAGTTCGACCGTTATAAAACTTCGTTAAATAATTTAATTTTTACCGACTACTTAGACTTTCATTTATACATTGATGGTTTATTTATTACCAAAATAGCTATTGCAACCTCCCCCAATCCCTCTAAAGGAGAGGAAATAAAACCTTTGCCCGAAAACTTTACTGCTTTTACAAATCTCATCAAACACTTTGCATCCCACATAGGGCAAACCATAAAAAACCAAAAAAAACTGGCCGAAATGATGGCGGGAAAAGCCCGCCTGCTTTCTGATGTTATTGAAAAGGCTTTAACAAGCGATGAAACCAACAACGAAAACAGCACCCTTAAAGACCAGATGAACGCCTTTAAGCAAATTCTTATTCACGATATTACAGCCAAAGGATTTGCCGATGTTTATGCCCAAACCATTGCTTACGGAATGTTTGCCGCAAGGTTACACGACCCAACTTTACCCACTTTTAGCCGGCAAGAAGCTGCCGAACTTATTCCAAAATCAAATCCGTTTTTACGCAAACTGTTTGGCTACATTGCTGGTCCCGATATTGACGACCGTATTAAATGGATTGTAGATAGTTTGGTAGAAATATTTTTGGCTTGTAACGTTGCCGAAATATTAAAAAACTACAACCCCCACCGAGCCTCCCCCAAAGGAGGAGGGCAAAGCTTGGAAGACCCAATCATCCATTTTTACGAAACTTTTTTGAGTGAATACGACCCGAAATTAAGAAAGGCAAGAGGCGTTTGGTACACGCCTGCACCAGTTGTAAATTTTATTGTTCGGGCGGTTGACGATATTTTAAAAACCGAATTTGATTTACCGCAAGGACTTGCTGACAACAGCAAAACCAAAATAAAAATAAATGCACAAGGTCTAAATAAAGTAATTGAGCAAGAAGTACACAAAGTGCAAATAATTGACCCTGCCACAGGTACAGGCACTTTTTTAGCCGAAGTTGTAAAACACATTCACAAAAAATTTGAAGGACAACAAGGCATTTGGAGCAAATATGTAGAAACACATTTATTGCCACGCCTTAATGGTTTTGAGTTACTAATGGCAAGTTATGCAATGGCACATTTGCAGTTAGATTTACTACTTACCGAAACAGGCTATTCTCCCTCCTCTTTGGGGAGGGCTGTGGGGTCTCAGCGACTAAGGGTTTATTTAACCAACAGTTTAGAAGAAAGCCACCCCGACACAGGAACTTTATTTGCCAATTGGTTAAGTGCCGAAGCCAACGAAGCCAATCATATAAAACGTGATACACCCGTAATGTGTGTTATTGGAAATCCGCCATACAGCGGAATATCTTCAAATAATGGCGAATGGATTAGTAAACTGATTGAAGATTATAAATATGTTGATGGCGTTCATTTTAATGAACGTAAACATTGGCTAAATGATGATTATGTAAAATTCTTGCGTTACGGTCAACACATTATTGAAAAAAACGGAAGTGGTGTTTTAGCGTTTATCAATCCTCACGGATTTTTAGATAATCCTACTTTTCGTGGGATGCGTTGGCATTTGCTAAAAACCTATGATAAAATATACACCATAGACTTACACGGAAATAGTAAGAAAAAAGAAACAGCCCCAGATGGAAGCGCTGATGTTAATGTATTTGATATACAGCAAGGTGTTTCAATCAACATCTTTATAAAAACAGGAAAGAAAAAAACCAATGAATTAGGTAAAGTATTTCACAATGAATTGTTTGGCAAAAGAGAAGATAAATATCAATTTTTAACTACTAACTCTTTAAAAACAGTAAAATTCAATGAGATAAAACCTAAAAAACCCAATTTGTTTTTTATTCCCGTAAATCATAAAGCAATTGCAGAATTTAATCAAGGTATTCAAATCGGAGAGCTTTTTTCAAAACAATCAATGGGAGTTACTACTGCAAGAGACCATTTTGTAATTGATATGAACAAAGCGGTTTTATTAAACAGAGTAAAGGATTTTTCTGATTTATCTATTGATGATTTAAGTATAAGAACTAAATACTTTGGAACAAAATCATCAGGAAAATATTTGCCTGGAGACACACGTGGGTGGGAATTGTCAAAAGCAAGAAAGGAATTGAGTAATGAAACTCACGATAATAACATTAAACATATTTCATACAGACCGTTTGATAAAAGATTTATCTACTACACCAAAAAAATGGTTGATTGGGGAAGAGAAGATGTGATGAATAATTTAGTTGCAAATAATTACTCTCTTGTTTGCGTGAAAATTGGAAGAGATGAAACTGCACATAATTACTTTATATCAAATTCAATAACCGACAAGAGTTTGACTTCTTCATTAGACAATGCCAATATATTTCCACTGTATTTATATCCTAAAACTAATGGACAGCAAACCATCGGGCAAACAGCAGAAAGAACTCCAAACCTAAACACAGAAATAGTAAAGCAAATAGCAGATAAATTGGGTTTAGCTTTTACTAACGAAAAAGAAACAACCAAAGACACTTTTGCTCCGATTGATATTTTAGACTATATCTATGCGGTTTTACATTCGCCAACCTACAGAGAGAAATACAAAGAATTTTTAAAAATAGATTTTCCTAGAGTTCCATATCCAAAAGATGTACAAACATTTTGGCAATTAGTAAAATTGGGTGGTGAAATTCGTCAAATACATTTATTAGAGAGTGCTGTTGTTGAAAAATACATTACACAATATCCCGAAGACGGAAACAATGTAGTTGTAAAACCAAAATACGAAAACGGAAAAGTGTACATCAACGAAACACAGTATTTTGATAACGTACCGCAAACGGCTTGGAACTTTTATATAGGTGGCTATCAACCCGCCCAAAAGTGGCTTAAAGACCGCAAAGAAAGGGCACTTGAGTTTGACGATATTTTACACTATCAAAAAATAATAGTTGCACTTTCCGAAACAGATAGGTTGATGAAGGAGATTGATAAAGTAAACTCTATTTAGGCTTTAATATGCCCTCTAAATTTTACAAAAACAGGTAGCAATGCAAACGGGCTAGCGTATTTAATATTTTGGTAAATTTGCCCGTGGTTGGTGGCACACCAAACGCAAAAAAAATGTTGTTGGTGTGCCACCAACCACGGGATAAAATTTTATTTGTCAAGTAAATTGCTACCTAGCCCTGATAGTAGTGGAAATCCTTTTTGTGAGGTACGAACAAAAAGATTGAAACGGATAGCAGGAAATAGCTCCCCAAAAAAATTAATCTTCTTTATTTTCTTTGCTAAATAGTTTTTCTTTTTCTACAACTTCAACCAAAGTACCATTTTTTAGGATTTTTGATATAGCCGAGTAAGGTGCACTAATTACTTTTTGCCCCGCTTTTAAACCCGAAAGTATAACTATGTTTTGGTCGTCTTGGATACCTGTTTTTACTTCTACTTGTTTAACCTTGTTGCCGTTAAGCACAAAAACATATTCTTTAACTTTATTTTTTGCTTTGTTTTTATCGGTTTCTTTGGCATTGGTTGCAGGTTTATCACTATCGTTATCATCTTGGCGGGTAGTAACCGATTGTATGGGTATAATTAATCCTTTTGTTCGTTGCGTTTGTATATCTACTGTAGCCGATAAGCCGGGTTTAAATGGTGCTGTTGTTGAGGTATTTAGGTTTTGGTACGATGCTGGCAGTATCCTCACTTTTACGGCAAAATTGGTTACTTGGTCGGCGGTGGTGCCTACTACTGTTGCCGAACTTGCTATTTCGGTTACTAGGCCTTTAAATTTTTTATCAATAAAAGCATCAACCTCAATCATGGCTGTATCGCCTAGGTGCAAGCGGTTAATATCGTTTTCGTTTACATCTACGTTTACCTCCATACTGCTAAGGTTGGCAATTCGCATAATTTCGGTACCCGTCATTTGTATGGTTCCTACTACGCGTTCGCCTTTTTCAACCGATAGTTTCGATACTACACCATCAACAGGGGCGTAAATATTGGTTCGGGCTAGGTTATCGCCCGCTTCTTTTACTACTGCAGCCGACTGTTGTAAGCCAAATTTTGAGCCTACAAGACCTTGTTTTGCGGTTTCGAGGTTGGTTTTTGCTACCATAAACTCGGCTTTAGCGGCATCAAACTCGGCGGCCGAAAGTACTTTTTCGTTGTACAAAACTTGGTTACGTTTGTACCTAGCTTCTATGTTTTTAAAATTAGCTTCGGCTTGTACTATTTGCTGCTTGGCACTGGCCACGCTACTTTTTTGGGCGTTGTACGATGCCACGGTACGCTCGTAACCCGATACCAAAATATCGGGTTTTATTTTACACAGTAACTGCCCCTTTTTAACTACATCGCCTTCGGCAACATGTAGTTCTACAATTTCGCCCGATACTTCGGGGCTTAATTTTACTTCTACTTCGGGCTGTATTTTACCACTAGCCGATACGGTTTCTACAATTTCTTGAATTTTTGCCTTTGTTACGGCAACCTCAATAGTTTTTCCTTTACCTATCCAGCCTGCTTTATTGGCTATTACTGCCAGTATAAGCAGTATAGTTAAGCCTATCAATATATTTCTTAGTGTTTTATTCATTTTATTTTTATTTTATGTAGCGGTAAATAATGTGTTTTTAATATTTTTAAAATGTAAATGGATTGCCGAGGTAAAAATCAATTACTTTGCTTCTAAATAGCAAATCGTATTTAGCCTGTATTGCATCAAATTGCGCTTTATTAAATGCTGTTTGGGCTATGTTTAATTCAATTGAGTTTACCAAACCTACGTCGTAGCGTTTTTTATTTACATTAAAAACCTCGGTTGATGATGCTAAAGTGCTTTGCATAGCCAAATACCTTTTTTGTGCCGACCTTAAATCTAACACCGCTTGGTTAATTATTTTATTGAGGTTATTTTTTGTTAATAGTTCGGTATTTTTAGCATTTTCGAGCCTAATTTTTGCAATAGTATAGCCTGCCCTTAAACGGTAATTGTTAAACAACGGAATAGCTAAATTAAAGCCTACCGATTGCCCAAAATTTCGATTGGTAATTTGTTCTTTAAACGAAAATGGGCTGTTGCTGGTATAACCAGTATTTATACCACCGCCTAATGATAATGATGGATATAACCTACCTTTGGCCACTTTAAGTCCGTATTTTTGCGCTTCGGTGTTGTATTGCGCTAGTTTAATTTCGGGTAAAGCGTTTACTGCTTTATCAAAAACTTCTTTGCTTTTATACTCGCTTATTACCGATACATCGGCTACCAAAGGTGCCACTACCTCAATGGGGGTTTCGGTATTTATTTCCATTAACTGTTTTAAATTTAAAAGGGCCTGGTCGTAGGCATTTTGGGCATTGGTAACATTTAATTGGTTGGTGGCTTGTAGTGCTTGGGCTTGGGCTACATCGGCAAGGGTGTTGGCACCTACTTTAAATCGCTTATCGGCCAGAGCCAACTGGTTACTAGAAAGTTGCAACTGCTGCTGGGTAACCAGCATTAAATCTTTATTGTTTAAAACCTGTAAATAGGTGTTTACAACGTTTAAAGTTAAGTCGTTTTTAATTTTTTCGACGTTGCTTTTATCCGCTAACAGTAAATTTTTATTTTGCTTAATTTGATTAATTGCCGTAAAGCCTTGAAAAAGTGGGATGCTTGAACTTACGCGGCCATTGGCTTGGTCTACCGTTCCGTTTAAAAGCTGGCCCGACTGCTGGTCGAAAAACAAACCGTATCGCCTTTCTACCGAAGCCGAACCATCTAAACTTGGCAACTGCTCGAACCTTGATTGTTTAAAATTTTCGTCGGAAATGGCAGCCTGAAAACTTGCTTGTTTTATTTGTAAATTATTGGCTAGGGTTAAATTTACAGCTTTTTGCAAATCTATTACTTGTATTTGTTGGGCAAACATATTGCCCACACTTAACAAGCTAACCATAAATAAAAAAAACTTTTTTGAGCCCAATGCTTCGAAATTAGTATAAAAAATTTGGTATTTAAACATAAATAATATTAAGCTTGTATTTTTACTTTTTTAAAAATAAATGTATTTAATTAAAACACCTTGGTGGCTTAAAAAAATTTATCCGCAGTTAATTTGGCACAAGGCCCGAAGTAACAAAACTATTTTTTTAACTTTTGACGATGGCCCCATACCTATTGTTACACCTTGGGTTATAAAAACTTTAAAAAGCTACCATGCCAAAGCTACATTTTTTTGTATAGGTGATAATATAAACAAGCACCCAGATATTTTTTTACAGCTTAAAGCCGATGAACATGCGATAGGCAACCATACCTATAACCATTTAAACGGATGGAAAACCGCAAATAATGCTTATATTAATAACGTTAATAAATGCCAACATTTAACGCAAACACACTTATTTAGGCCGCCTTACGGTAGAATTAAAAAAAGCCAAATTTTTGATATTCAAAAGTTGCAAAGTGAAAATTTAAAAGATATAGGTCAAAATCTTAATCCCGTGTTTAACCAAACCGAAACATTACATACCCCGTTTGAAATATCAGAAATCGCAAATCAAAAAGCGCAAATAATTATGTGGGATGTGTTAAGTGGCGATTTTGATACCACGCTTTCGCCCCAAAAATGTTTAAAAAATGTTTTAAAACATACCCAAAATGGCAGTATTGTAGTTTTTCATGATAGCCTAAAAGCTTGGGAAAGGCTAAGGTATGTATTGCCCAAAGCGTTAAACTATTGGCAAAAAAAAGGTTATAGTTTTGAAATTATAAAGTAGCATTATACTAAAACAACCTACATTACTAATTTACCATTAGGTATATTTGCAGGTTTTTTTGTATTAGGCAATAAAAAAAATGGTGTAAAGCTTGTTAATTTGCAGGCAGGGTCAATCGTACCTAATTATAATTAAAACCTTACAAAACAATATTTATTTAGGTTTTTTTATTTTTAAAACTAAAAATTCAACTTTTATAAAAATTTTAACTTTTAGTAGCCAATACAGCAAGCTAATAAATTTATTGAATTTGAATTTGATTTTTACAAAAACAAGCCTATATTTGCAATCCTGTTTTAAGAAAATAGAAAATATTATATTGTTATGAAAAGAACGTTTCAGCCTTCGCAAAGAAAGAGAAGAAATAAACACGGTTTTAGAGAAAGAATGGCTACAGCCAATGGCAGAAGAGTATTGGCTTCGCGTAGAGCAAAAGGCAGAAAAAGACTTACCGTATCGGACGAAGGAAGACACAAAGCTTAGGTTTTAAACCATATCCTTAGCTTTTTTTACCGATAAAATATTTATTTAGTATCGGTGTATGCCCATAAAAAAAACATTTTGTAAAGAAGAACGCTTGTGTAGTAAAGTGCTTTTAGATGCTCTTTACGCTAAAAGTTCTTCTTTTTTAGTTTACCCTTATCGGGTAAGCTGGTTGTTATCTATGCAACCACAATTATTTCCGGCTAAGGTAGTAATAGGTGTTTCAAAAAAAAAATTTAAGCGCAGTGTAGATCGTAACCTTATTAAACGAAAAACAAGAGAAGCTTACCGTAAAAACAAACAAGAATTATTATACAATCCATTAATGGTACATAACTGTGCCATTCTTTTAGCTATAAATTATATTGGTAAAGATATTGTTAAGCAGCATATTGTAGATGCTAAAATTAAAATAGTATTTTCAAATTTGCTTACTCAAATAAATGCCAGCCATGATTAAAGTCTTTTTTAAATATTTTTTTTTAGTGCTTATTAAAATATATCAATATTTTTTTTCGGCATTACTGGGTGCATCGTGTAGATTTACGCCTACATGTAGCGAGTACGGCATACAAGCACTTAAAAAATACGGAGCATTTAAAGGAGGTTGGTTAACTTTAAAACGAATAGCAAAATGTAACCCCTGGGGCGGGCATGGGCATGGGCCAGTACCTTAATTTTAAATATAATGGCAATAATTTTACTAATAGAAACAGCCACCCAATGCTGCTCGGTAGCTATTGCGCAAGATGGTGCGCTGTTGTACAAAAAAGAACTTAACGAACAAAATGTACATGCAGGGCTTATTACTTTATTTATTGATGAAGTAATAAACAATAGCATTGCCGATTATGCTAAAATTGATGCGGTTGCGGTAAGCCGTGGGCCGGGTTCATACACTGGTTTACGTATTGGTGTTTCTACGGCAAAAGGCTTGTGTTATGCTTTGGATAAACCGCTTATTGCTGTAGATACTTTACAGGCTATGGCCTATGGTTTTAAAGCGCAATACAAAATCGAAGATGATAAAATACGGCTATGCCCTATGATAGATGCCCGCCGCATGGAAGTATATTGTGCTTTATATGATGTTAAAGGCATTTTGGTATTGCCCACCGAAGCAAAAATTATTGATGAATATTCGTTTAGTAATAAACTTAACGAACACAAAATTTATTTTTTTGGGGATGGTGCTTCCAAATGTGGCAATGCTTTATCGGCGCAAAGCAATGCTATAATAGTTGATAATTTTATTAATTCGGCTGAGGATATGTGTGCTTTAGCTTACCAAAAGTTTATAGCTAACCAGTTTGAAAATGTGGCTTATTTTGAACCTTTTTACCTTAAAGAGTTTATTGTTTTATCAAAAAGCTAAGGTTTTTTATCTCGCCTTTTATCAACTTCATTTTTAGTTTTTTCTTTTTTCTTTAAAAAGCCAAACCAGCCTTTTGCATTTAAGTTTTTTACGCCTTTGCCTTGGTCGCCATCGGTTATACCCGGTATTTCATCGGCATTGCTAAAGTGTTGCATAAGTTTTCCAAATTTTAGGCTAAAGCCCATGTAAAAATCGGCTCGGGTGGGGTTGGCACCAATGCCAGGGTTGGCACTTAAATAACCATTTGCAAAACGTAACGATGGTAATACACTTTCACTTCCAACATAAAACTCAACATTAGGCGCTTTAACCATAAATTGTGAGCCTACATTAAACCCTTGCCTAGTGTTATAAAAACCATTAACCGATACATTGCACACACCGTAATTAAAATTATTTATGGCCGCAATGGCTCCATCTTGTTGAAAAACGTTTTTCGAAATTATTATATTAGGTTTATAAAAACCAAAAGTTTTAGATGCTAAAACCTCTATTTTGGCATTGGTACGCGTGTAAAAGCTTTCGGATTTTGCATTATTGGCTAACATTAAACTAAACTTATCGTAATAACGTACGCCTAAATCGTTGGCATTAGCTTTAAAAACAGAAACCTCTTCGTTAAAATCAAATGTGGTGCTATTTTTACCCCATTTAATAAATCCCAAATCTTTTACATGGCCACTAAAATAAATACCATCGGGCGAGGTGTAAGATAAGCCTAAATTTACCGATAGGCCAGGATTTTTAAAGGTTGGATACAACACACTTGAAGTAGGCACCCCAGTACCAAAGCTTGATTTAGCCGAACCCACCAAGGTTTGAGATAAAACATTTTCTACCCTATCTATGGTTAAGCTACTTTCACGCAAATCGCCCTGCGCATATAAAATACCATTAAGTACACTAAGCTTAGCCCCCCATGCCCAGTTTTTATCGTAATTTTGGCGGTAAGTAAAACCCAACTGGCTATACGATTGGCTGTAACCATTGCCATTAAATATATTACTAAAATTATTGTTGGCAAAAAGTCCGTAATTATCTATTATGGCAAATGTTTCGTTGCTTATGTTAAAATTGCTTTCGTGGCGCAATTGCAAAGCTATACCTAGTTCGCGTTTATACTTTACCGACGAATAAATTTTAAACATCAATAAATAATTATTGCTATTTGATTGTAAGTAATTCATATTTACTTGTCCAAGGGTATTTATGTCTCGAGAGTCTATTTTTTGCTTAAAAAGCATTGTTTTAAAGCTTCGGTTAGCCTCACCATCAAAATAAACATGGTTACTAATTGATGGAATAAAAAAATTAAAGGCATACTTACGGCTTACATCTTTGGTTGATGTAGCTTGTACAGGGTTTTCAAACGAATCGTATAAAGTACCCGTATTATTTAGCGAAAAATCTTGTGCGTAGCAATAACAACTTAAAGCTATTAACGATAAAAAGGTGAAAATTTTTATTTTCATTTTGTAATAGTGAACCATGGGTTTAAAACTCAAAAATATATTATTTATTTTGTTTTGTTAGCGAATCGATGTATAACGAATCGGTTAAGTTGGTAGATTTTAAGGTAGGATTTAGCTTATTTAAGTACAAATTGGTATAAAATTTATTTTTATCGGCACTAAATTGTATAGATAATCCGTAGATGTTTTCAATTTTAAACTGCTCACTTTTTAAATAATGGTAAGCATTTTTACTTAAAAAATCTTTAAAAATAGCTTTCGAATTTTTGTTATGTAAAAAATAAAAAATGTTTCCTTTATTGGGTAAATACTGCTCAAATTTATTGTAATTAGCTGTTGTACTTATCAGTTTTTGTTGCTGGTACTGTGTTAAAAAATTTTGTAAGGCACTAACCGAATTAGCCACTACCAAACAATTATTAACAATAGTAAAGTAAGGCCTAGCAAAAATTTTAAATGGCTCGCCCAAAAAATAATATATAAAATTGGTATCATCAAACCTAGCTATTTTATCGTTAAGAGGTGTACTTATGGTAGATAGTAAAAAAGATAACCGTTTGGTATTATGGGTGCTTATTAAACCTAATTTATGGCCCGATGCCAATTGGGTTTGCCCAAACTCTTTACCCAAAACTTTTAAAAATTCTTGTTCGATAGGTATGGTATGCTTTTGGGCAATAGCATTTATTTGCAATTTTAGTTTTTTAAGTTCATTTAATTTACTAAACATGTGCTTTACATCGGTTTGAAATGTAGGCATATCCGAAACATAAAAGCTGGTATAAGATGAAGCATTTAAGGGCACATTTCGGTGTAGCGTAAGCATACCTGGCTGTTGATGTAAAAAAATTTGGGCATATTGCATGGTGGTAGTATCTAATTTGGTTATGCCATTAAACATAAAAGCATCAGACTGGTAGTTTATATTTAAGCTGGCATAAGCTTTAAAATTTTTTAATTCGGCTGTAAATTCAGGGTTTTTGTATTTCGAAAAATTATTAAAAAAATCGGGTAGTTTAGCAAAACTAAGGTAAAGTTTGGCAATTGCGTTTTTGTTTCGGTCGGTTTCGGCAAATAATTGGTTTGCTTTAAACGAATTTTTTTCTGTTGGGCCAATTGTACTTTGTAAAAGGTTTAAATTATAGCTTCCTACCAATATAGATTGCAAAAACGAAAAATAAAACAATTGATTTTTAGAAAATTTAATCGTATAAATGTTTAACTTATTAAAACTACTTACTTTAACAGGATATTTGGCATTAATAAGTTGTATATACCCGTTAATACCATATTGGCTTAAAAACGTTGGCGATAATGGGGCAAGTAACAAAATATCAGCTTTGTGATTACCTGTTTTGTGTAACGAGAAAAATAAATCACTTTTATCAATACATTCGTAAAGTTGGGCATCATCAATCAAACTGTTTTTTAACTGTGTTAATTGATTAAAGTTATGGGTACCTAAAACATCGCTAAAAAGTGAAAATTTTTTAAATATTTGGTAAAATGGTGCTTCGTTTTTATACCCAAAAACCAAAGCAGCATTGCTAGGTATGGTATTTAAAATTTTAACCGAGTTGTTATTACTTAATGATATTTTATTAAAATAAAGCCTTGTGGCAACTCCAACAATAAATAACAATACAATAATTAAAGCAATATTTTTTCTCATTCGCAGATTTTAGCTTTACAAAGCTAAAATTTTTAAATTAAATGGATTTATAAAGTAGTTAACTAATACAAGCATAGCGTTTAAAGGTGTTTTTACGATTTAAAACAAAAGCCTTTGTTTATTAAACGCATTTTATAAGTAAAAATTTTCGTTTATTTGGTGGGTTTTAGGTTAGTGTAAAAAGCCAACGTTCGGTAAAGCACATTTGGTTTTACCTATACACAAAGCCAACGCTGAAAAACCAAAAGAACTTGCCCTTTCCCACAGCACCTGAACAGAATATTTACATTATATACGCAGTTTTTTGAGATATTTAAAATAAACTGACTAAATTTGCAACCGACAAATTAACGTTTGAAATAAGCGAAGCGATTAAATAAGACCTTTGAAAATAGAAAAGACAGAATTACAATGAACAGAATTAAGGAAGTGTTAGAACTGAAAGGAATTAAACAGACTTGGTTGGCTGAAAAACTTGGGAAAAGCTACAATATGGTAAACGCTTATTCTAAAAACAGACAACAACCGAGATTGGAAACCTTAATGCAAATAGCAGAGATTTTGGATATTGACGTAAAAGATTTGATAATTTCGAACAAACCTGAACAAGAAGCTAAATGAAACAATCAACCAAAATATTTATTAATAAACTAATATCTATTAGCGAGTTCCACGTGAACGCTAAAAAAACAATAAACAGCGAAACGTGAAATCAACCGAAATAAAACATAATGTTCAGAACCTCATTGACAACTTCTCGAAAAACGAGTTTGTTTTTGATTTGTTGGTGGCATTCGGTATTTCAAAAACTTCTGTAACCCGACTAAAAAAAGGAGATTACAATTTATCCAAGGTTGACGGAGAAATCCTTTACAAAAGAAAGATTTTTTTTAAAGTTGAAGTATCTAATAAACTACTAAGTAGCATTGAGGAAGTTTCTAGAGAAGAACGTATTGTAAAACACCAACCTCGTTTTGCCATACTTACCGACCATGAACAACTTGTTGCTAAAGATTTAAGACTAGGCAAGAACTTAGACATAAAGCTAAAAGAGTTGCCGAACTATTTTGATTTCTTTTTACCTCTATCAGGTAGCGAAGTCTATAATGCTACCAATAATAATGAAGCCGATAGAAACGCTTCGTACAAAATGGCTTCTTTGTATGATTTGCTAATAGAAGAAAACCCAACGATTTACAATACAAAACCAAGCATTCACAACCTTAATATTTTCTTGTCACGTTTACTCTTTTGCTTTTTTGCTGAAGACACAGAAATATTTGAGCAAGACAGCATTTTTACTAACACCTTAGTACAACATACTGCCGAAAATGGAAAAGATACCCATAAGTTTTTAGATGATTTATTTAACAGATTGAATACCGAAAACGCTGCTCATTTGCCAAAGTATCTCCGTAAGTTTGAATACGTAAATGGAGGATTGTTTGGGCAAAAAATAAGTTCTCCCAAATTTACTACCAAAGCCAGAAAAACACTCATTGAATTAGGCGATTTAAATTGGAAAGACATCAACCCTGATATTTTTGGGTCGATGATACAAGCGGTGGTAATTCCTGAATACCGTAGCGATTTGGGTATGCACTATACTTCGGTAGAAAATATCTTTAAGCTAATCAAACCTATGTTTTTGGATGAATTGTATGATGCATATGAAAACGCAACAACAATATCCCAATTAAAAGCACTCATTAAAAGAATTTCGAAAGTTAAATTTTTTGACCCTGCCTGTGGCAGCGGAAATTTCTTGATTATCACGTACAAAGAAATTCGCGTATTAGAAATTTTAATTTTAGAAAAAATTACCGATTTAGAAGGCAGTGCACCCACTATAAAATTTACTGAAATACAACTTTCACAATTTTACGGAATTGAAATAGACGATTTTGCCCACGAAATGGCCATTCTCTCGCTTTGGTTAGCAGAGCACCAAATGAACAAAGTGTTTGAAGAACGGCTGTTTGATTACGGAAAATCGAAACCTATATTACCACTTAAAGAAGCAGGACAAATAAAACAAGATAATGCTGCCAGATTAGATTGGAATGCAGTATGCCCAATTACTGCAACCGATGAAGTGTATGTGATTGGAAATCCGCCTTATTTGGGTTATAAAGGTTGGGATGTCGAGCAAAAAAAGGATATGTCAATCGTATTTAGCAGTTTTAAAACAGTTAACCGTTTAGATTATATAAGTTGTTGGTTTAAAAAAGGTACTGATTACATCAAGGGGATGAATGCAAAACTTGCATTTGTAAGTACTAATTCAATATGTCAAGGAGAACAAGTAAGTCTAATCTGGCCTTATATTCTTAAAGACCTTGAAATAAATTTTGCTAATACCTCTTTTAAGTGGACTAATAATGCAAAAGGTAGTGCAGCTGTTTCTGTTGTTATTATCTCTTTACGAAACATAGCTGAAAGAGATAAATTAATTTTTGATGGGAATATTAAAACTTTTGCAAAGAATATAAATCCATATTTAACATCAGGAAGTAATATTTTCATTCAAAAAAGAGATACACCTATTTCTACTTTACCAGAGATGGCTCTAGGCAGTAGTGGAATTGATGGTGGTTATTTAGTTTTATCTAAAGAAGAAAAAGAATCATTTATAAGTCAAGATTTAAATTCAGATAAATTCATTAAAAAATTTGTAGGTGGTAATGATTTTTTAAATGGTATTGAAAGATATTGTTTATGGATTGACGATGACAAAATTGAGGAAGCATATAATATAAAACCTATTAGAGATAGAATTGATAAATGTGAAATATATAGATTAAATGCGGGGAGAGATGCTCGTAAAGCAGCTGAGGTTCCACATAGATTTTTTTATAGAAAGTATCAAAGTGGCGAGTCAATAATAATTCCAATGACTAGCTCTTCAAATCGTAATTACATTCCTGTTGGTATTGAAGCAGATGGCTCAATACTAAGTAATGGAGTGTTTGTTATTTATAATTTTTCACCTTACCATTTTGGCATATTAAGTTCAAAGTTGCATTTACTTTGGGCTAAAGCTGTTGGTGGTAAAATGAGAGAAGATATTAGGTATTCTGTGAATTTAGTTTACAACACCTTCCCCTTTCCCGACATCACCACCAAGCAAAAAGAGAATTTGAATCAATATGTATTTGACATATTGGATGAGCGAGCCAAACACCCCAGCAAAACAATGGCACAGTTGTACAACCCCAGCACAATGCCCAAAGGTTTGCTAAAAGCACACCAAGAGCTAGATTTAGCTATTGAGCAATGTTACCGTTTGCAAGCTTTTAAAAACGATACCGAGCGTTTGGAGTTCTTGTTTAAAATGTATGAGGAAATGCTGCAAAGAGATACCTTGTTTGCGAAGGTGAAGCCAGCTAAAAAAGTAAAAAAATGAGGGTAGAAGACAAAAATAGAGATTATAAAAGTCTTAAAAAGGCAATTGGGGACAAAGCTAATCATAGAGATTTGGCAGAAACTTGTGTCTGTTTTGCTAATGCTCAAGGGGGAGAAATTGTTATTGGCATAGAAGATAAGCAAAATGTCCCACCACTTAAGCAAAAAATACAGCAAGAAAATATCAATGATTTGGTAAAATCCCTTCGTCAGCTTACAGATGGTGTTAGTATTATTACAAACGATATTATAACACATGAAAATGGTGGAGAATATTTTACACTTAATATTCAACCTTCCACCCGTGTTATAGCTACAACTTCATCGGGCAAAGTTTTTATCCGTATCAGTGATAATTGTTACCCGGTTGGTAGCGATGAACTTACGAATCTGGCTTCTGAAAAAACAGCCTTTCAATGGGAAATTATTACTGCACAAAAAATAAGTTTATCAAATGCCGATTTCAACAAAATAAATGGTTTGTTAGCCGATTTAAGAACCTCTAATAAAGTTTCTGAATTTATAAAAGATAAATTAGATGAGGAGATTTTATCTTTTTATCAGCTGTTATCACCTGAAGGTTTTTTAACCAATTTAGGTGTTTTGTGGCTGGGTACGCCTGCTCAAATTGCAAGATTAAGTTACCCCGTTACTATCCAATATATTGTATATAACGATAGAGACGAAAAAATACGAAAAAAAGAATGGCACTACCATTTGCACAGCCCTAAAGAAATTTTATTGGAGATAGAAAAAGAAGCTGTTGAGCTTACTTATAGCACAGAGTTGCCCGATGGATTGTTTCGTAAAACTATCAGACAATATGCCAAAGAAGTAGTTCGTGAACTACTGGTAAATGCAATAGCACACAAAAAATATACTATTTCAGGCGACATCTTTATTGAGGTATATCCTGGCAGAATGAAGATTACGAATCCAGGAAGCTTACCTTTGGGTGTAAATTCAAAAAATATCTTACATGAACGTCAACGCAGAAATCCGCATTTGATTCAACTCATGTCTGATTTAAGATTGATGGAGGGGGAAGGTTCTGGTTACGATTTGGTATATGAAAAATTGGCTAGAGATGCGAAACCAATGCCTGAAATTGAAAGTGATTTCACAAAAGTAAGTGTTACAGTTTATTCTAAAACATTAAATCCGGATGTAATTTCTATTCTGGACTATATTGATAAACACTATACGCTGAACCAAAAGGAATATATTACTTTAGGCATTATAGCTTCGCATAAAAAAATGCCTGCCACACAGTTAGCTTCACATTTATTATTGGCACATGATGACCGAACACGCACTTGGATTGGAACACTTTTAGAAAAAGAAATTATAGTATCACACGGTGAAAAGAAAGGCACACAATATTTGTTAAATCCAAAACTTTTTGAGCAAGCAAAATTAGACATTACACCTTCTTTAAAAACGATGGAACCTTACATGTTAGAGGCTTTGATAAAAGAAGATTTAAAATACAATGGTGTTAGTTCTTTAAATGATATAAAGAAACGAATGAAAGGCGTACCTGAAAATGAGGTTCAAAAATCAGTTTACAAATTGGTTGCAGAACAAGAAGTTATTACTGCTGGTGCAAAACGAAATAGAATTTATGAATTGGCTAAAAAAAAATAAATAAAAAATAAAAACAAAAACAAAAACACTTAAATAGTTAATTTACAATGTGTTGTTTGTTTGTGTTTATTTTTAAGCTTATTGTAATTAAAAATATAAACACTGTTATTCGAAATTTTCGAACAACTGAATAAACAAATTAAAAAGATGCCAAATTTAATCGAAGTAACCTACGCCCAAACAGGAAAAAGCAAAAGCACCAATGCATTGGGGATGCGAGAAATGCAGGAGAAAGCTTATGAGGGTAAAACTGCTCAATACTTATTACTTAAAGCACCGCCAGCATCTGGTAAATCAAGAGCTTTGATGTATATTGCTTTGCACAAATTACACCATCAAGGCATCAAAAAAGTAATTGTTGCCGTACCTGAAAAATCTATTGGAGCCTCTTTTGGCATAACTGCATTAAAAAAATATGGTTTTTTTGCCGATTGGCATCCAAACCCAAAATACAATCTTTGTACACCAGGCGAAGAAAAAAGTAAGGTAACAGCTTTTTTAAACTTTTTGGAATCGGACGAACCCATTTTGGTTTGCACACACGCAACATTACGTTTTGCGTTTGATGGTTTAGATGTGAAAAAATTGGATGATACTTTGGTCGCTATTGATGAATTTCATCACGTATCTGCCGAGGGCGACAATATCTTAGGTCAAGTGCTAAAAAGCATAATGAAAAACTCAACGGCTCATATTGTGGCAATGACAGGTTCTTATTTTAGAGGCGATAGTGTACCCGTTTTAATGCCAGAAGATGAAGAAAAATTTACGAAAGTAACTTATTCGTACTACCAACAATTGAACGGTTACGAGTACTTAAAATCATTAGGAATTGGCTATCATTTTTACACAGGCAGGTATTTTAAAAAGAATCCTGAAACGGGAATTTCAGCTTTGGCAGAAATACTTGACGAAAATCTTAAAACAATTATTCACATACCAAGTGTGAACGCCGCTGAATCTTCTAAACAGAAAAATGAAGAAGTCAATCATATCATTGATGTTTTAGGAGAATTAGAGTTTCAAGATGAAAAAACTGGTGTTTTGCACATCAAAAGCCATAAAACAGGCAAAATGTTGAAAGTTGCCGATTTAGTTCAGGACAACCCAAAATCAAGAGATAAAATAAGTGCCTATCTACGAGAAGTAAAATCGGCAGATGATATTGATATTATTATTGCTTTGGGCATGGCAAAAGAGGGCTTTGACTGGCCGTATTGCCAACACGCTCTTACCATAGGTTACAGAGGTTCGCTCACCGAAATTATTCAAATTATAGGCAGAGCTACCAGAGACAGTAGCAATAAAACACACGCACAATTTACCAACCTTATTGCGCAACCAGATGCAGAAAATGATGAAGTAAAACTTTCGGTAAACAATATGCTCAAAGCCATTACAGCCTCTTTGCTAATGGAGCAAGTTTTGGCTCCCAACTTCAAATTCAAACTTAAAAAAGAGGATGATGATGAAGACGAAACTGATAATGAAACTACACTTAAAATAAGAGGTTTCAAATTACCCACTTCCCAAAGAGCCAAAGACATTATTGAAACCGATTTGAATGATTTGAAAGCAAAACTGTTGCAAAACCCGCAAATGCTAAAAGCAATGCCAGGCAATGTAGAACCAGAGGTTATCAATACGGTTTTAATTCCTAAAATCATACGAGAAATATATCCCGATTTGAGTGATGACGATGTAGAAGCAGTTAGGCAACACGTAGTAATTGATTCTGTAATAAAAAACAGTACGATTGAAGAACAAGGAGATAAGAGATTTATCAGAGGAGCAGGTAGTTTTATCAATATTGATGAAATCCACATTGATTTAATTGACAGAATAAATCCTTTTCAAAAAGCATTTGAAATTTTATCAAAATCGGTAACCACACAAGTTTTAAAAATGATAGACGAGCATATTCAATCTACCAAGTTTGAAATGACCGAAGAAGAAGCCATTTTGTTATGGCCAAAAATCAAAGAATGGGTAAAAAACAACAATGGAGAGCAACCCAATATTCAAGCATTTGACTACAAAGAAAAAAGAATGGCAGAAGCATTAGTATTTTTAAGAGAATTAAAACGTAGAAAAACATTGGCAAATGGCTAAAAAGCTAACTATTGATGACATTTTTGATGATGATGATTTTGGATTATTAGATTCAAAAGCCAAAGCTCCAACTATAAAGTCAGATAATGACCGGCTTATAGATTCGTTTGAAGAGATAAACGCCTTCTACGATAAAAACAAAAGAGAGCCTAACAAGTCTAGTATGTCAGAATATGGATTGATGGCAAAGTTGAAGAATTTTAGAGAAAATGAAGCTCGAAAGAAAGTTCTAAAACCATTCGACAGGCATAACCTTTTGGGTTATGTAGAAATGGAAAAACAAACTATTGATGACATTTTAAATGATGATGATTTAGGCTTATTATACGCTGACAAAGACTTAGATATTTTCAAGTTCAAGCATACGCCTAGACCTGCAGATAGAGCTGAAGCAGATTTTGTTGCACAACGAAAACCGCTAAAGGAAAAGGAGTTTGAAAAGTATGAGGCAATGTTTCAAAAAGTGCATAAAGAAATTAAAGAGGGTAAAAGTAAGATTCTTGAATTTAAAGATGTCGAAAAGCACCTATTGGAAGGTCAATTTTATGTTTTAGATGGTTTACTTTTATTTTTAGAAAAAGTGCGTTGGAATAGAGAACAAGAAAATTTAAAAGAAAGTACTCTTAGTAGAAAGGACGGAAGAACTAGAACAATTTTTGAAAATGCAACATTGAGCAATATGTGGTATCGTTCATTAGGTAAATCGTTATACAATAATGGTAAAATGATTACGAACACTTATGATAATATTCAACAAGATTTGTTTGTGAATACAGGGCTTGTAAAGGAAGAAGATATACCATCGGGTTGGATTTACGTATTGAAAACAAAATCAACCAACTCACAAATAGCAAATATTAAAGACTTGTATAAAGTTGGTTTTGCCAGTAATTCTGTAGATGACAGAATAAAAAATGCTAAACACGAAGCCACCTACTTATTTGCGGAAGTTCAAAAAGTTGCGACTTACAAAGTGTATAACAGAAATGCCTACAAATTAGAAAGTCTTTTACATCGTTTTTTTGCCAATGCTTGTTTAGATATTGACTTGTTTAATGAAAAAGGACAAAGACTAAATCCAAGAGAATGGTTTGTAGTGCCTTTTGAGGTAATCGAAGAAACAATCCAATTAATTTTAAATGAAAACATTGTGAATTACGAATACAACCATTTGATAAAGAATATTAAATTAAAATAGTACAAATGCCAACCCTAAAAGCCATACACATTTTCAATTTGCACCATCCAACTCACAAACCAAAAATTGCTTAAGAGTATGTCTTGGCCAAAGCTAACAAACGACCGAAAAAGAAAACAGAACGCACTACCGTTTTGCAAAAGCGGTTTCAGTACTTATATGAAGCTTTGTGCATCTAATGAAGTTTAGTGCTAAAAAATCCCCACCAACACCAATACCCAAACCGTACTACAGCCCTGGTTTTAATGTAATCGTTGTTACAATAGTGCTTACCACTTGTTTATCCAATATATGCCATATCAACTTTAAGGGGTAATTTAGAAGAGTAAAAAAAAGTAATTTTCAATTTCACAACCCTCTAATTAAAATCCTATTTAAAAACCCACTCAGCTTTTATTACCTTAGCAACATCATCAACATAAAATGAAAAAAACAATACTCATTTGGGCAGCAATTTTAGGTTTAATAGCCGTAATTTTAGGTGCTTTTGGCGCACATAGTTTAAAAAAAATAGTTTCGCCCGATATGCTAACCGTATGGCAAACAGGCGTACAGTACCATTTTTACCATACTTTTGCCTTACTTTTTTTATCCGCTTTAAGCGATTTAAAACTAAATTACCTAAAAATAAGTTTTTACGGTTTTGTGCTGGGCATACTGCTGTTTTCGGGTTCGTTATATGTATTGGCTTTAAAAGATTTTTTAGGCGCACCTTGGTTAAAATATTTAGGCCCAATAACTCCCATTGGTGGTTTGTTTTTTATAGTGGGATGGCTTAGCCTTTTATTTGGCGTATTAAAAACCAATAAATGATAGATTTTGAAGAAGCCATAGGTAGAAAAACCCTATTTGTAGAAGTAATTTTACCTTTAGCGGTAGCCAATACGTTTACATACCGTGTACCTTTCGAGCTAAATAATAAGGCTGAAATTGGTAAACGAACCGTGGTACAGTTTGGCAAAAGTAAAATTTATACCGCCATTATTTTATCGGTAAGCCAAAATCCGCCCGAGCGTTACGAAGCCAAATATTTATTAGATATTATCGACGACCAACCTATTGTAAACCCCACCCAACTAAACCTTTGGCATTGGATGGCCAATTATTATATGTGCCATTTGGGCGAAGTAATGCAAGCCGCCTTACCAGCTGCATTAAAACTGGCCAGCGAAACCCGTATAGTTTTAAACAGCGAGGGCGATTACGATAAATCGGAGTTGAACGATAAAGAGTTTGTGGTAGTTGAAGCTTTAGAAATCCAAAAAGAACTGCTAGTAAGCGATATAAATAAAATATTGGGGCAAAAAAATGTATTTTCTATACTTCGCTCGTTGTTTGATAAAAAAGCTATTTTTATTTTTGAGGAAATAAACCAAAAATACAAACCCAAAACCATTGCATTAATAGGCTTAAACCAAGCGTATAAAAACCCCGAAGCTTTAAAACAACTATTTGCTTTGTTAGAAAAAGCACCCAAACAATTAGATGTTTTACTGGCTTACTTGCAGTTAAGCAAACAAAATCCCGAAATTACCAAAGCACAACTAACAGATGCCAGCGGCGCAACGCCAGCTATTATAAAAGCTTTAATTGACAAAGATATTTTTATAGCCGATTATAAAATTGTAAGCCGATTAACCAAATACGACGACGAACTTACCCACACTTTTACCCTAAACGCCTACCAAGATGTGGCCTTAAAAGCCATTCGGCATTATTTTAACACGCTGCCTGTAACGCTGTTATACGGCGTAACGGCATCGGGCAAAACCCAAATTTATATACGCTTAATTGAGGAAGCCATTGCGCAAGGCAAACAGGTATTGTACCTATTGCCCGAAATTGCCCTTACCACCCAAATTATCGAACGCTTAAAAAAATACTTTGCCGATAAAATTGTGGTTTACCACAGTAAATTTAACGATAACGAGCGGGCCGAAGTTTGGCAAAAAGTACTTAAAAACGAATGTAAGGTGGTGTTAGGTGCAAGGTCGGCCGTGTTTTTGCCGTTTGTAAATTTGGGTTTAATAATTGTAGACGAAGAACACGAAGCCAGTTATAAACAGTACGACCCTTCACCACGTTACAACGCTCGCGATACCGCAATTGTGCTTGCTGGTATGCATAAAGCGCATATATTGCTAGGTTCGGCAACGCCATCTATCGAAACTTATTTTAATGCCACAACTGGTAAATATGGCTTGGTAAAATTATTAAAACGCTATGGCGGAGTGCAAATGCCCAAAATAGAAGTGGCCAGCATTGCTGATGAAACGCAAAAAAAACTCATTAAAGAAAACTTTACCACCCTGCTGTTAACCGAGATGGAGCAGGCTTTGGCCAAAAAAGAACAGGTAATAATGTTCCAAAACCGCCGTGGCTATGTGCCCATTTTAATTTGTAAAACTTGTGGCAACACCCCCAAGTGCATTAACTGCGATGTTAGCTTAACTTACCACAAAACAAGCAATAAAATGCACTGCCATTACTGTGGCTACCAAGAAGATAACATTGTAAAATGCCTAGCCTGCGGAAGCACCCATATAATACAAAAAGGCTACGGAACCGAAAAAATAGAAGACGATATTAAAATACTTTTGCCCAACTTTAATGTAGGTAGGATGGATTACGATACCACCCGAAACAAAAACGGCCACCAACATATTTTAAGCACTTTTGAAGAAGGTAAAATAGATATTTTGGTAGGTACACAAATGGTAGCCAAGGGTTTAGATTTTGGAAATGTAAGCACCATTGGCATTATAAATGCCGATACGATGCTAAAGTTTCCAGATTTTAGGGCTTACGAACGTACCTACCAAATGCTTGCCCAAGTGGCAGGTAGGGCAGGCCGAAGGGATAAACAAGGCAAAGTAATTATACAGGCTTACGATGTTAAAAACCGCATTTTACAACAAGTGGTTGATAATGATTTTGATGGGATGTTTAGCGATGAACTTGCCGAACGCAAACAGTTTGCCTACCCGCCTTACACCCGCATTATACAAATTGATGTGAAGCACAAAGATTTTTTAAAGCTACAAGCCATTGCCGATTATTTTGCCATCGAACTTCGCAAAGTTTTGGGCGATAAAGTTTTAGGCCCACAAATACCCTTGGTGGGCCGCATACGCACTTATTATATACAAACCATTATGATAAAGGTAGATAAGCAAACACAATCTATAGTTAAAGTTAAAGAAATACTTCATCTTAAAATTATTTCTTTTTACGAAAACAAACTAAATAAAGGTGCTTTTTTAAGTGTTGATGTAGATCCTTATTAATAGAAAAAGGTACTATTCCAAGACGAAGGGAATACTTTCATCAAGAAATCTATTAATTATGCTATTATATTCAATTACATGATAGTTAAAAACATTGTTATTAACCAAATTAAGTTTTACACTATCAAAAATTGGTTCTTCAAATTTTTGAGATTTATAATTTGAACGCAAAACTGCTTCAAATTTTCTACTACCTTTGGTATAATTTATGATAACATAGTTATAATACAACAATGTTTTTTTCTTTTCCAAATTAAACGTTATAATTCCCAAATCGTGTTCGAAATTGTGTAATGTTTTCATAAAATCTGTACTCGTATAAGCATTATTTTTTCTTAATATAATAATTCTGTCTAAATTATTTTTTTCACAAAAATTTTCAACATACTCGGCCATTTTCTTTAATTTAATTCTTTCAGTAAAGTATTCAATAGCACTAAAATCAAAATCATCAAAAATTTTGTTAGGTATTTTTTTAATATTCATATAACTCTCAATATAATTAACCACATTATAGTTTAAATCATGTTGGTTTAATACCTCAAATTTAAACAGTCCCTTACAAAAAGAGTACCCCATTGTTGGATTAATATTGTACACTATACCAACAGTTTGAGCATTAGAATAGTTAATTAATAACGTTAACAAAAAAATAAATGTAATTTTTCTCATAATATATTAGATTTAAAAATTTATGGAATAATTTTGTACTTAACAATAAGTATTTCATAATTTACAGTACTAATTTTGGCTTAAAATACTTATTAACTGTAAATAATGTTTAAGTATCAATAAAAATATCCAAATTAATTTTTAAAATTTTAACTTTAAAAACAAAAAAGCTTTACATTCAAATGCTTTCACAAATTTTATGAAAAATTAATTTACTCGTTTACTATTTAAAATAATTTTATGTTAAACTTTAAAACCAAACTTTTATTACCCCTACTTTTACTTGCTAGTAACCTATTTGCACAACAAAAACCTACGCAATGGGCAACGGCTACATCTGGCGGATATACCTATAAATATGTAGTAAACGACCCTACAAAAGCAAGGTTTTATACCCTTAAAAATGGTTTAACTGTTATTTTAAGTACCAGCAATAAAAGCCCTCGCATACAGTGTTATATAGCTACAAAAGCAGGTAGTAAAACCGACCCAGCCTCGCACACTGGCCTTGCACACTATTTAGAACACATGCTATTTAAAGGAACTGATAAATATGGTAGCTTAAACTGGGCAAAAGAAAAACCCGAGTTAGATAAAATTGATACCCTTTACGAAACCTATAACCACACCACCGATACCCTAAAACGTAAAGCTATTTACCAGCAAATAGATTCGGTATCGGGCATTGCAGCAAAATATGCCATTGCTAATGAGTATGATAAAATGTTAGCGGCCATGGGCGCACAAGGAACCAATGCTTTTACATCATTTGAACAAACAGTATATACCGATGATGTGCCCGCTAATGCTACCGATAAATATTTAGCTGTACAGGCCGAGCGATTTAGAAACCCAGTTTTTAGAATTTTCCATACCGAACTTGAAGCCGTTTACGAAGAAAAAAATATAGGTATGGATAGCGATAGCCGTAAGGTGTTCGAAAAGCTGTTTGCCAGCTTATTTAAAAACAATAATTACGGCAGGCAAACTACCATTGGTACCGTTGAACATTTAAAAAATCCATCGCTAGTAGCTATACGCCAATATTATAACAATTACTATGTGCCCAATAATATGGGTATAATTATGGCTGGTGATTTTGATGCTAATGCGATGATTAAAAAAGTAGATAACGCTTTTTCGTTTATGCAAAGCAATCCTATACCTGCCTATACGTTTGATGCCGAACTACCTATTAACCAACCTATTATTGAAGAAGTAATAGGCCCCGATGCCGAAAACGTAACCATTGGCTTCCGCCTGCCTGGCAATAAAGATAAAGATGTATTGCTTGCCGACCTAGTAGGGCAAATACTTACCAATGGCAAGGCGGGTTTAATGGATTTAAACTTGGTAAAAAAACAAAAGCTATTGCGGGCTTCGGCATCGGCATATACCCTTATAGATTATGGCGTGTTATACATGCAAGGAAACGCTACGCAAGGGCAATCGCTAGAGGATGTTAAAACATTGATGCTGGGCGAAATAGAAAACTTAAAAAAAGGAAATTTTGATAATAACCTGATTACTTCGATTGTAAATAACCAAAAGAAAAATAAAATTTTAGCCTTGGAATCGTATAGCTCAAGAGCCGAAAACTTGATGGATGCTTTTACATCAGAAATTGATTGGAAAAACCAAGTAGCCTATACCGACCAGCTATCTAAAATTACCAAAAAAGATATTGTTGCTTTCGCAAACAAATACTTTGCCGATAATTATGTGGCTATTTATAAACGCATGGGCGAAGATAAAAACGTGGTAAAAGTTGTAAAACCAAGTATTACGGCGGTCGAAACAAATAGAGATGCACAATCAGAATTTGTTAAAGCCGTAAACCAAATGCCCGCCATACCCGTAAAACCAGTTTTTTTAAATTATGATAAAGATTTTGTAAAAAGCAATATTGGCCCAGCACAATTATTATATATACAAAATAAAGAAAACCAAATATTTAGATTACAATACCGCTTTGATATAGGCAGCTGGAATAATAAAAAATTAGATATAGCGGCCCAATACCTTCAGTTTTTATCAACTAATAAAACAACTGCCGAAGATATTACAAAAGCTTTTTATAAAATAGCTTGTAGCTTTAATGTGAGTACCGGCCGAGAATTTACCACCATAAAAATAGAAGGGCTACAAGAAAACTTTGTGCAAGCAGTTTCGCTGTTCGAGTACCTATTAAAAAACTGTAAAGCTAACCAAAATGCACTAATAGCCTTAAAAGCTAGAATAATGAAATCCCGAACCGATGCAAAAGCCAGCAAAGGAGCCATTATGCAAGGTTTAACCAATTATGCCCGCTATGGCGCAAAAAACCCATTTAATTATGTACTATCAGATACCGAAATGGCAAATATTATCGCAACCGAATTGGTAAACCTGTTACACAACCTTAGTAAACACAGCCATAAAATAATTTACTACGGCCCACAAAGCCTTATCAACTTTAAACCCACCATACAAAAATTACACCCTTTACCTCTTAAATTTACACAGGCAGCACCTTCAACCCTATTTACACCAAGCGTACAAAATAAAAACCAAGTACTATATGCCGATTACGATATGGTACAAGCCGAAATAATGTGGTTGCGCAATAACAGTAAATACAATGCAAGTGAAGAACCTTTGATAGGCGTGTTTAACAATTATTTTGGTTATGGTATGAGTGCTATTGTGTTTCAAACCATACGCGAATCTAAAGCGTTGGCCTACAATACCTACGCTTATTACATTACGCCCGATAAAAAAAACGATCCATTTGTTGCCTTAGCTTACGTAGGTTGCCAAGCCGATAAATTTAACGAAGCCGTAACCGCCATGAACGAGCTTTTAACCACCTTACCAAAGCTAAACGAAAACCTAAACAATGCCCGTATAGGTATTAAAAAAGATATTGAAACCGAGCGTATTACACAAGATAATATCATATTTAACTACTTAGCGGCACAGCGCAAAGGCGTAAAAACCGATATACGCCAGCAAACCTACGCCAGGGTTAATAAAATAAATTTTGAGCAAATAAAGCAGTTTTACCAACAAAATATAGCCAATAAGCCTTATACGTATTGCATCTTAGCATCCGAAAATAAAATCAGCGAAAGCGATATAGCAAAACTTGGAGAAGTAAAAAAACTTTCACTAAAAGAAATATTTGGGTATTAGTATTGGGAATTAAAATAACGAAAAGATTAATAACTTATATAATTTTAAACCAAGCCCCGAAATTAGCTACATTAATAGTACTATTTGTTTTTATTAACTGGAGCGTTACGGGTATTGGTAGCCTTAGTTTTAGTTGTTTTATTTTTACCCCTAAAAGTGTTGCGCAAAAATTCGGCAAAAGTATCATATTCTTGCATATATACCAAACCTAGTCCGTTAATGTAAATATCTCTGTTTAGGTTAAAAAAATCTCGGTTGGCAGGTCGTTGAAAACCTTTTGCTACAAAGGTGGCATCTTTTTTAAGGTTATAGTTAAACTCCAAATCGCGGGTAACATCTGTTAATGGGGTGTTAAATAGGTTATTACTTATTAAACTCTTATTATTTAGTGCACTGTACCTATTGTTCGAAAAATTACCTCTTACTGTAAATCTATCGTTAAAAAAACGATAACTACCCCCAAATTCGTTGCCTGAGCGTATGTTAAAGTCTAAGTTTTTTACTTTTAACGATTGTGAAATTATATTATTGAGTTTGCTAAAAGCGAGTTCAGATGCCGAGCTTATAATATCGCTATTTTGAAAACCAATACCACCGCTGGCACTACCGCTAAAGCTATTACGAACTACAAGGTTAATAACTTGTTGGTTTTCGTTATCTTGATTATTTAAATAACCGCCTAAGCGTGTTTTAATTTCGGTATTGTTAGGAAAATCTAACTTAAATTTAATATCGGGCGATAGCAGCGAACCACTTAAAAACATAAGTGCTTGTGCCAATACGGTTTCGTTACGTCGGTCGTCGGTTTGGGTTTGCCCTGCGGCCAAATAAAGTGGAGCAAGCGGAGTACGGGTAGCGTATATGGCGTTTAAATTAATGTTTGCATTTGATGGGTCGCCTGTCCAACGTATATCGCCACCTTTTTGTATTTCGAAAGTTTTATTTATTACGTTATTGGCCGTAAAATCAAACTTTCCTTTATCAATCACATAATCGCCATACATTTCAAAATCGCCTAGCGAAGTAATTAAAAGCCTAAAATCGCCATTACCAGCCCCTGTTAAATTACCTACATCGGTAAGTATATTTACTTGCGAGGCTTCATCCACCCTCAATTCAAACTCCATCACTAAACCCTTAAAAAAGTTTTCATCGCCTCTTTTATTTTTTAGGGTATCTTTTGAAACATAAAATATAAAATCGTTGGCGCCTACGGTTGATGCACCATTAAGTGGGATCGTAAATATAGTACCACGTTCGGTTTTGGCGTTTATAACTATGCGCATGGCATCGGTAGGGCCGTTAAAGTTAAAATCGCCTGTGGCGTAAGCTACGCCATAGTAGGCTTGCCCATTTTTGGCAGTGGTATTTAATGCCATAAAATTACTGGCATTTAGGTTAATTTCAATATCGGGGTTATCAGGATTTTTTAAATCTACGGTACCATTTACACGGGCTATATTATTTCGTATATCTTTTATACCTAGGTTATTAATTTTAATAATACTATTTTCTACTTCTACTTCATCGTTAATAATGTAAGCGGTGTTCAAATAATTTACGGTTAAGCCAGCATTTTTAAAGCCTGCGGTACCGTTTATTTTGGGGTTACTAAATGGCCCTGTAACTTTTAGTTTCGATGATATATGGCCCGATAAGTTAGATACGAGCTCGTTTATAAAAGGAGAAAAAATAATTAATTCGGTTTTATCAAGCAATACGTTTAAATCTAAATTATTGGTTTCGTTTTTAATATTGATACTGCCATTTATATCCATAGTTTTTTGCCCACGGTTATCAATAACGGCGTTTACATCAATTTTTTGGGTTTGTTCGTTAAAGGCTGATACTAACCGTAAATCCCCGATAAAGGTGGTATTGTACTGCAACGAATCTACTTTAATATCGGATTTTATATCGGGGTTAGCCAATATAGAAGCTAAGTTTATGTTACCATTTATTGTCCCCGATAGGTTAATGCCCGAACCTTTAGATAACATACTTAGCGATTTAAGGCTTACATTTTCCATCACTACCGCCAATACATCATTGGGTTTGGTCGAAACTATACCGTTTACGGCTATCAATTGTTGGTTATTAGTTAAATAAATGCCCTCTATTTTGGTTTTTTGGTTCTCAAATTTTATACGGGCTTTGTCTTGTACCTTCCACACTTGGTTATCTATCACAATATCCGATGGAAGTATGCTTAACTTGGCTGTTGTATCTTTACCAAACTCTACCAATCCGTACAAATCGAGCTGGTTAACAGCACTTTTATCCGATAATTTTACGTTAAACGATAAGCTATCGTTTTTTAAACTGTTTTGAATAATTATGTTTTGAACTGCAACGCTATCGGTAAGATTTATCTTATCTAAAGAAATAATAGCCTCGAGGCTTTTGGGCGATGTATTTTGGTCGATAATTAAATTGCGGTACACAATTTTATCGTACTTTATTGTTTTTACAAAACCGCTAAGCGATACCCGGCCCGAGTCGGAATTAAATTTACCACTAAAGCTTCCCCTTTCGGGGATGCTAAGTGTAGGTAATAATAAAGATGTAAGGGCATCTAAATTTTTTAAATCAAAATTAAACTGAAAATTTTGTTTTTTGGATTTTACAATAACCGTTTGCCACGAAGGTATATATTTTTTTACAATTAGCTTAAAAGCCGATGGCAGGGTAGCTAAATCGTACAACCCACGTATGCTAGCATCGCCAATATCGGATGTAACTTGTAGTAACCTACTGGTTCCCATACCATCGGCATTTACATTTACCGTATCTATGGTAAAAGTTTTTTGTGCTGTACGTAATTTTATTTTATTTAATGCTGCATTACCCTGTATATTATCTAAGCTATTACCGCTAAAATCGGCATTAAAATTGGTTGAAATACTGATACTATCTTCTATAAATTTTAAATTACGAAGGTTGGCATGGCCAATATTGGCGTAAAATTTATACTCGGGTAATGCTTGGCTAAAGTTAATATTTCCTTTAAAAGCTAAATCTAGGTTTTTATCGTTTATGGTTGCATTACCTTTAAAAAGTTGTTTATTAAACTTTCCGTTTAGCCTAACGTTATGGTATCTGTAATGGTTAAAATCAATATAATCAATAGTAGCCAATAAAGTTTCGGATAGTTTTTTAACATCGGTGCCATATCCATTTACATCCATTTTAAGGCTAGTTTTACCTAACGATTTTTGGTTTAGTAATTGCCCAATATCAAAATTTAATGTTTGTATTTTGCCTACATAACTAGGTATGTTTGCCTTATCAAAGTTTACATGTATGTTTGATTTTAAGCTACCTAGCTTGGTTTTAAACTCGCTATAAGCCACAAAATTATTTGTAAACCCGGTAAAATTGCCTTTAAAGTTTACATGTCCAAACTTATTAACCATACCTGGTATGATTGATTTTTTTTTACCTGTAACACCTGCAATAATCGCATCTAAATCGGTTTTATTGGTGGCAACTTGACTAAAATTTAAGTTTAAAAAAGTGTTTTTAATATCGGGCAATCCTTTAACGTAAAAATCCCCTTTTACGTAGGTAGCTTTACCTGCCATTATTTGCAGGTTTTTGGCTTTTAAGTTATTTACCCTACCTTTTATTTTGCCATTAACATTTATAGATAAATTTATTTTACGCAAAGCGGATGAAAAATAAGCCACATCGGTTGATGCAATTGTAGCATTTTTAAAGTTACCCTCCATCATTACCTTGTTTTCAAAATCGTTAAAGTCATCATAACTTTTAAACTTCATACTAAAAAAATTATGCAAATTTGATTTTGGTGTAATTAATTGTAAACTGTTAAGTACAATTTGGTTGCTATCTACTACAGCATGTGCACTTAAATCGTTTAATACAAAGCCACATTTTTCGTAAAAGCTTAGTTTATTTATTTGGGCTTTAAACAAATGATGTTTAATATCTACCCCTAGCAAGCCTACATTTAAGTGTTTAAGATGCACATCCTCATAATTTACTTGGTGGCTATAAGTATTTTTAAACAAATAATTTTTGTACCTAAAGTCGAAATTTTTAAGGGTTATTTTATCAAAAGAAAGGTCGAAAGGCCTACTTTTGGTAGTATCGGGCTTACCCGAAGCAAAATAGTTAATAATAAAACTTACATTGCTCGAATCATTTTTAAATTTTTTTAAATAACATTTACCATCGTACAATTCGATATTATTTAAGTCGATTTTTCTGCGTTTAAATGGCGAAAATTCACTTATATCTACCACAAGTTTAGGCACTAGTAGTAGGGTATCTTTTTGTAAATCTTGCACATACAAACCCTCTATAATCAAAGATGTAAAAGGTTTAAAAAACAAGTTTTTAACTTCAACTTTGGTTTTAAGCTCCTCAGATAAATAATTAGCGGCTTTATTAGCAGCCCATGTTTGTACTTGAGGCAGTTGCGATACAAAAGTAAGCACACCAGCCGTTATTAATAAAAACAGCAACAACCAAACACCTATTTTTAATACTTTTTTAATACGTTTACAATTTAAAAATTAAAATTTTTACTATGGCAATTATTTTAGCTATCGAGTCATCATGCGACGAAACCTCGGCATCCGTTTGTATCGACGGTAAAATTGTATCAAATATTATTGCCAACCAAACTATACACCAAAATTACGGCGGTGTAGTACCCGAATTAGCCTCGCGTGTACACCAGCAAAACATTATTCCTACGGTACACCATGCCTTAAACGAAGCTAATGTAAACAAAAATCAGTTACACGCCATAGCTTTTACACGCGGGCCTGGTTTATTGGGGTCGTTGCTGGTAGGCGTATCGTTTGCTAAATCGTTTGCGCTGGGGCTAAATATCCCACTAATAGAAGTTAACCACATACAGGCGCATGTGTTAGCGCATTTTATTGCCCCTAAAAATATGCCAAATTATACCCCTCCCCCTTTCCCTTTTTTATGCCTTACGGTATCGGGGGGGCATACACAAATAGTGTTGGTAAAAAACCACTTCGATATGCAAATTATTGGCCAAACGTTAGATGATGCTGCTGGCGAAGCTTTTGATAAAACCGCAAAAATATTGGGACTACCCTACCCTGGTGGACCTTTAATTGATAAATATGCACAAATGGGCCAGCAAACCTACGCTTTTACCGAACCCAATATACCCGAATTAAACTTTAGCTTTAGTGGCCTAAAAACTGCTATACTATATTTTATAAATGATAATATTAAAAAAAACCCTGATTTTTTAAAACAAAATATCCACAATATTTGCGCATCGGTGCAAGGGCGCATTGTTAGCATTCTTTTAAATAAACTTAAAAAAGCTGCCCAACTGTATCAAATTAACCATATTGCCATAGCTGGTGGTGTATCGGCTAACTCGGGCTTGCGCCAAGCATTACACATCGAAGCACAAAATAATAATTGGAAAGTATATATCCCCGATTTAAATTATTGTACTGATAATGCCGCCATGATTGCTATTGCAGGATATTTCAAATACCTAAACCACGATTTTGTGGGGCAAAACATAAGTCCACTTCCTCGAATGAGTTTTTAGCTTTAAGTGTCAAGTTTTACAAGGTTATTATTGAGGATTTACTATTTTGTTATTCAATCTTATTATTTTATTTTTAAAATCAGCTGGTTTTGTTTAAATAGATTAGGTTGTAATTGATGCCACATCACCATTGCGTCAGATGATGTTTTTACACATGCTTTTTTCTTAAAAAAAGTAGCATAAAGTATTTTTTATAAAAAAATGTTACATTGTATTAAATTTAAGCTAAACCCTAAAAAAAATGAAAAGACTCACTCACTCGCTCGACTATTAATTTTAGGCCTTACTCTTGCTGTAATATCAAGTTGTAAAAAACAATTTGATACACAAACCGAACAGGCTGAAGTTATTGATTTTAACTCCGACAGGTTGGTATTATCCACAAAAAAGTTTAAAGAAACCCTTAAAATTCTTAAAAAAAAAAGGAAAATACAAAAACACATAGCACACATTTTACACTTTCATTTTTTTTATGAAGTCTTTTTTTTTGATTGCTTTTTGTTTACAAATCAACTTTTTGTATGGTCAAAATTACGGTTACACTTACGCCAAAATACCATTTGTAGAATATATTGGTTTACTTATAAATAACGACAATACCCCAGGCCCAGTAGGCGAGCCGGTTTCGGGTGTTTTTATAAACACCGGATACGCGTTTAAACTGAAGCCAAATTTTTATTTAGAAACCGGCGTTGATTATTTACTTGTAAACAGGCGAGGAGAAAATTACTTTAAAAACCCAAATTCAAAACTTAATGATAATGTTTTAAATATAGAAAACAGTGCTTTGGCATTTCAGTTTAGGCCGCTTTGGCGTAGCGATATAAGTGCCGATGATAATATATTTTTTTTTGCCGCAGCAGGCTTTAATTTTCAACAACTATTTAGTAATGCTACCTACACTAGCTACTCATTAAATAATAATTTACAGCAAATAGCTACCATCGAACAAAGTAAAAGCGTATTTTACTGGGCTGCCCAACCAGAAATTGGCTTAGAGTATAGAAACCCAAAAAAACTTGGTTTTAGATTTGGAGTATCCTATAGTTACATAAATTGGAACCGAAGCGTAAGCAAATTAAAATTTGTAAATAATCCTACCCTAGATATTTCGGCGCATCGTACCAGTACGTTATTCTTTTCCTTTGGTTTTGTGTATTAAAATTACTTGTATTTTACACAACGCCACAATGCTTGTCGTTTCACGTAAAAAAAGTAACGCCAGTCAAACCCGATTGAAATGCTAGTATTTTTTTTACAAAAAAATAATCTTCATGTTTACTATATTTTCTGTCTATTTCCATGGTTGGTGGCACACCAACAACATTCTTTTGGCGTTTGGTGTATCACCAACCATGGGCAAAAGTATGTAGGGTAGTTTAAATAAAATTTTTTATTAGAAAAGCAACATAAATATTTACAAATAAAATTATTTAGCTTTTCTTTTTTTAAATTCGCAAAATATAATTTTTAAGCAATAAATATATGGCAGGAAACTCATTTGGCGAAGTATTTAAAATTAGCACTTTTGGCGAATCACATGGGGTGGCTATTGGTGTTATTATAGATGGTTGCCCTCCCAATGTACCCATTGATATTGATTTTATACAAAACGAGCTTGATAAACGTAAACCTGGGCAATCAAAAATTACTACGCAACGTAAAGAGTCGGATACTTGCAAAATTCTTTCAGGGATTTTTGAGGGCAAAACCACGGGTACACCTATTGCCATAGTGATACCTAACGAAGACCAAAAATCGAAAGATTACGACCATAATAAAGATATTTTTAGGCCCTCGCATGCCGATTACACCTACCAGGCCAAATATGGTATTCGGGACCATCGTGGGGGTGGGCGTTCTTCGGCTCGCGAAACAGCGGCGAGGGTAGCCGCAGGGGCAGTTGCTAAACTTTACTTAAACCAACAAGACATTGATATACTGGCGCATGTAAGTAGCGTGGGTAAACTAAATGCAGCCGAAATCCCATTTACAACTGCCCAAGATTTTATACAAAAACGTGAAAACAATATTGTACGCTGTGCCGATGAAAACATGGCTTTACACATGATTGCGCTTATAGATAAGGTACGCAAAGATGGTGATACCATTGGTGGTAAAATATCATGTAGCGTTAAAAACTGCCCTGTAGGCTTGGGTGAGCCTGTTTTTGATAAGTTACATGCCGACCTAGGTAAAGCCATGTTGAGTATTAATGCAGTGCATGGTTTCGAGTATGGTTCGGGTTTTGACGGTTCGCAAATGCTAGGTTCGCAGCATAACGATACTTTTATTTCAAATGAAAACGGTACAATAAGCACCAATAGCAATTATGCAGGTGGGATATTGGGGGGTATTTCAAGCGGTATGGATATTAATTTTAGGGTGGCTTTTAAACCCGTTGCCACTATAATGAGTACCCAGCAAACAGTAAATACAGCTGGCGAAGTATCAGAAATAAAGGGTAAAGGCCGCCACGATCCTTGTGTAGTACCTAGGGCTGTTGCCATTGTTGAGGCTATGGCTGCTTTAGTAATTGCCGACCATTTGTTGAGGCATAAGGTTTATCAATAGCTAGCTATAAAAAGCCAAAAAAACATATTGTGCCAAAACAGCTATGTTGTATGGCTTTTTAATTTAAGCACAGTTTTTTTGTGCTTAGCAAAAAAAGAGAGGCTTCCAAATTACCGAAAGCCTCTCTTTTTTACAGATAAAGAAAAATTATGCCAATACTTCGGATACTAAATCGGCGGCTTCTTTAAGCAATATGGCCGAGAAAACTTTTAAGCCCGATTCGTCGATTAATTTTTTGGCTTCAACAGCATTGGTGCCTTGCAAACGTACAATAATAGGTACACGTATGTTTCCCATTTCTTTGTATGCATCAATAACACCTTGGGCTACTCGGTCGCAACGTACAATCCCACCAAAAATATTAATAAGTATGGCTTCTACCTTGGGGTCTTTTAAAATAATGTGGAAAGCAGCTTTTACTGTAGTAGCATTGGCCGTACCGCCTACATCTAAAAAGTTGGCAGGTTCGCCACCAGCTATTTTAATAATATCCATGGTGGCCATGGCTAGGCCTGCGCCATTAACCATACAGCCTACATTACCATCAAGTTTTACATAATTTAGGTTCGATTCGCTGGCCTCTACCTCGGTAGCATCTTCTTCGGCAGTATCACGCATGGCGGCAAAATCGGCATGCCGAAATAATGCGTTATCATCAATATTTACTTTGGCATCAACTGCTAAAATTAAATCATCGGATGTTTTTAAAACAGGATTAATTTCGAACATGGCCGAGTCCGTAGCTTCGTAGGCTTTGTAAAGTGCGGCTATAAATTTAGTCATCTCTTTAAAAGCATTGCCCGATAAGCCTAGGTTAAAAGCAATTTTACGAGTTTGAAAACCTTGTAAACCTACTTTAGGGTCTATATCTTCTTTAAAAATTAAGTGTGGTGTATGCTCGGCTACTTCTTCAATATCCATACCGCCTTCGGTACTGTACATAATGGTATTGCGCCCAGTAGCTCGGTTTAGCAATACCGAAACATAAAATTCTTTGGTTTCGCTAGGCCCGGGGTAATATACATCTTGTGCTACCAGTACTTTACTTACGAGTTTGCCTTCGGGGCCTGTTTGAGGTGTAACCAATTGCATACCAATAATATCGGTAGCTATTTGTTTTACTTGTTCGTGATTTTTGGCTAGCTTTACGCCGCCACCTTTACCTCGTCCACCAGCATGAATTTGTGCTTTTATAACTACCCAGCTCGAGTTATAATCTTCTTTCATTTTTATGGCAGCTTCTACGGCTTCTTCGGGCGTATTTGCCAAAATGCCTTCTTGAATGCGTACACCAAAACTCTTTAATATTTGTTTTCCTTGATACTCGTGAATGTTCATTTTTATTAAATATTTTGATGTGAAATTACCAATCAAAAGACATAAACAAAATATTTTTTTATTTTTTTATCAAATTTTATACATAAGCCTTAAAATTGCTACTTTATGGCGATAATTTTTTTATTATTTTCGCAAGATGCTACAAGCACTTAACATTTATAAAAACTATAATACCTTGCCAATACTTAAAGGTGTAAACCTTAGCGTTCATACAGGCGAAATAGTGAGTATTGTAGGTGCATCAGGTGCTGGTAAAAGCACTTTGTTACATATTATTGGCACTTTAGATAAACCCACAACAGGCAAAGTATTTATAAACAAAGTAGATGTTACAGCTTTAAATGCCAATAAATTAAGTGCTTTTAGAAACCTTAACTTAGGATTTATTTTTCAGTTTCACCATTTATTGCCCGAGTTTACAGCCTTAGAAAACGTGTGTATACCCGCTTTTATAGCTAAAAAAAAGAAAGCAGAAGCCGAAAAAAGGGCTTTATTTTTATTGGATATATTGGGTTTAAAAGATAGAGCCAAGCATAAACCCAATAACTTATCGGGTGGCGAACAGCAACGTGTAGCCGTAGCTAGGGCATTGGTAAATAACCCAGCATTGGTATTAGCCGATGAGCCATCGGGTAATTTAGACTCGGCAACAGCTAAAGAATTGCATCAATTATTTTTTGATTTGCGCCTACAATTAAACCAAACTTTTGTGATAGTTACCCATAATAACGAATTAGCCAACATGGCCGACCGTAAAATTACCATTCTTGATGGTCAAATTCAAAGCTAATAATGCCGAAAAAAATTTTAATTACTGCTGCCAATAATGCGCTTGCTTACCAGTTAGCCTGGCATTTTAAAAATCATGATATACACTTTTGCGATACCCAAACACACGTGAATATTGTGCCCGCACCCTCCGAAAATGCTTATGCCCACCAGTTTTTAAAGTATTGTTTACAGCACAATATTGATTGGGTTTTCCCTTTACAGTTGCAAGAAGTAGTTGCTTTGGCCGAGTGTGAAATTTTATTTACAGAGTTTGGTATCAATTTAATGATAACACAACCTATAATGGTTGATAATGTTACTTCATTTATACACAGTAATACTATTATTAAAGCGAGTAATTTTAAAGAATTTTCGGCAGCGGTTTTAACTTTGGGCTATCCTAACAAAAGTGTTTATTTTGGCAAAGCCGATTTAAGCGGGCAATTGTACCACATAAACGATGCCCTAGCCAACCCAAATATACTATGGAACGAAGAAGGCATACTGTCGTTTTTGCAGTGTAGCAGGTTATTACAACAAGCTAATTTTGTGCCTTTATATATTTATAGGCACAAACCTAAACAAGTAAAGGCCTTATGTGTAAATGCTAATATATTTTATGATAATAAGATAGATGAAATCCTCAACTTACAATTTAAAAAATTACAAGCCCAACATAACTTAAAAGGTTTTTTTAAATTAATGGTACTAAACGGCCAATTATTATCTATTAAAACACTAACAGTATGCGTTTAAAATATTCAAATTTTGATGAACAATACAAAGCTTTTATTTTTGAGCTTGATGATGTATTGTTTCCTACAAAAGATTACGATTTGCAGGTATATTACTTATTTGCTCATTTTTTAGCTTATGAAAAACCACAATTTATAGCCACCGAAATTATTGAATATGCAAAGCAACGGTATCAATCACATGGCAATAATAAAATGTTTGAGGCTTTACACAAAACATTTGCCATTGATATTAATTACCAAAATAATTTGAACCAACTTTTTAACAAAGCTAAATTACCTTTAAAACTATTGCTATTTAACGATGCATTAACTTTGCTAAAACAAATAATTGTAAACCACAAGTCGGTTTTTATACTTACTGCTGGCATCTCCGAAAGGCAACTAAATAAAATAAAACAAACCGAGTGGAATGGTATCGAAACATTTTTAAAAGTGTATTTTGAAGATGAATTTAAAGATGAGCCTTTATCAGAGGCCTTAAATTATTTATTAACCCAACATAATTTAAACCCAAAGGATATTATTATGGTAGGTAATTCAAGGTCAAAACAATCAGTGGTCGAGGCTATGGGTATTAGTTTTGTGCGTAGCTACTAAAACCTCAATTTTATTGGTTTAAACCTAATTTTTTTGTTTGTTTTTATATGCATAGGCTTTAAAATACACTTTATCAAAGTTTATTTTAAAGCCATTAAATGTGCAAAATTTACTGCAAAATACAGTATAACACTTCTACTAGGCTTGCAAATACCATGTTGTAAGCCTTTCATATTTGTACAAACTTACATGTTACAGAGAGTACTCCTTGTTTTTGCCCACAAGGTAAAAAACTCTATAAGCGTTCCGAGTTAGATAAATGCTTACGGGGTAACCAACAATCATCAACCGATGAAATTGATGCTATGGCAACCGAGTATATACTCAAAAACAAATGGGATTAAATTTTTTAACCTGCAAAACTCTACAAAATATAGGCCTTCATTTTTGTCTACATAGAACAAACGACTACCCAAAAAACACCACAAATGTGCATTAAGCCAACTTTTTAACTTACACACTTAAAAAGATAGTGTAAGCCGAATAGTAACACATCAATAAGTAGTTTTCAACAAAGGAGGATAAATCCTAGATTCTGCAGGCATTTGTATATACTCATTGTACGATTTTATGATGTAATCTCTTAGTTGTGCATCATCAAGCTTTGATATTTCGGAATAAGTAGGCCTAAAAAACGACATATAATCCTCTAAAACCTGTCCACGAATATTGGTTAAATCGCTTACTAATGCCCTATTAAATCTCCTATCAATAGTTTTTTCGTTTAATTCTAAATCAATAAACTTTCTAAAAGCTCTTTTTTGTTGCGATTGTTTGCTAAACAAATTTGTTAAACTTAAACTTCCATCTTTAGTTAAAACACTTGTATTTGCAACCGAGTAAGCAGCTGCATAATCTCTTTTGGTATCTTCTTTCTTTTTGTAGCTATTAGCCTTTACAATTACTTCATCTAAAACAATTAAGCGTGGTTTTAAAACCACCACCACACTCGATAAACTTTCTACAACCAATGTATCGCTTTTGTAACCTGGGCAAGTAAACACTATTAAATCACCCATTTCGGCTTTTACAGCAAAATCACCTCGTTGCCCTGTATGGTCAACTTCTTTTTGGGTAAGGTTATTTACAAATACCAATTTCATTTTATTGCGGGTGTCTGCATCATAAGCCACGCCACGCAATTGTGTTTGCGCATGCGCAGTTATACTACCAATACTCAATAAAAAAATAATTAAAATATTTTTCATCGTTGTAAAAATCCAATATTTATCTTTATAATTTAAATAATTAACCAAATTTAACGCACAACAACAGTAACTTTATGGCTTACAAAAACATGTTTTCATAATCATTAGGCACAAAACCTAATAATAAACCATTGCTAGTTTCAACTATGGGGCGTTTTATACTGCTCGTAGCTTTTAGCATATACGTTATGGCGCTAGCTTGGTTTAGTATTACCTGCTTCTCTCCCTCTTGTAACTTTTTGTAAGTCATGTCATTTTTATTTAACACCTTGTCCCATCCAAATTTTTTGCACCAATCTTGTAATTTTTTGGCAGTAATACCCATTCTTTTATAATCGTGAAAAATAAAATCAATGCCATGTAGCATCAACCATGATTTAGCTTTTTTTACTGTATCACAATTTGATATACCGTATAGTGTAACCATTTTTTTAATGCAAATATACAACCAATATAAACGTTAAAATTAATTTAATTTTAAGAAGTTGTAACTAAAGATTACCAAAAGCATAGCCCAATTGTTTTACTAAACTCTAACGTTTTGTAGTAATTCTTTCGCTTAAAATATTTTTAACAATAATGCCGAAACTATCTTTTTAAGATTATTTTTGATTTTTACAACTATTTTTGTACTTGATTACGTTAAAAAAATACCAAAACATTAATTCATAGCTAATAAGTGCACATTTAAAATAAAAAAAAATATTTTCAAAATAAATTTTGTTCAAATCGTAATTTTTGTAGTTTTGCAGTCCCTAAAATAAAGAGTATCTAAAAAGGGAATAAGTTCTTTTAAATTATTATAAAATGCCTCCTTAGCTCAGCTGGTAGAGCAACTGACTTGTAATCAGTAGGTCATTGGTTCGATCCCGATAGGAGGCTCTTAAAAAATGAAAGAATTTTGGGGGGGTTCCAGAGCGGTCAAATGGGACGGACTGTAAATCCGTTACTTCGGTTTCGAAGGTTCGAATCCTTCCCCCCCCACCATTTTAGGGATAAATAAGCGAAAGTAGCTCAGTTGGTAGAGCGATAGCCTTCCAAGCTATAGGTCGCGAGTTCGAACCTCGTCTTTCGCTCATTTTATATGAACATAGTCGGCTTTATTTCGTTGTTTTCATGTAAAACAAATTAATTTAAGTAGCTAAATATAACACAAGCCGACGTAGCTCAGCGGTAGAGCACTTCCTTGGTAAGGAAGAGGTCATGGGTTCAAGTCCCATCGTTGGCTCTCTTTTTTTTGAAATTAAATAGATAATAAACAAAATAAAAATTAATCAATTAATAAGTATAAATCATGGCAAAAGAAAAATTTGACCGTAGTAAGCCACATCTAAACATCGGAACAATCGGTCACGTTGACCACGGTAAAACTACATTAACAGCAGCTATAACTAAAGTATTAGCAGATGCTGGACTTTCTGAAGCTCGTTCATTCGATTCTATCGATTCAGCTCCAGAAGAAAAAGAAAGAGGTATCACAATTAACACTGCACACGTAGAATACTCTACAGCGAACCGTCATTACGCCCATGTTGACTGTCCAGGTCACGCCGATTATGTAAAAAACATGGTAACAGGTGCTGCGCAAATGGATGGTGCTATCATCGTTGTTGCATCCACAGATGGTCCAATGCCTCAAACCCGCGAACACATTTTATTAGCTCGCCAAGTTGGTGTACCTAGTTTAGTGGTCTTCATGAACAAAGTAGATATGGTAGATGATCCAGAGTTATTAGAACTTGTTGAAATGGAAGTTCGCGAATTATTATCATTCTACGATTTCCCTGGCGATGATATTCCAGTTATTCAAGGTTCAGCACTAGGAGGCTTAAACGGCGATCCTAAATGGGTAGGTAAAATTCTTGAACTAATGGAAGCTGTTGATAACTATATACCAATTCCTCCGCGTTTAACTGATTTGCCTTTCTTAATGCCTGTTGAAGACGTATTCTCTATTACTGGTCGTGGTACTGTAGCAACTGGCCGTATCGAAAGAGGGGTAATTAACTCATCCGAGCCAGTTGATATATTAGGTATGGGTGCCGAAAACTTAAAATCTGTTGTTACAGGGGTTGAGATGTTCCGTAAAATACTAGATAGAGGCGAGGCTGGAGATAACGTTGGCTTATTATTACGTGGTATCGAAAAAACCGATATCAAACGTGGTATGGTAATTTGTAAACCAGGTTCGGTAACACCACATACCGATTTCAAAGCCGAAGTTTATGTATTATCAAAAGCCGAAGGTGGTCGTCATACTCCATTTTTTAATAAATACCGCCCTCAGTTTTACTTCCGTACAACCGATGTAACTGGTGAAATTACCTTACAAGAAGGTGTTGAAATGGTAATGCCAGGCGATAACGTAACCATTAATGTAAAATTAATCAACGCTATAGCTATGGAAAAAGGCTTACGTTTTGCTATCCGCGAAGGTGGTAGAACAGTTGGTGCAGGCCAAGTTACCGAAGTAGTAAAATAGTATATACAATTATTGTTTTAAACATAAGTCTGCTTTAAATTTAGCGGACTTATGTTTTCTAATAAATAAGCGTTTGGTTTTTAAATAATTAAATAAACGGGAATAGTTCAACGGTAGAATAGAGGTCTCCAAAACCTTTGATCAGGGTTCGAATCCTTGTTCCCGTGCTTACTCAAACATAATAATGGCAAATATTACAGCATATATAAAGGAATCATTCCTCGAATTAACCGATAAAATGACTTGGCCAACTTGGAACGAACTGCAAAATAGTGCAGTAATCACCTTGGTGGCATCGCTTATTATTGCCTTATTAGTATTTTTGATGGACGAATCGGCGGGTAATTTATTAAAATACATTTACAAAACCTTTGCATAAAATACAAATAATGAGCGATCAATTGAAATGGTATGTAGTAAGGGCTGTAAGTGGCAAGGAACGAAAAGTTAAAGAATATATTGAAGCTGAGATAAGTCGTTTAGAATTAAATCATTTGGTACCCCAAGTATTAATACCCTTGGAAAAATACTACCAAATGAAAGATGGTAAAAAAATTGCCAAAGAACGAAACTTTTATCCAGGGTATGTACTTATCGAAATAGCACTTAATGCCGAATTAGAACAAATTATTAAAAGCTTAAACAGCGTAATAGGTTTTTTAGGCGACAAAGCAGGTAATGCGGTTCCGCTTAGGCAAATCGAAGTTAACCGTATTTTAGGTAAGGTTGATGAGATGGCACAACAAGGTGAAATGATAAATGTACCTTACTATGTAGGCGAAAATATCAAAGTGATGGACGGTCCATTTAACGGCTTTACAGGCATCATCGAAGAAATTAACGAAGATAAAAAGAAGCTTAAGGTAATGGTAAAAATATTTGGACGCCGTACACCACTCGAATTAAATTACATGCAGGTAGAAAAAGAGTAAATTTAATTATTTTTTTATTGAGATTTTATCTTCATAAAAATATAAACTATAAAAATCTTAAATGTTACAAATGCTTCCACATTATTAACGTTTAGTAAATAAATAAAAAATGGCAAAACAAGTCAGTGCGTTAATCAAATTACAAATAAAAGGCGGTGCAGCAAATCCATCACCACCTGTAGGCCCAGCGTTGGGTGCTAAAGGTGTTAATATTATGGAGTTTTGTAAGCAATTTAATGCCCGTACTCAGGATAAAGCTGGTAAAATTTTACCTGTTGTAATTACTGTATATGCCGATAAGTCGTTCGAATTTATCATTAAAAATCCACCAGTGCCAATCCAATTATTGGAAATCACAGGCTTAAAAAGTGGATCGGCCGAATCAAACCGTAAAAAAGTTGCCAAAATTACTTGGGAACAGGTAGAGGTAATAGCCAAAGATAAAATGCCCGATTTAAACGCATTTACAGAAGAATCAGCAATGAAAATGGTTGCTGGCACAGCCCGTAGTATGGGAATAACAGTTACAGGCAACGCTCCTTGGAACAATTAATTAACAAAATTTAAAAGACAGTGGCAAGATTAACAAAAAATCAAAAAACGGCACTTTCTAAACTTAATGCAGGTAAAGCTTATTCTTTAAAAGATGCAGCAGCCTTGGTAAAGGATATTACAACCGTAAAATTCGATTCATCAGTAGATATTGATGTTCGATTAGGTGTTGATCCGCGTAAAGCGAATCAAATGGTTCGTGGTATTGCAGCTTTACCTCACGGCACTGGTAAAACAGTTCGGGTTTTAGCCCTAGTAACTCCCGATAAGGAAGAAGAAGCTAAAGCAGCTGGAGCTGATTTTGTAGGTTTAGATGAGTATATAGCCAAAATTGAAAGCGGCTGGACAGATATCGACATCATTATTACTACACCTAGTTGTATGGCTAAGGTAGGAAAGTTAGGTCGTATTTTAGGACCACGCAATTTAATGCCTAATCCTAAATCGGGAACGGTAACGCCTAATGTAGGCCAAGCAGTTACTGATGTTAAGGCTGGTAAAATCGACTTTAAAGTTGATAAAACAGGAATTATTCATTGCTCAATAGGCAAAGTTTCATTTACTGCCGATAAAATTTATGATAACGCTTTGGAGGTGCTTCAAATCATATCTAAATTAAAACCATCGGCTGCAAAAGGTACATATTTTAAGAGTATTCATATCTCTTCAACCATGTCGCCTGGTATCGAGATTGAAACTAAATCAGTAGCGGGAATTTAAAGATTATGAGAAAAGAAGAAAAACACGAAGTTGTTTCTGCTTTAACCGAAAAAATGAAAGCTTACGGTAATTTTTATATTACCGATACCTCTAGTTTATCGGTTGCAAAAATCAATAGTATTCGCCGCAAATGTTTTGAAAACGAAATTGGACTTCAAGTGGTAAAAAACACCCTTATCAAGAAAGCTTTATTGCAACTTGATGGTGACACTACAGAATTACACGAAGTTTTAAAAGGTTCTTCAGCCATCATGTTCTCGGTTTTAGGTAATGCACCCGCAAAACTTATTAAACAACTAAGAAAATCAGGCGATAAACCCGTTTTAAAAGCAGCGTACATTGATTCAACTGTATTTATTGGTGACCAACTATTAGATTCTTTAGTAAACTTAAAAACAAGAGAAGAATTAATAGGCGATATCATCGGTTTATTACAATCTCCAGCAAAAAATGTTATTTCAGCATTACAATCTGGCGGAAACAAATTGGCAGGAATTGTCAAAACTTTACAAGAAAAACAAGGTTAACAAACACCTCAAGTTTGAAACAATTAAATTAGTAACAAATTAAAAAATTAAATACAATGGCGGATTTAAAAGCGTTTGCTGAGCAGTTAGTAAACTTATCAGTTAAAGAAGTAAACGAATTAGCTCAAATCTTAAAAGATGAGTATGGTATTGAACCAGCTGCTGCAGTTGCAGTAGCTGGCCCAGCGGCAAGTGGCGATGCCCCTGCAGCTGTTGAAGAAAAAACATCATTTGATGTAATTTTGAAAGAAGCTGGTGGTGCTAAACTAGCCGTAGTTAAATTAGTAAAAGATTTAACAGGTTTAGGACTAAAAGAAGCTAAAGACCTTGTAGATGGCGCACCTAAAGAATTAAAAGCAGGTGTAACCAAAGACGAAGCAGAATCTTTGAAAAAACAATTAGAAGAAGCTGGGGCGGTTGTTGAGATTAAATAATCTCTAGTTTCAATATTTTAACCATAGAAACCTAATCTAATAAAGTTGGATTAGGTGCTATGGTTTTTGCTGTATAGCATTATTTCATAAAACAATTACCCCTAAACAGTAGTTTAGGTTTTATCGAATTTTCGGTTTTTTTATTAAAATTTTACACCCTTGGCTAACAACAACAATCAAAGGATAAACTTTGCCCAAAGTAGGCATGTTATCGATTATCCTGATTTTCTGGACGTTCAAATCCAGTCGTTCAAGGAATTCTTTCAGTTAGAAACCACTTCTGATAACCGTTATACAGAAGGTCTTTTCCAGGTTTTTTCTGAAAACTTTCCCATCTCTGATTCTCGAAACATTTTTGTTTTAGAGTTTTTAGATTATTTTATTGATCCTCCACGTTACAGCATACAAGAGTGTATCGAACGTGGTTTAACCCACAGTGTACCGTTAAAAGCAAAGCTTCGCCTTTCTTGCAACGATGCCGAACACGAAGATTTCGAAACCATCGTTCAAGATGTGTATTTGGGTACAATCCCATACATGACACCTAAAGGTACTTTCGTTATCAACGGTGCCGAACGTGTAATAGTATCGCAATTACACCGTTCGCCAGGTGTGTTTTTTGGCGTAAGCCGCCATACCAATGGCAGCAAATTATACTCGGCCCGTGTAATTCCTTTTAAAGGATCTTGGATAGAGTTTGCAACCGATGTAAACAACGTGATGTACGCCTATATCGACCGTAAGAAAAAGTTTCCAGTTACTACCCTTTTGCGGGCTATTGGATACGATTCGGACAAAGATATATTAGAACTTTTTGGCCTAGCCGATGAGGTTAAAGTTAGCAAATCGGGCTTAAAGAAATTTATTGGTCGTAAGCTTGCTGCTAGAGTTCTAAAAAAATGGGTCGAAGATTTTGTTGATGAAGATACAGGTGAGGTAGTTTCTATTGATAGAAACGAAATCATTATGGAACGTGAAACCATTTTAGAAGATGACCATATTGATATTATAGTTGATGCAGGTGTTAAAACCATTATCTTATCTAAAGAAGATGGTGTAAATACTGGCGACTATACCATCATTTACAATACATTACAAAAAGATACGTCTAACTCGGCAAAAGAAGCCGTTGAGCATATTTATAGGCAACTGCGTAACGCCGAACCACCTGATGAGGAAACCGCTCGTGGTATTATCGACCGTTTGTTCTTTTCGGATAAACGTTACGATTTGGGCGATGTAGGCCGTTACCGCATCAATCGTAAATTAAAATTAGATACCCCAGTTGAAACCAAAGTTTTAACCAAAATGGATATCATTGCGATTGTAAAATACTTAATAAAACTTATCAACTCTAAAGAAGATGTTGATGATATAGATCACTTATCAAACCGTAGGGTACGTACTGTGGGCGAGCAATTATACGCTCAGTTTGGCGTAGGTTTGGCTCGTATGTCTCGTACTATCCGCGAGCGTATGAATATACGTGATAACGAAGTATTTACCCCCACCGATTTAATTAATGCCCGTACTTTATCGTCGGTAATTAATTCGTTTTTTGGTACCAACCAACTATCGCAGTTTATGGATCAAACCAATCCATTGGCCGAAATTACGCACAAGCGACGTTTATCCGCCTTAGGACCAGGTGGTTTATCACGTGAGCGAGCAGGCTTCGAGGTGCGAGATGTACACTATACCCACTATGGTAGGTTATGTACTATTGAAACTCCCGAAGGCCCCAATATTGGTTTAATTTCATCACTTTGTGTACATGCTAAAATTAACAATTTAGGGTTTATCGAAACCCCATACCGTAAAGTAATTGATGGTGTGGTAGCGGTAAATCAGCCAGTTGTTTACTTATCAGCCGAAGACGAAGACGATACCACTATTGCACAAGCTAACGCATTGTACGATGATAAAGGTAACTTTGCCGACCCTAAAGTAAAAGCCCGTTATCAAGGCGATTTCCCTATTATCGAACCCGAAAAGTTAGATTATATGGATGTTTCACCAAATCAAATTACCTCCATTGCGGCATCGTTAATTCCTTTCTTAGAACACGATGATGCCAATAGGGCTTTAATGGGTTCAAACATGCAACGCCAAGCAGTACCATTATTGCGCCCCGAAGCACCAATTGTAGGTACAGGTTTAGAAGGCCGTGTAGCCCGAGATTCGCGTACCTTAATTAACGCCGAAGGAAACGGTATTGTAGAATATGTAGATGCCAATAAAATTACTATTACCTACGATAGAAACGATGACGATAGGCTAGTATCTTTTGATGGTGAATCTAAATCGTACAACTTAATAAAATTCAAAAAAACCAATCAAAGTACTTGCATCAACTTAAAGCCGATTGTTAAAAAAGGCCAAAGAGTAGAAAAAGGACAGGTTTTATGCGAAGGATATGCCACACAAGATGGCGAACTAGCTTTGGGTAGAAACCTAAAAGTTGCTTTTATGCCTTGGCAGGGATATAATTTTGAAGATGCGATTGTAATATCGGAACGTGTAGTATCGCAAGATATATTTACATCGTTACACATCGAAGAGTTTGAACTTGAGGTGCGTGATACCAAACGTGGTGAAGAGGAATTAACACCCGATATCCCTAACGTATCCGAAGAAGCAACCAAAGATTTGGATGAACATGGTATTATTAGGGTAGGTGCCGATGTAAAAGAAGGTGATATTTTAATAGGTAAAATTACACCAAAAGGCGAATCAGACCCATCGCCCGAAGAAAAATTACTAAGAGCAATTTTTGGTGATAAAGCTGGCGATGTTAAAGATGCATCATTAAAAACCCCGCCTTCTATTAATGGAGTAGTTATTGATACCAAATTATTTTCGAGAGCCAAAAAAACTTCAAAAGCCGAAGAAAAATCGCAGTTAGAAAAATTAGATATTAAACACGAGAGGGCTGTAAAAGAACTTCGCGAAAGCTTAGTAGATAAACTTTTTACCATTGTTAACGGAAAAACATCGCAAGGTGTGTACAATATTTATAAAGAATTATTAATTGCAAAAGGTGTTAAGTTTACTCAGAAAATTTTATTTGAATTAGATTTTAATCACATTAACCCAACTAAGTGGACTACCGATGATGAGAAAAATGATTTAATAAAAACTCTCCTTCATAACTTTGGTATTAAAACCAACGAAGAATTGGGTGTTTACCGCCGTGATAAATTTGCTATTAGCGTAGGCGACGAGTTACCATCGGGCATTGTACAAATGGCCAAAGTATATGTAGCTAAAAAACGTAAGCTAAAAGTGGGCGATAAAATGGCAGGCCGACACGGTAATAAGGGTATTGTAGCCCGAATAGTGCGAGATGAAGATATGCCTTTTTTATCCGACGGTACGCCAGTAGATATAGTTTTAAACCCACTAGGTGTACCATCGCGTATGAACCTAGGCCAAATTTACGAAACCGTTTTAGGATGGGCAGGTAAAGAACTAGGACTAAAATTTGCAACCCCAATTTTTGATGGTGCATCTCACGACCAAGTAGAACAATACATTAAAGATGCTAATGTACCCGAATCAGGTCGTACTTACTTATACAACGGATTAACCGGCGAACGCTTCGACCAACCAACCACAGTAGGTATTATTTATATGCTTAAACTGGGGCACATGGTTGATGATAAAATGCATGCAAGATCCATTGGACCTTACTCGCTAATTACACAGCAACCTTTGGGTGGTAAAGCCCAGTTTGGTGGTCAGCGTTTTGGTGAGATGGAAGTATGGGCACTCGAAGCATTTGGTGCAGCTAATATTTTACAAGAAATATTAACCGTAAAATCAGATGATGTAGTGGGCCGAGCCAAAACTTACGAAGCTATAGTAAAAGGCGAAAACTTACCAACACCAGGTGTACCCGAATCATTTAATGTATTGGTTCACGAATTACGTGGTTTAGGATTAGATATTACCTTAGATTAAATTTTATAAAGCAGTTAAAAAATGTATTTACATTTTTTAACTGCTTTATAATTACTACTTACGCATAATACAAAGAGAAAATGTCTTACAAAAAAGATAGTAAAATAAAAAGCAATTTTACCTCGATTACCGTTAGCTTATCGTCGCCAGAAGCGATACTTGAACGCTCGAGCGGAGAAATTTTAAAACCCGAAACCATTAACTACCGTACCTATAAGCCCGAACGTGATGGTTTATTTTGCGAGCGCATTTTTGGCCCAGTTAAAGATTACGAGTGCCATTGCGGCAAGTACAAACGCATACGTTACAAAGGCATCGTTTGCGACCGTTGTGGAGTTGAAGTTACCGAGAAAAAAGTACGTAGAGAGCGTATGGGACACATTAACTTGGTTGTTCCGGTTGCACATATTTGGTATTTCCGTTCATTACCTAACAAAATAGGCTACCTTTTGGGTTTACCCACTAAGCGTTTAGATCTGATTATCTATTACGAACGCTATGTGGTAATACAAGCTGGTAGCATGGCCGACCATGGCATAAGCTACATGGATTTTTTAACCGAAGAAGAGTATTTGGATATTTTGGATAAATTACCAAAAGAAAACCAATACCTAGACGATAAAGACCCTAATAAATTTGTAGCTAAAATGGGTGCCGAAGCTTTGGAAGATTTATTAAAACGACTAGATTTAGACCAGCAATCGTACGATTTACGTCACCAAGCGGCTAACGAAACATCGCAACAGCGTAAAAACGAAGCCTTAAAACGCTTACAAGTTGTAGAAGCTTTTCGCGATGCAAAAACAAGGATAGAGAACAATCCCGAATGGATGATTGTAAAAATTGTTCCTGTTATACCACCAGAATTGCGCCCATTAGTACCTTTAGAAGGTGGTAGGTTTGCAACTTCGGATTTAAACGATTTATACCGCCGTGTAATTATACGTAACAATCGTTTAAAACGATTGATGGAAATTAAAGCTCCCGAAGTAATTTTGCGTAACGAAAAACGTATGCTACAAGAAGCTGTAGATTCGTTATTTGATAACTCACGTAAAGTAAATGCAGTAAAAACCGAGGGCAATAGAGCATTAAAATCACTATCCGATATTTTAAAAGGTAAACAAGGTCGTTTCCGTCAAAACTTACTAGGTAAACGCGTTGATTACTCTGGCCGTTCGGTAATTGTAGTTGGGCCTACGTTAAAACTTCACGAATGTGGTATTCCTAAAGATATGGCTGCCGAGCTTTTCAAACCATTTATCATTCGCAAGATGATAGAACGTGGCGTGGTAAAAACGGTAAAATCAGCCAAAAAAATTGTGGACCGAAAAGACCCATTGGTATGGGATATTTTAGAAAACGTACTAAAAGGCCACCCAGTTTTATTAAACAGGGCACCTACCTTACACCGTTTAGGTATCCAGGCTTTTCAACCAAAATTAATTGAAGGTAAAGCCATACAATTACATCCACTGGTGTGTACTGCATTTAACGCCGATTTTGATGGTGACCAAATGGCTGTACACGTACCACTAGGTAATGCGGCAATATTAGAAGCCCAAATATTAATGCTGGCATCGCACAATATCCTAAACCCAGCCAACGGAACACCCGTAACCGTACCATCACAAGATATGGTTTTGGGCTTATATTATATGACCAAAGGCCGTAAAACCGAAGAAGGACATATTATAAAAGGCCAAGGGGCTACATTTTACTCATCACAAGAAGTAATTATTGCTTACAACGAAGGGAAAATAGATTTACACGCTTTTGTAAAAGTGAGGGCTTTTGTAAAAGAAGAAAATGGGGAATTGGTAAGTAAGATAATTGATACTACTGTTGGGCGTATTTTATTTAACGAAGTTGTACCCCATGAAGTAGGTTATATTAATGAACTACTTACTAAAAAATCGCTCCGAGATATTATTGGCGAAGTAGTAAAAAATACAGGTATGGCTAGGGCAGCCCAGTTTTTAGATGAGATCAAAACAATGGGTTTCCAATCGGCATTTAAAGGTGGTTTGTCGTTTAACCTTAAAGATTTAAACATCCCAGCCGAAAAAATTACCCTACTTGATACCGCTCGTAACGAAGTAGCAGATGTAATGAACAATTACAACATGGGCTTTATAACCAATAACGAACGCTACAACCAAATTATTGATATTTGGACACGTATCAACAACCGCCTTACAGCACACGTAATGGATGTATTGATAAATGATAACCAAGGCTTTAACTCGGTTTATATGATGCTTGATTCTGGAGCTCGTGGTTCTAAGGAACAAATCCGTCAGTTATGCGGTATGAGGGGCTTAATGGCGAAACCGCAAAAATCGGGTTCGGGTGGTGAAATTATCGAAAACCCAATATTATCTAATTTTAAAGAAGGATTATCGGTATTAGAATATTTTATATCTACACACGGAGCTCGTAAAGGTTTGGCCGATACAGCGTTAAAAACTGCCGATGCGGGTTATTTAACCCGTAGATTGCATGATGTAGCTCAAGATATGGTAATTAAATATACCGATTGTGGAACGCTTAGGGGTATGTTTACTACTGCGTTAAAAGATAACGAAGATGTGGTAGAGCCATTATACGATAGAATTTTAGGTCGTACTTCGTTACACGATGTTTACCATCCTTTAACCAACGAAATATTGGTATATGCCAACCAAGATATTACCGAAGAAATAGCTAAAACCATTGAAGACTCTCCTTTAGAAGGAATCGAAATTCGTTCGGTATTAACTTGCGAAGCACCACGTGGTGTGTGTGCGCTGTGCTACGGACGTAACTTGGCATCGGGCAAGCGTGTACAAATGGGCGAAGCCGTAGGTGTTATTGCAGCACAATCAATTGGCGAGCCAGGTACACAGTTAACTTTACGTACTTTCCACGTGGGTGGTACGGCGTCAAACATTGCTGCCGAGTCGCAAATTAATGCCAAATTTGATGGTGTTATTGAGTTCGAAAACTTACGTACCGTGGTTTATACCACCGAAGAAGGCGAAACTACCGATATTGTTTTAGGTCGTTCGGGTGAGTTTAAAATTACCGATGCCACTACTGGCCGTGTAATTATGACCAATAATATACCTTATGGCTCATTCTTATTTGTTAAAGAAGGCGATAAAGTGGTTAAAGGCGATAAAATTTGCTCTTGGGATCCTTATAATGCCGTAATGATTTCCGAATTTGCTGGTAAAGTTGTTTACGAATCGGTTATAGAAGGTGTTACCTTCCGTGAAGAATCAGACGAGCAAACTGGCCACAAAGAAAAAGTAATTATCGATACTCGAGATAAAACTAAAAATCCTGTAGTAAAAATTGTTAATAAATCGGGCGAAAGCCTTAGAGAATACAATATACCAGTAGGGGCACATATTGTTGTAGAAGAAGGACAAAAAGTAGGCATGGGCGAAATTTTGGTAAAAATACCTCGTACTACGGGTAAAACCCGAGATATTACTGGTGGTTTACCTCGTGTAACCGAGCTATTTGAAGCCCGAAACCCATCAAACCCTGCGGTAGTTACCGAAATTGATGGTGTGGTAACTTTAGGAGGTATCAAACGAGGTAACAGAGAAATTACTATCGAATCACGTGATGGCCAAATTAAAAAATACTTGGTGCCTTTATCAAAACATATTTTAGTACAAGATAACGATTTTATTAAAGCAGGTATGCCATTATCAGACGGTGCTATCTCTCCCGGAGATATACTTTCAATAAAAGGCCCAGCAGCGGTACAAGAGTATATTGTGAATGGTATCCAAGAAGTTTACCGCTTACAAGGTGTGAAAATTAACGATAAGCACTTTGAAACCATTGTACACCAAATGATGCAGAAAGTAATGATTGAAGATGCTGGTGATACAAAATTTTTAGAAAAAGAAGCTGTAGATAGGTTCGATTTCTCTATCGAAAACGATGATGTATATGATAAAATGGTGGTTGAAGATGCCGGAGATTCTAACGTACTAAAACCTGGTCAAATTATAACTGTACGCCGTTTGCGTGATGAAAATTCGCAACTTAAACGTAAAGATTTAAAATTAGTTACCGCTAGAGATGCAAGGCCAGCAACGGCAAGCCCAATGCTGCAAGGTATTACAAGGGCTTCGTTAGGTACCAAATCGTTTATGTCGGCAGCTTCGTTCCAAGAAACTACCAAAGTACTAAACGAAGCCGCCATTGCAGGTAAGCGTGATTATTTATTAGGCTTGAAAGAGAACGTAATTGTAGGCCATTTAATACCCTCAGGTACTGGCTTACGTAATTACGATCGTATTATTGTAGGTTCGCAAGAAGAGTATGATAAATTAAAAGCCTCAAAAGAGGAAGAAGAAGTAGAAGCGTAGTTTTTCGCTAATCCGGATTTAACCATTTCAAAATTAAAATATAAGCCTGTTAGCAATAACAGGCTTTTTTTGTTTTAATAATTTATTTTCAGCTTAATGTGTATTTGTGGTGTTGGATAAAAAAGATATATGAAACGTTGTTCAAATTTTTTGGTTTACGAGCAAAAATTTAATTGGCTGTTTTATAACCGTATCTTTTCTAAGATTTGTTGTATGTAATAATAATTACTTTTTATTTTTGTGCATTTGTAATGGAGTTAATGTTTAATTTTTTAGGGGGTTGGTGAGGGAGTATTTAATAATTAAACCATTTAAATTTTAGTTGGGGCTTCTTTTTAATAGTGGTTAGGCTTGGCTAAATAAAAGTTAATTTCTTAAGGTTGTGCCATCGCTACTTTATTAGCAAATTTATTACTGTTACATTATGTTATAGTTTTAATCTAATTTTAATGAATCTTATCACAACTTAAAAGTTTGATTGGCTTATTATCTTGCCGCCAAAACTGGTAGTTTTTATTTTTATAATTATACTAACCGCTAGATTTATAAATAGCAATCATCTATTCTTTTTTTGATTTATACTTGTTAGATTGTATGGCTTTTATAGTTTTTTTGGGTTTAAACTTGTTAAAATTTCGCATACTGCTAGGCATCATAAATTTATTTTTTGGCTTTAAAATTTGTATGCAAACTATATGTACAAAAATACAAGGTATTGTTGCGTTAAGGATTGTAGCGGTTAGCCCGCAAAAAAGCGAAGTACAACGTAGCTTTTTGAGGACTATAAGCGGAAAGCCTGCCCGAACGCCCAAAATATATTTGTAAATACCCCAATTTTTACCTTTATAATTTCGTGATGAACAAAAAGTAGAAATCTATTTTTTAACCATTTGTATTTATTTTACCTTTAAATTTTAGCCTCTAGCATATTCTTCTAAATTTTTATATTTGGCGTATGAACCAACTTATTTCACCATCTGTACTTGCAGCTAATTTTGCCAACCTTAATGATGATATTTTAATGCTTAACCAAAGCGAGGCGGATTGGGTACATATAGATGTAATGGATGGCGTATTTGTACCCAATATTTCTTTTGGTTTTCCTGTATTAAGTGCTGTAAAAAAAATAGCTACCAAACCATTAGATGTGCATTTAATGATTATAGAGCCCGATAAATATTTGGCCGAATTTGCTGCTAATGGAGCCTATATGCTTACCGTACACTACGAAGCTTGCCCTCATTTACACTGCACTGTACAAAAAATTAAAGCCTTAGGTTGCAAAGCGGGCGTTGCATTAAACCCGCATACCCCTATCTCGGTACTCGATGATATTGTTGAAGAGGTAGATATGGTATTAATTATGTCGGTAAACCCAGGCTTTGGTGGCCAAACTTTTATACCCAACACCTACAAAAAAATACAACAATTAAGGGCTATAGCAAACCAACGTAACCCAAATTTACATATTGAAATAGATGGAGGCGTAAACGTAGCTAACGCACTAGCATTGTTACAGGCCGGTGCCGATGTACTGGTAGCTGGAAACGCTATTTTTAGCCATGCGCAGCCAAAATCAATTATATCAACCCTCAAAAACTTAAATCCTAATACACAATCAGCTTGATTTTGAAAAACATATTCACCAAAATATTTCTTTTTTTACTTGCTATACCCTTATTGTTGCATGCCCAAAATAGAGTTAAAGTAGAGGGCATTGTGATAGACGAAAACCTAAAACCTATAAGTAATGTAATTATAACAGTACAAAGTTCGGGCAGTGCAGCCCAAACCGATAGCTTAGGAAAATTTACTTTGCAACTTGCACCAGGCAGTAAGATTTTATATTTTAAACTGTTGGGTTACACTACAAAAACGGTGCAGGTAAAATTAATAACCGGGCAAGATTTTAATATTACCACTACTTTGCGTCGTAATTTAAAATTACTTGCCGAAGTAAAGGTAGAAGATAAAACAAGCCGTAACCAAAATATGGTACGCCTAAATCCTGCATTAATAAATCAATTACCTAGCGTATCGGGTAATTTCGAATCAATACTAAAGCAATTGCCGGGCGTATCGGTAAATAACGAGTTAAGCTCGCAATACTCGGTTCGGGGAGGTAATTTTGATGAAAACCTAATTTATATTAACGATATTGAAATATATAAACCTTTTTTGATACGCAATGGTCAGCAAGAAGGGCTTAGTTTAATAAACCCCGATTTGGTAAATAGCGTTAAATTTTCGGCAGGTGGTTTTAGTAGCAGGTATGGAGATAAGCTATCCTCGGTATTAGATGTTCAATACAAAAATAGCGATACTAGCCGTTTTCAAATTGGGCTGGGTACTAATGGTGTGTCGGCAACTGCATTTTCACTTCCTGGCAAGTTAAAATATGCCTTTGGCTTTCGCCAAAAACAAAATAAATTTATACTAAATAGCCAACCTTTGGTAGGTAGTTACGACCCACAATTTTACGATTTTCAATCGCTGTTAAGCTACGACATAAATAAAAAAGTTACTTTACAAGCACTTGGCGTGTATAATACCAGCAGGTTTGGCATTATACCCCTATCGCAAACTACCGAATTTGGTACTTTACAGCAAGCCTTTAGGCTAAAGGTAGATTACGAAGGGCAAGAGGTTGATAGCTACAACAATGTGGTGGGTGCACTTACGTTAAATTACAAACCAAACCACAAACTAAATTTTAAATGGATAAATGCTGCATTTTTTATTACCGAAAAAGAAACCTTTGATATTTATGGAAGTTATGTTTTTGAAGAAGTAAACAACGACTTTGGAGGGCCAAATATAGGCACAATAAAAACCAACCGAGGCATAGGTGCCTACCAAAACTATGGGCGCAACCAGCTAGAAGCTGATGTATATTCTTCGGAAGTAAGGATGCTATACAGCCGGAAAAAAATGCTTTGGGAAGCAGGTTTTAAGGCACAAAAAGATGTTATAAATGATAAGGTAAAAGAATTTTCGCTGGCCGATTCGGCAGGTTTTATACTGCCCAATAATGCAAACCAATTTGTACTATCCGAAAGTGTAGAAGCTAAAAACCAAGTAAGTACTACCAGGTTATCGGGCTTTTTAGAAAACAATTACGAATTTGGTAAGTTTAACCTTACATCGGGTTTGCGGGCTTATTATAATAATTTTACCAACGAATTTATCCCCAGCCCAAGGGCAATATTAACATTTAAGCCTCATGCTAACAAAGATTTAATTTACCGCCTAGCATCGGGCTTATATACCCAACAACCTTTTTACCGCGAGATGCGCTTATTTGATGGAAAGGTGTATCAGCAAACTAAATCTCAAAAATCGGTGCATATTGTAGCTTCATCTGATTATAAATTTAGAGGTTTAGGCACCAATTTAAAATTTTCGGTAGAAGCCTACTATAAAATATTGATGGACTTAGTACCTTACAAAATAGAAAATTTACGCATACGCTACTATGCCAACCAGCTAGCCACAGGTTATGCCACAGGTTTAGATATGCGTATTAATGGCGAGTTTATCGACGGTTTAGAGTCTACTTTTCGGTTATCTTTAATGAAAACTGCCGAAGATATTGTGGGCGATAGCCGTAATATAAAAGATGCCAACGGTAATATAAGCACCATTTATCCTGGCTATATAAATAGGCCAACCGATCAAAGGATTAATTTTTCGGCATTTTTTCAAGATAGGTTATTAAAAAGCCCCACTTACAAAGTACACCTTAACTTACTTTACGGCTCTGGCTTACCCGTAGGACCACCCAAAGCACCACGTTACCAAGATGTGTATAAAATACCAGCTTACCGAAGGTTGGATATAGGCTTCTCTAAAAATATACTAGACCCCAATGCCCGTCATCAGCCCAGGCTATTTAAAAAATACTTAGATTCTTTTATTATTTATGCCGAAGTATTTAATCTTTTAAATATAAACAATACAGTATCCTACTTATGGATAACCGATGTAGATAATACCCAATATGCCATACCTAATTTTTTAACAGCTAGGCAACTAAATGTTAGATTAATTGCAAAATTTTAAAAATAAACGTAAAAATATACAAAAATTGTTATATTTTTGCGCAAAATAAATAAAACAACATGAAACATAATTTTGGTGCAGGGCCCTGTATTTTACCACAAGAAGTTTTTAAACAAGCTTCGCAAGGAGTTTTAAATTTTAATAACACAGGATTATCTATCCTTGAAATATCGCACAGAGCACCCGAGTTTATCGCCGTAATGGATGAAGCAGTTAGCCTAGTAAAAGAGTTATTAAACGTTCCAGAAGGCTATTCGGTACTATTTTTACAAGGTGGAGCAAGCCTGCAGTTTGCGATGGTAGCCATGAATTTGCTCGAAGAAGGGCAAACCGCTGCTTACCTCGAAACAGGCGTTTGGGCTAAAAAAGCATTGGCCGAAGCCAAAATATTTGGTAATGTAAATGTAATAGCCTCCTCAAAAGAAGCTAATTTTAACTATATCCCTAAAAATTACAGCATTCCTGCAGATAGTGCTTATTTCCACATCACATCAAACAATACCATTTTTGGTACACAAATGCATAACTTTCCGGTATCGGCAGTTACTATGGTAAGTGATATGTCTTCAGATATTTTTAGTAGAGAGTTTAATGTGGCCGATTTTGGTTTGATATACGCTGGAGCACAAAAAAATATAGGCCCCGCAGGCGCAACTTTAGTTATTGTTAAAAACGAAATACTTGGTAAAGTAAGCCGTAAAATTCCATCTATGCTAAATTATAAAACCCAAATCGAGGGCGAATCTATGTACAATACGCCACCCGTATTTTCGGTTTTTGTATCGATGTTAAACCTACGGTGGTTAAAATCTAAAGGTGGCGTAGCACAAATACAAAAAGAAAACGAAGCAAAAGCCAAAGCTTTATACACCGAGATTGATCGTAACCCATTTTTTAAAGGCACCACAGCTATTGAAGATAGATCGAACATGAGCGTATGTTTTGTAATGGAAAACCCCGATCACGAAAAAGCATTTTTAAAACTTGCCGAAGATAAAGGTTGTGTAGGTATTAAGGGGCACCGTAGCGTAGGTGGTTTTAGAGCATCGTTATACAATGCATTACCAATTACTAGCGTACATGCTTTGGTAGAGGCCATGCAAGAATTTGAAGAAAAAAATTAACAATAAATTTATAAAATACAATAAATGAGAATTTTAGCGAATGATGGCATAGACCCGATAGGTAAAAAATTATTGGAACAAGCCGGAATTGAAGTAGATACGGTAAACATACCACAAGATGAATTAATGGCAAAACTTAACGCTTACGATGGTATAACAGTACGTAGTGCAACCAAGGTGCGTAAAGATTTAATTGATGCCTGCCCTAACCTAAAAGTAATAGGCCGTGGTGGTGTAGGTATGGATAATATTGATGTAGCATACGCTAAAAGTAAAGGTGTAGCGGTTGAAAATACCCCAGCTGCATCTTCACAATCGGTTGCAGAACTGGTGTTTACTCATTTATTTAACGGAGTACGTTTTGTATATGATGCCAACCGCACTATGCCTGTAATAGGAGCCACAAAATTTAACGATTTAAAGAAAAAATACGCCGCAGGTATTGAACTTAAAGGCAAAACCATTGGCATTATTGGCTTTGGCAGGATAGGACGCGAAACCGCAAAACTAGCTTTAGGTTTAGGTATGGATGTGGTAGCTTTCGACCTTTTTGATATACCTAGCACCTTAACTTTAACTTTTTCGGGTGGTATTAATGTGGATGTACCTGTTACAAAAGTAAGTATCGACGATTTATTAGCCAAATCAGATTTTATAAGCCTACACATTCCGTTCACCGAAAAACCAGTGTTGGCTGCTGCCGAATTTGCCAAAGTAAAACCAGGTGTAGGTATTGTAAACTGTAGCCGAGGCGGTACCATTAACGAAGTTGATTTAATAGAAGCCCTAAATAGCGGGAAAGTTGGCTTTGCCGGTTTAGATGTGTTTGATAACGAACCTAACCCAAGACTTGATTTGTTACAACACCCAAAAGTATCTTTAACCCCACATATTGGCGCAGCCACAAACGAAGCACAAGAACGCATAGGAGAAGAATTGGCTAATTTACTTATAGGGCATTTGGTAAAATAAAGTGTTTTTACTGGTACTGGCCTTAAAATTGTGTAAATACAATTTTATAACTTAAAAATACGAAGCCTGATAGCAATACATGCAAAACGGTAAATTTTAAAGCGTATTTGTTTGTATTTTAGTTTTTTAAAAATATACCCAAATTTTAAAAGCTAGCTATCGGGTATAGGTAAATTAGGTAAACAAAATATTTTATAAGGCATTAATTGCCCGTAATGCCATTTTAGCTTCGGCTATTTCTTTTGCGTTGGCAATAACTTCGGCATCGTCTTTCTCTATCCTAAGGTTTTGTACAATATGTTTTTGCCTATCGGGCGTATTTTTGCCCATATAATATTCGAGCAGGTTTTTTATTTTTATATCGGTTGATAGAATTACAGGGTCGAGCCTAATATCTTTACCTATAAAATTTTCGAACTCATCGGGCGAAATCTCACCTAAACCTTTAAACCTTGTTATTTCGGGCTTTGCACCTAGTTTATCAATAGCCAACACACGCTCTTCATCGCTATAACAGTAAATGGTTTCTTTTTTATTACGCACCCTAAATAGTGGGGTTTGTAAAATAAATACATGACCAGTTTTTACCAAGTCGGGAAAAAATTGAAGAAAAAAAGTCATAAGTAACAAGCGTATGTGCATTCCATCTACATCGGCATCTGTGGCTATTACAATATTATTATAGCGCAAACCATCTAATCCATCTTCGATATTTAAGGCGTGTTGCAAAAGGTTAAACTCCTCGTTTTCGTACACTATTTTTTTGGTTAAGCCAAAGGCGTTTAAGGGTTTGCCTTTTAGGCTAAATACGGCTTGTGTTTGAACGTTTCGGGCTTTGGTTATCGAACCCGAAGCCGAATCGCCCTCGGTAATAAACAGTGTGGTGTTTTTACGGGTTTCTTCGTCTTTTTTATCATCGTCTAAATGTGCTTTACAATCTCTAAGTTTGCGGTTGTGTAGCGATGCTTTTTTTGCCCTATCGTTGGCCAGTTTTTTTATGCCTGCTATATCTTTACGTTCTCGCTCCGATTGTAAAATGCGTTTTATTAAAGCATCGGCAGTTTCGGGGTGTTTGTGTAGGTAGTTATCAAGTTCACGTTTTATAAAATCGTTAACAAACGATTTTACCGAAGGCCCAGTAGGGCCCATATTTATAGAACCTAGCTTGGTTTTGGTTTGAGATTCAAAAACGGGCTCTTGCACCCGTACCGAAATGGCAGCTACCATACTTGCCCTAATATCCGATGCGTCGTATTCTTTTTTATAAAACTCGCGTATAGTTTTTACCACCGCTTCGCGGTAGGCTTGCTGGTGTGTACCTCCTTGGGTGGTGTGCTGGCCGTTTACAAACGAATAATATTCTTCGCCATATTGCTGGCCGTGAGTAATGGCTAGCTCAATATCGTCGCCTTTAAGGTGTATAATGGGGTAACGGTTGGCCTCAGCATCGGTATTGCGGGTAAGCAAATCAAACAAGCCCCGTTCCGAAAAATATTTTTGGTTGTTAAAATTTATGGTTAGCCCAGCGTTTAGGAAAACGTAATTCCAAATCATACTTTCAATAAACTCAGGTATGTATTTAAAATTACGGAAAATAGTTTCGTCGGGTATAAAGGTTATGCTGGTGCCGTTGCGTTGGGTGGTGTCGGTTTCGGGTACATCGTTAGTTAAAACGCCAAGCTCAAACTCGGCCCGTTTGGTGCGGTTATCTCGGTACGATTGTACGGTAAAACTCGCCGAAAGGGCATTGGTAGCCTTTGTACCCACACCGTTTAAGCCTACCGATTTTTGGAAAGCACTAGAATCGTACTTGCCACCTGTATTAATTTTTGATACACAATCAATCACTTTACCTAGCGGGATGCCACGGCCATAATCGCGGATAGAAACCTTATGATCGCTTACGTTTACATCAATGGTACGGCCAGCACCCATCACAAATTCATCAATAGAGTTATCGATTATCTCTTTTAAAAGCACATAAATACCATCGTCGTAAGCGGTACCATCGCCCAGTTTGCCTATGTACATACCTGGGCGTAGGCGTATGTGTTCTTTCCAGTCGAGTGATTTTATGCTATCGTCGGTATAATTTACGGGTGTGGCCATATTTTTTTATTTGGGTATTTTTTACAAACTTAACAAGATTGTAAAAAAGGGTAGTTAGAATTTTTAATATAATTGAGGGTAATTAAGCCCACATTTATTTACCGCTTCTAAACTTTAAACCAACACCAACCTCAACACGACCTAAACCTATATAAGTATTTTTATCAAAAGTTTGCCTAACCGTTTTAACCCCATCATTTATATCTTGGTAACTTAAAGTAGATGCTAAATAAGATAGCTGAAAAGCTAAAGCAGTGGTTTTTGATAAGCCAACATCGTACCCAAAATCTAACATTGCACCAAACGAACTGCTGGTAATAGTATATTTATCAATTAATATTGCGTTGTTTTGGTAGCCTATGTAACCTAATGCTATACCCATTAATAATGCATTTTTTTGGTTATTTGATATTTGCCTAATGCTAAAATATGGGGCAATAAAATCAATACTAATATCATCGGCCATATTGCCATATTTGGTAAGACCACCTGAATTTGGAGTTAGCATAATATTACTTAAACTGTTTGATGTTAAAAACCTATTGTATTTAAAACCAATGCCATAGTTTTCTTTTAAAAAATAAGTAACATCGGCACCAAAACTATAGCCCGACCGTAAACCATCATTATAATCTATTAAAAATTGTGGGACGTTTGATGGTGATTTTGCCGTTTGGTAACCATACGCTACATTAACTCCATAACGCCAATGCGAATATTTTTGGTTGTTAAATACTTTGCTTGCTGGCAGTAAAGTTGTTTTGTAAAAATTAAATTTATATTCTTTTAAATCTGTTGTATTTATAAGTGTACTTCGTATTTGGTTATCTTTATTAAAAATAAAGTAAACGTTTTGGGGTTCTACTTTTGTTATTTTACAATTTATTGAGTCGCCTTTGTTGGTAAGTATTAAATCTTGGGCTTTGGCTGTTGCAAAGCAAATGATTAATGTAAATAAAGTAATTGTTTTTTTCATATTATTTAGGGTTTTATAATTTCTTTTATTTCTGATTTATTAACTTGAGTTTCGGTGCTTGTGCCGTTTTTAACCAGTGTAAAATAAATTACACCATCCATATCGTTTTTGATGAAACCTTTTAAAACTCTACCGTCGTTTAAAGTTATTTGGGTTAAAAGTTCGTTTTTGTTTGAATTAAAATCATCGCTATTTATGTTTTCAATAATATTTAATTTATTAACATTATCTATTTTTAAAATAACGGCTTTAATACGGTGGCAACTACTTCCGAATACACTAGGAAACAAATGTTCGGTAATTTTTATAGCATTTCCACCTATTTTACGGGCTTCAATTTTAGCGTTTTCTAAAACTGTTTCGTAATTACAGTTTAAGGTAAAGCCTGTATCGCCAATTTTTATGCTGCCAATTACTTCAATATTTGCTGGTAAAACGGTTTTTAAACCAAAAACTTTTACTTCGTCGTTAAAGTTTAGTGTTGGGTAAGTTTTGGTAATTTGGGTGTTTATTTTTGGGGCACATGATGCAAATAAAAACAACATTGAAACAATAAAGTGGAGTGTTTTCATACGTAAATTTAAAAAAAATATACATTTGTAAATGTATGAAATAATGTTTAAGTTAATGTTTGTACATTTTTTTTATTGATTTTTATTACAGTAATATTTTTTTAATAAAAAACCGACAAATGCCGAAAAATACAAGACAAAATACATATATTTGTAGCAAGCAATAAAATAATAAACCTATTAAATTTTTAAAGCTATACAACACCCTAAAACGATAAACAAATGAAAGAAACCAAAAACTACACATCATACTCTAGTACTGAAGAAAGCCAGCTAAACATGGTAGAAGAACCGATTGCAACCTACAATACGCTAGATAACAATAATATATTGTGGTTAATAGAGCTGGTACGCAAAGGCATTAACTATAAAAAATTTTTGGGCTTTGCCAACAATGGGCCATTTAACCTATTAGAATGGGCAGGTTTTTTACACTTATCAGAACGAACTATGTTAAGATATAAACAAGATGACAAAACTTTTGACACCCTTCAGTCCGAAAAAATTATAGAAATTGCTTTGTTACAAAATAAAGGTGCTGAGGTATTTGGCAGTAGTACACAGTTTAACTTATGGCTTAACACACAAAACTTTGCGTTAGGTAAAATTAAGCCTAAGGAAATGTTAGATAATTCATTTGGCATAAATTTATTAAAAGATGAATTAACAAAAATTGAGCATGGTGTATTAGCATGATAGTTTTTAGGTTAAGTAAAGCCGAATTTGCATACGATTTATCGGGTAAAGGTGCCGAAATAAGTGGTGGTAGATGGAACAGTAAAGGCGTTGCTTTGCTTTACACAAGCGATTCGAGGGCTTTATGTACTGCCGAAATTGCGGTACATACGCCTTTGGGTATTATGCCAACCAATTACCAAATTATAAGTATCGAAATACCCGAAAACTCAGACATAGAACAATTAACCATTAGTAGCTTACCTTACAATTGGCGTAGTTTTCCACATTCGTATGCTACACAAGAAATTGGGAACAACTTTGTAAAGGCAGCTAAGTTTTTGATATTAAAAGTACCGTCGGCAATTGTACAGGGTGAATTTAATTATCTAATTAACCCTATGCACAAAAATTTTAAAAAAATTAAAATCATATCAATACTTTCTTTTAATTTTGATGAGCGACTTTTTTTGAAATAATTTTAAAACAAAACATTTAGAAATAATACGCTCAAAAAAAACCTAATTTACTATTAAAGCAATCAAAAACTTAGAAAGCGAAAATCGTTTTATTACCTTTTGTTTCAAATACTTTTTCCCTTCATAGCGGTAGCAATGGCGGTATCCATTACCCGTTCGGCAAATGGGCGGGTGTAGTTGTTTAAGGCTTCTATTTTATTCAAAATATCGTCTTTAGCGTTGGTGTTTGCCACGAGTTTTAAATCAGAAATATAAATTTGTGTTTGTGCAATTTCGGGCGGGCTAAGTAAGGCTTCGTGTTTTTGGATAAAACGTTCGCAGGTATAAATCATTTGCTGGGCTTCGGTTTGGGCTTCAATTACCATACGTTGCTGCACATCGGCTTGGGCGTGGGTTACCGAATCTAGCAGCATACGCTCTACCTCTTCGTCTTTTAAACCGTAAATAGGCTTTACATCCACCTGTTGCTTTACGCCCGAGCGTAGCTCTATGGCCTGTACCGTTAAAATACCATCAGCGTTAAGCAAAAAATTAATATCTATTTTTGGGAAACCTGCCGGCATAGCGGGTATGCCTTTTAAATCAAATTCGGCTAGTTTACGGTTTTCTTTTACTAAATCTCGTTCGCCTTGGTAAACAGCTATTTTAAGGTTTACTTGCCCATCTACCGATGTGGTATATTGCCTGCCTGCTTTGGTGGGTACTTTATTGTTTCTCGGGATAATTACATCCATTAAACCGCCCATAGTTTCAATACCTAATGATAGCGGTGTAACATCTAACAGCAAAATATCTTTACGGTTACCCGATAGCACATCGGCTTGTATGGCAGCACCTAAGGCCACCACTGCATCAGGGTTTATGCTATCATTAACCGCTTTGCCAAAAAAGGCAGCTACTTTTTGTTTTACTAATGGAGTGCGTGTGCTACCGCCTACCATAATTACTTCGTTAATATCGGCAACAGCCAAACCAGCATCGTTTAAAGCATTTTGGCAAGCTAAAATGGTTTGCGCTACTTTGGGTGATATTAGGTTTTCGAAAGTTTGTTTATCAATAGTGCAAAAAATATCGCCCAGTTTTTGGTTAAATAAGTTTTGGGTAGATAGTGCTTTTTTTGCTTCTTCGGCTTTAAGCCTGATACTTTGTGTAAGTTCTTTATTGTTGGTTAAAAGTTGTTTATCCAGTTTATTTTCGGTTATCCAATAATCAATAATAGCTTGGTCAAAATCATCGCCACCTAAAAAAGTATCGCCATTAGTAGCCAAAACTTCAAAAATACCGTTATTTATTTTTAGGATTGATACATCAAAAGTACCGCCACCTAAATCATAAACAGCAATGGTTTTACCTTCGTCGCCTAGGGTTAAATCATCGGGCTGCAAGCCCATACCATAAGCCAAAGCGGCAGCGGTAGGCTCGTTTACTATGCGTAACACATCTAAGCCAGCAAGTTTACCAGCATCGCGGGTGGCTTGGCGTTGGCTATCGTTAAAATAGGCGGGTACAGTAATAACGGCTTTTTTTACAGGCGTTTTTAGGGCATGTTCGGCCCGGTTTTTAAGCTCAAGCAGTATCATAGCCGATAAATCTATGGGTGAATAAAAGGTTTCGCCCACCTTAATCTTTACTAGGCTTTCATCATTTCCATCATCAATAATTTGGTAACCAAAAAAATCTTTATGTGCTTCAATATCTTGGTACGAGCGGCCTAATAAACGTTTTACCGAAAATATGGTGTTTTGTGGGTCGGTAATTAAAAATTGTTTAGCATCGTTACCTACAATGGTTTCGTTATTTACATTAAAATGGATAATAGAAGGCACTAAAACGCCCCTGCCTAAATCGTTTATAACTTGTGCATTACCATCTGGATTAATAAAAGCCACCAGCGAATTGGTAGTACCTAAATCAATACCTACAATAATATCGGGTTTTTGGATTGAACCTGTTGCCAGGTTTATAGAAATTTTTGCCATAATTTTTTACTTCGCAAATGTAACAGTTTTGCGTGAGGCTATGCTATGCAATTGTAATTTAGAGATATTTATGCTATAATTATGGCTTAATATATTTTACACCAAAAGCCTCGTTAGGTTTTTACATATTTAAAATGATAAGAAAAAATTTATTGCTTTTGTTATTGCTGTGTACTGGTTTTGTTAAAGCCCAAACAACAGATAACAATCCGTTTCGGGAGCTCGAAGATTCGCTAAAAAAAATTGGAAAAATAATTACCAACGATACCTTAGAGCAAAATAGAGTAAATGCAAATTATAGGTTTATAAAAACGCTGGTAAACACTTTAAAACAAAAAGAATCGTTTTTGTATCCTTTCGATTCGCTTTCAACTACGGTTTCTATTTTAAAACCTGATGATAATAAATTCAGAATTTTTACCTGGTTTTTGATGAGTGATGATGGTACTTTTAGGTTTTACGGAGCATTGCAGATGAATAATCCTAAAAATTTAGAATTGTACCCATTTACCGATAGTTTTGCCAAAATGGAAAGCCCCGAAGACTCTACCTTAAACCCTAAAAAATGGTACGGCGCTGTTTACTACAATATTATCCCTATAAATAGTATAAATAAGCAAGTACCTTATTATACTTTATTAGGCTGGAAAGGCAGCACACGCCAATCTACCAAAAAAATAATTGATGTATTATGGTTTGATAATGGGAAGCCTACCTTTGGCTTACCCGTTTTTATTGGCAATAAAAACGATGATAAAACCAGAAAAAGAATAATTTTTAGCTATACCAGCGAAGCAACTATGTTGCTTAAATATGTAAAAGAAAAAGGCAATATCGTGTTCGATCATTTAGCCCCCGCCAATGCCGAAGTTAAAAATATGCCCTCGTTATGGGGACCCGATTTAACGTACGATGCATATAAATTTAAAAACGGAAAATGGCATTTTCAAGATAATATTGATGTAAAAAACTTACCCACTGGTAGTGATGAAGATTTAGTAAACCCTAAAAAAGCGGTAGGTGTTTTACAAAATGGGGAGTAAATATTAAACACAAATTTACCTGTGTTATGGTCGCCAAATCCATCAAAAATAAACAATAGCAACATAAAATAAAGATGTGTACAAATAAATATTTTTTTTACACCCACCCTACTTAATAATTTTATTCACATAAAAAATTACCAAAAAAAATATGACCGAAAATAAAAACAAATTCCCCACCAGCATAGCCTACATTATAGGTAACGAAGCCGCCGAACGCTTTAGCTACTACGGTATGCGCAGCATATTACCCACTTTTTTAGTAGCGCAGTTTTTTAACCCAACTTTAAACCCAGCTTTACAAACCGTTGCCGAAGCGCAAGCCAACGAAAGCACCCATCTTTTTATATCATTAGCTTATGCAATGCCTGTATTAGGTGCTATCCTGGCCGATTGGTTTTTTGGGAAGTATAAAGTTATACTCTATGTATCTATAATTTATTGCATTGGGCATTTGGTGCTATCGGTTTACGATACTAATTTAGACTATTTTAAAGTTGGATTGCTATTGATAGCCATGGGAGCAGGAGGTATAAAATCTTGCACAACGGCCAACGTAGGCGACCAATTTACCGCACATAACCAACATTTAATGACCAAAGCATACAGCTGGTTTTATTTTAGTATCAATGCAGGTTCGGTACTATCAACCATGGCTATACCTTATATATATGCACAATATGGTGCAAAGTGGGCGTTTGGCGTACCAGGTATTTTAATGACTATTGCAACTGTAATATTTTTTTCAGGGCGCAAAAAATATATTAAAATACCGCCTTTTGGCATCAAAAAAGATAACTTTATTTCTATCTCATTGTATGCACTCATAAATATCAGCGAAAAGAAAAAAGGCGAATCTTTACTAGATATTGCCAAACAAAAGTTTAATCCCGAAAAGGTAGAAGCCATAAAATCGGTTTGGCGAGTAATGGCAGTTTTTGCTTTTATCCCCATTTTTTGGGCACTATGGGACCAATGCCTATCAGAATGGGTGTTGCAAGCCACCAAACTAGACCGCCATATTTTTGGAATAAACTTTTTACCCGAGCAAATACAAACCGTAAACCCGTTTTTCTTGCTTTCGTTCATCCCTATTTTTAGCTATTTCGTTTATCCATTTTGTGAAAAAATAGGTATCAATTTTACCCCCTTACGTAAAATAGGGGCAGGTTTAATTTTAACCGCCCTATCGTTTGTAATTATTGCGTTAATACAAACAGCTATCGACACCGGCAACCAACCCAGCGTATGGTGGCAAATACTAGCTTATGCCGTTTTATCCACTGGCGAAGTTTTAGTATATCTTACTGGTTTAGAATATGCCTACACACAATCACCAAAATCAATGAAAAGCACCATGAACGCATTATTTTTATTAACCGTAACCATAGGAAACCTATTTGTAAGTATGGTAAACAATAGCATTGCCAATAATGGTTTTTTTGCCCAGCTAAAAGGCGCAAATTATTATTGGTTTTTTGTAGCCTTAATTTCGGCTTTTATTGTTATTTACCTTTTTGTATCGCCCAAAATAAAAGAAAGCAGTTATGTAAACGATTAAAATTTGAATTACTAAACATAGTTTTTAGATGTGTAAAAAATGTTTTTTTAATTATTTTTAGGCTGCTTTATACTTGTCTGTAGTTTATTTAATGTATCAATATCTTTACTAAAACTGGGCTGTTTATCAAACTTTAAACCAAAAAAAAAGCCTTTCGTGTTTACACAAGAAAGGCTTTTTTTGTAGTTAAATCAACTTATTTAACGGTAGACATGTGCATTAATAAATCAACTAATTTATTTGAATATCCCCACTCGTTATCGTACCACGAAACTACTTTTACAAAGTTATCGTTTAGGGCAATACCAGCATCGGCATCAAATATCGAAGTACGAGCATCGCCTAAAAAGTCGGATGATACTACGGCATCTTCGGTATAACCTAAAATTCCTTTTAGTTCGCCTTCCGAGGCATCTTTCATAGCTTTTTTAACTTGTTCGTAAGTGGCAGGTTTTTCTAACCTTACAGTTAAATCTACTACCGAAACATCGGCCAATGGTACACGAAAAGCCATGCCAGTAAGTTTTCCTTTAATAGCAGGTATTACTAAGCCTACCGCTTTGGCGGCACCTGTTGATGATGGAATAATGTTTTGAGATGCGCCACGGCCACCTCTCCAGTCTTTGGCCGATGGGCCATCTACAGTTTTTTGAGTTGCTGTGGTGGCGTGTACAGTAGTCATTAAGCCTTCAATAATGCCAAAATTATCCATTAATACTTTGGTAATTGGGGCTAGGCAATTGGTGGTACACGATGCATTGGATACTATATTTTGGCTAGCTAATAGTGTTTTGTGGTTTACGCCCATAACAAATGTAGGGGTATCATCTTTAGCTGGAGCACTCATTACTACTTTTTTAGCTCCGGCATCAATGTGTTTTTGTGCCGTTTCTTGGGTTAAAAATAAGCCTGTTGATTCGATGATGTATTCGGCACCTACTTCGTTCCATTTAAGGTTAGCAGGGTCTTTTTCGGCAGTTACCCTGATGGTTTTCCCGTTTACTACAAGGTTTCCGTTTACAACTTCTATTGTGCCCTCAAACTGGCCATGTGTAGAGTCGTATTTTAGCATATAAGCCATGTAATCTGGTTCTACCAAATCGTTGATTCCTACAACGTCGATATTTTTTTTGATGGCTGCTCTAAAAGCTAATCTGCCGATACGGCCAAAGCCGTTGATTCCAATTTTCATGATGTTTAATTTTTATTTGCGTAATAGTTTAAAAGGTTATATATAGGTTCTTTAATTACAGTTACAATATTAATATTATTTTCGGTAGCAGCATCTCTTAAATAATCTTGAAAATTACCTGCAATGGTACCCACAAAATAAATTGGTTGATGGTTACCATATGTGTTTATTAAAGGTTTTAAATAAGTGTTTATAAATAAATTAAATCCTTCGGTAATTAAATTTTTAATGTAAATATTGTTTCTGTTATCGATAAAAAAATCGGTAAACGAGCTTAAAAATACATTAGGATGGTTGTTTTTATAAATTTTTTCGATAATTTGTTTACGGCTTAAATCGTACTTTAAAGTAAATAATTGATGTAAAGTATTGGGTAAACTTTTATTTAAAAATGCTTTTATTAACTTACGCCCAAGCCAATTTGCCGAACCTTCATCGGCCAGTATGTATCCTAAGCCATAGTTGTTAGGGATAATTTTTTTTCCGTTAAAGTAAGCTGCATTGGCACCGCTACCAATAATACAAGTAATACCTTCTTTATCATCGCAGCTTGCTTTAGCAGCCGCTAAAATATCGTGTTGTACAAAAACCCTACTAAATTTAAAAAATTTACTAAACGTATTGTGTATTATTTGGTTTCGCTCGGGCGATGATGCTCCTGCACCAAAAAAGTATATTTTTTTAATTTTTTCGGCAAGGTGTATCAACTTTATATTCTTGTGCAGTAAATTAAAAATGTATTTTTCGTCGTTAAAAAACGGATTGATACCCGCTGTTTTAAAATCGGCAATAATATCTCCTTTTAAAGCAAGTTTCCAGTTTGCATATCGCGATCCGCTGTATATTATGGCTATCATTTGGTACTGTATTAGGCTAACACCACCGACATTTCCATTAAATCATCTTCGAGCTTAAAATCATGAAAATGGATAGCTTCGCTTAAACTGGTTAGGCTTATATTGTTACCTTTTAAACCTACCATTTTATGCGTTTCGCCTTTTAATAAAGCTTTTACAGCGGCATACCCCATGCGGCTACCCAATATTCTATCAAAAGCACTTGGGCTTCCGCCTCGTTGTAAATGCCCTAGTATGGTAACCTTGGTATCGTAAAAGTTCATTTTTTCTTTAACCAATTTGGCTACATTGTAGGCGCCGCCATTTTTATCGCCCTCGGCAACAATAACTATGCTCGATGATTTATTATTTAAAGCACCGTTTTCTATTTTGCTAATTAGCTCATCAATTGCGGTATCTACCTCGGGCAACATTATCGCTTCAGCACCACATGATATACCCGCTCTTAATGCTATACACCCTGCATCACGCCCCATAACTTCAATAAAAAACAAACGATCGTGTGAGGCTGCAGTATCACGTATTTTATCAATAGCTTCTATCACGGTATTGGTTGCGGTATCAAACCCTAAGGTATAATCCGACCCATATAAATCATTATCAATAGTACCGGGTACGCATATAATGGGTATATTATATTTTAACGAAAATCGCTCAGCACCAGTAAATGTACCATCGCCACCTATAGCTACCAAAGCATCAATACCTTGTTTTTTCACATTTTGATAGGCTATTTCCATGCCTGCATCGGTTTTAAAATCTAAACATCGGGCAGTTTTTAAAATAGTACCTCCTAACTGCAAAATATTACTTACCGAATATGCCGTCATTGTTTTAAAATTATTATCAATCATCCCTTGGTAGCCTTGCATTATACCCACCATTTGTAGTTTATGATGCAAGCCTGTGCGAACAACTGCCCTTATGCAAGCATTCATGCCTGGTGCATCGCCCCCAGAAGTAAATACTGCTATTTTTTTTATTTTTGTCATTGATATAATTTGCTTTCGTTAAAAAAGAAACACTAATATAGGGTGTAAATTTTACACTAAGTAATATTTTTTACTATTTTTATAGTTTAGTATTATTTTGTGATTATAAACCGCTAATTTAATGTATGGAAAAACTGTTACAAAACTTTGACTCTATATTTTCTATTGACTGTATAATTTTTGGGCTTAACGAAGGTGAACTTAAAATTTTGCTTATCGAACGTAACGAAGATCCCTATAAAAGCTGGTACGCTTTGCCAGGTAATATTGTAGAACAAAACGAAAGTATTGACGATGCGGCTCAACGTATTTTATACGAACTTACTGGGCTTAAAGATATATACATGGAACAGTTTTATACGTTTGGCGCTGTAAAAAGGCACCCATCGGGCAGAGTAATTACGGTGGCTTATAATGCTATGATACGGTTAGATAGTGCTAAAGAATTAAAACCTGTAACCAATTATGCAAGTAAAGCATTTTGGATGCCTGTGAAAGATATGCCTGAATTAGCTTTTGACCATACCCAAATTTTTAATAAAGGATTTGAAAAAATACGAAGCAAAATAAGCTTCGAACCTATAGTTTTTGAATTATTACCCGAAAAATTTACCCTTAGCCAGCTTCAAAATTTATACGAGGTAATTTTAAACAAGGAGCTAGATAAACGAAACTTTAGAAAAAAAATGTTGGCCTACAATATTTTAAATGAACTAAACGAAAAGCAAGAAGGTGTATCGTTTAGAGCTGCAAAACTATACAGCTTTGATAAGCATAAGTACGATAAGTTTTTTCAAAAAGAATTATCGTTTGGTAAAGATTAAAACCAAATTAAAAAAATAAAATTTTAATACAAAAAACATCTACTTTTAAATCATAAATTAATTAAAAATGGTACGACTTTTAAATTTAATAAAAAATAAGTATTTTATAGCAAGCCTAGCTTTTTTGGTATGGATGTTTTTTTTCGACCGTAACGATTTAATAGCTCAGTTTGATTATAGAGCTGATTTAGAGAAACTTAAAAACGAAAAAGAATTTTACATACAAGAAATTTCAAAAGTACAAAAAGACCTTATTGCATTAACCACTAACCAGCAGAAATTAGAAAAATTTGCTCGCGAAAAATACCTAATGAAAAAAAACAATGAAGACATTTTTGTAATTGTTGAGCAAAAAAAGAATAAAGATTAGGTTGCCTAATGAAAAAAAAAGTATAAAATAACATATAATCCTTGCTTTTTTTGCCACTAACAAACCAATTTTACAAGCAAACAAAACTTTGATTGTATTTGTGAAATTATCTGAAAAAAAATATTTGTTTACTTTGGTTTAAAAAGTTTAATCTCAAACTTTACTCGCCAAGAATTAATTTTTTGAAAAATTACACTTTTGTAAATGCAAAAATAATATCCCAACCCCAACCTATGAAAACCCTAAGCGATACCCACCATCAATTTGCTTCGTTTTTCGAAAGTAAAACACTGCAACCATACGCCTACATGCTTTCAAAAAAATTAAGCGAAGGGCATATTTGCATAGATATAACAGACATTGAAAATGAGCGTGAAAAATTACCAACGTATTTTAAAAACAGTTTTTTTGATATAGCTACATTACTTAAAGAACCTTTAGTAGCCCTACAAAATGGCACAAAACAACCCTTTATATGGCATAATAACAGGCTATACTTGCAACGATACTTTAGTTATGAAAGTGATATTTTAGCTCAGATAGTTGCTTGGGGCAGTAATAATATTGAGCAGATAACTAAGCGGATGGAAGCACTACGTTTAGAAAGTACTTTTATTAAAAATATTTTCGAAACAGGAATTAATACGAAACAACCCAACTGGCAATTGGTGGCTACCCTTATGGGTGCATTACAAAATTTTACCATAATTACTGGAGGCCCAGGAACGGGTAAAACAACTACGGTAGCTAAAATTTTAGCTATTTTATTTAAAATAAACCCCTTTTTAAAAGTAGCCTTAGCTGCACCTACGGGCAAAGCGGCTGCCCGAATGGGTGAAAGTTTAAAGGCTACATCATTATCGCCAGACTCTAATATTCCAACAAATATAGCTTCAAAATTTGCCCTTTTACAGCCTTTAACCATACAAAGGTTATTGGGGTTTATACCAAATTCGCTACATTTTAAACATCACGAAACCAATCCGCTTAATTACGATGTAATAATTATCGACGAGGCTTCGATGATTGATGTAGCACTTTTTGCCAAGTTACTAAACGCTATTGGCCCAAATAGCCGTATTATTTTATTGGGCGACAAAAACCAATTAGCATCGGTTGAAGCTGGTAGCTTGTTTGGAGATTTGTGCCAAGCCCAGCAAAATTTGAATATACTTAATGCCCACACCCAAACTTTTATTAACCACTTTATCACCCACGAAGAAGAAAAAATTAGCACCAACCACAATACAAAACAAACGCCAAGCCATCCTTTATTTCAGCATATTATAGAGTTAAAATTTAGCCACCGCTTTAAAAATAACGAAGGTATTGGCCAGTTTAGCAAAGCTATCATCCAAAATAACGTAAGTTTTCTAAAAAACTTTTTGTTGGCTAATGCCGATGACCAAGTAGTTATTGATACGCAATATTCGCCAACATTTTTAGAAAATTTTATAGCAGGGTACAAAGATTATATCCACGAAAGTGATATTAAAATAGCTTTACATAAATTTAATAAACTGCGTATTTTATGTGCTATACGCGAAAGCAACCAAGGAGTATATGCCTTAAACAAAATAGTTGAAAGATATTTGAGCCACAAAAACCTGATAGATACCCACAGCCAATTTTACATCCATCGCCCTGTAATGATTACACGTAACAACTATGTTTTAAATATTTTTAATGGCGATATTGGCCTAGTACGCCCCGATGAAAATGGCGAATTAAAAGTTTGGTTTGAGGGCGAAGATGGTAAACTTACAGGTATTTTAACAGGCTTAATTAACCATGCCGAAACTGTTTTTGCTATGAGCATACATAAAAGCCAGGGTAGCGAATATGATAAAGTGATGGTAGTATTGCCTCAGCAACAAAACATGGCTATTTTAACCCGCGAACTGCTATACACTGGCCTTACAAGGGCAAAAAATAAAATTTTTTTACAAGCTAGCCACGAAGTAATTTTACATGCTGCACAGTCGCAGGTAATGCGTAGTTCGGGCATTGCTTTTCGTTTTTTGGAAAACAATGCGTAAATTATATATAAATAATATACCAAATGGCAATAAATCTACAAGTTTCTAATTCATTAACACAGCTGGCTAAAGGCTTGTGTACAAACTTGCAGCAACAAAACCAATCGGTTTTTACACCCCATATTTTGGTAACCCAAACCGAGGGTATGAACAATTGGCTTAAACAACAAATGGTACAAAACTTAGGCATAGCAGCTAATTACAAGTTTTTAAAACCAAACGATTTAATACAACAAGTGTATCATTTATGCGCCTCGTGGGGCGATAGCAAAGCACTATCGGCCGAAAACCAAACGTGGCTTTTATATACATTATTGGCCGAAGCCGAATTTATACAACGCTTTAAAACAGTAGCTAATTATTACCAAATTAAAGGTCCAGATAAAGAAATTAAACGCTTGGCTTTGGCTCAAAAAATAGCCGACCTGTTCGACCAGTACCAAATTTATAGGCCACAATTAATTAGAGATTGGAATGCCAATAAGGAAACTACTGATACGCCTTACGATTGGCAAAAATACCTTTGGTTAAAAACCAAAAAACTGTTAAACAAGCAATTATTAGATAAAACACTACTTGCCGATGTTATTATCGAAGCCCTTAAAAACCCACAAAATCAGCGTAAGCTAAAACAAAATATGCCCGCTGTACACCTATTTGGTTTATCTATAATTACTGGTTACCATCTCGAATTATTTAACATCATTGGGCAGTATATTCCTGTTTGGTTTCATATTATCAATCCAGCACCGGTGGTCTATTGGTTCGAAGATAAAAGCGAAAAACAGTTAGCTATGTTAAAGCATAAAAGTTTTAAAAACGATATACTAAACCAAGGAAATGCACTTTTAACCAATTGGGGTAGTATTATTAAAGATACTTTTGGTTTATTATTTAAAAACGAAGACCTTTTAAATGCTTATGAACCCATTGGCGTAGAAGAGCCAAAGGCCGATACTTTATTGCACTGCATACAGCAAGATATTTTTAACAATGCTTTGGCAGGCGATAAAAATACCATAAATATAAAACAAGTTTTAGATGGCAGTATTAGCATTAACAGTTGTTTTACGCCTGTACGCGAGGTAGAAGTTTTGTATAGCTATTTGGTGCATTTAGTTAATAATCATGATAATGTAAGTTTATCGGCTAGGGATATAGTAGTTATGGTAAGCGATATTGATGCTTATGCGCCATATATAAAAGCCGTGTTTAACAATGCGCCATATAAATTTCCGTTTACCATTGCCGACGAAAGCTTGGCTACCGAAAATACCCTATCTGGAGCTTTAAAAAGCATTTTAACCCTAAATGCTGATAACTTAACAGCCGAAAACGTATTGCAGTTATTAGACAATAGCTACATAAAAAATCGTTTTGGTATAGCAGATGTAAACCCTATTAGAAACATTGTTGCCCAAGCAAATATTAGGTTTGGCATTACTGGTAACCTTGCCAACGAAAGCATTTATGTAAGCTGGCATTATGGTTTACAACGCATTATATACGGTTTATGTATGCGTGGCGAAGAAGAATATTTTGGCACTAATCCCAGTATTTTCCCATTGGATGCTGTAGAAGGATTAGCGGCAAACCCAATTATTAATTTCTGCCATTTTGTACAAGTTTTAATAAGTAGCATTACCCAGCGTGATAAAAACCGTGATTTGGCAAACTGGATTTTATATATCCATAATGTGCTTCACCATTTGGTATTTGAACCTATAGAAGAAACCGATGAAGATTACGATATTTTAATTCATCAATTAGCTAAATATAACGAGTTAAACGGCATTTTAACCGAACAAATTAGCTACGATGTATTTACTTACAACTTTGTAAAAAACTTATGTACTAGCACCCGAAGTAGTGCTTTTGCTACAGGTGGTATAACTTTTTGCTCGTTAATACCTATGCGCAGTATTCCGTTTAAAATAGTAGCGTTGCTGGGGTTAAATTTTGATAGTTTTCCACGTAAAGAAAAACCTATTAGCTTTAATTTAATGGATAAAAAGCAAGCTGGCGACCGCAATGTAAAAGAAAACGATAAACATTTATTTTTAGAAACCCTGTTATCGGCACAGCAATATTTATACATCAGTTATTTAGGGCAAAGCGTTAAAGACAACTCAGCTATTCCGCCATCTGTACTAGTGGATGAACTTATTAACTATATACAAGACGCTTGTATTAGCACTCAAAATATTAGTAAACAATTGGTTACCAAGCACCCTTTACATAGCTTTAGCCAAAAATACAACTATTTAACCCCAAGGATAGGTAATTATATACACGATTTAAAACCCCCATGTACTGTTTCGCTTACCGCCAATAAAAGCAGCCAAACATTCGATTTTAGTACCATTGATTTGGATAAAATGATAAGTTTTTTTCAAAACCCGATTAAAGGATATTACAAAAATGTGTTAGATATTCGCTACTCCGATAAAAATGCTTTGCTACCCGAAACCGAGCTGTTTGAACTTGATGATCTACAAAAATGGTCATTTAAAAACAATTTGTTAAGAATGAACGAAGCTGAAATTTTAGACGCTCAAAACCAATGGGTAAAAAAAGGGAAGTTGCCTCTAAAAAATATGGCAGAGTTAAATTTGCAACTTATTTTAAATGAAGTATCTCCAGTTAAAAATTTACTGTTTAATGTAGTGGCTAATGCCGATGAACAAACTAAACTTATTGAAGTTACCATTGGCCAAACAACTATTAAAACCGAATTAAAAGGTATATATGGCGAAAAACTAGTAGAAATTTGTTGGAGTAAGAACGAGAATAAATATTTATTAAGTGCTTACATAAAATATTTAGTAGCAAGGGCAGCAGGGTTAAATTTAGGTTTATATTTTATAAGTGCAGTACAAAATACGGTTTTTAATGAAATAAAACTAAGCCAACAAGAGGCCGAAATTAGGCTATGCCAACTTATTGAACTATACAAACAAGGACACGAAGAAATATTGGTATTTTACCCTAGTTTAGAAATTTTACCTAGCAAAGTAAATGGTTTGTTGGAAACAACTTTTTTAAGTGCTGTGGATAAAATATTTAATAATGATAAATTCGCTTGCGATGACCAATACCTAATTAACGAATACCAAGCAGTTTTTTTTGATACACCTAACGCTTTAGAAAAGTATAAAAAATGTGCCGAGTTATTGCTAAAGCCCTTGGATAGTTTTTTGGATGGATATGTATTTAAATCAAAAAAATAAACCATTTGTTAGCTGTTAGTTATTAAGAAATAATATTTAAAAGCAAACCATATTTATGATAATTAATTTTGGCTTTAACAATAAATTTTTTATAAAAAATTTGAAGTAAACTATTTTTTAACGCAGCAATATTATTTTTAAAAAATCAGCTAAATTTACATCACTAAACAAAAAAAAAATGAAAAAAATAATTTTACTACTTATCGCTATTATTTTGTTTGCAGCATGTAACGATACCAAAGAACAAGAAGAAATATTGCAAGCTAAAATTATTGAAACCCACGATGTTTTAATGCAAAAAGGCGAAACCATTATGGCCAATAAAGAAAGTATAAACAAAATTTTGGCAAATGTTGCTGGTACAAATAATGCATACGAAGGCTTAGATACCGAAGCGTTTTATAAACAAGCAAATACTTTGAATACCGATTTAACCAAGGCAGATGAAGCCATGATGGCTTGGATGAATAATTTTAACCCCGATTTTGCAGGGAAAAATCATACCCAAATAATGGAATATTTAAACAAGCAAAAAGCCGAAATTGATAAGGTAGAGACCATAACCGAAAAAGCTTTAAAAAACAGCGACATCTTTATTAAACAATACAAAAAATAATGAAATACTTTTTTAAAATTTGTTGCCTTTGTGCAATGGGTATGTACCTAAGCCAATGCACATCAACACCTAAAAAATTACCTATATATGGCGAGCGAGAAGCTGTAAAAAAAATAATAAATGGGCTTGAAACCGTTGATACCGTTTACCAAACAATACCAAATTTTAGTTTTTTAAACCAAGATAGCATCCTTATAAATAGCGATAGTTTAAAAAATAAAATTTACGTTGCCGATTTCTTTTTTACTTCATGCCCTTCTATTTGCCCTATAATGAAAAGCCAAATGTTACGGGCTTACCAAAAATTTAAAAATAATAATGAAGTAAAATTTTTATCCCACACCATCGACCCTAAACACGATAGCATTGCTGTATTAAAAAAATTTTCAGATAAATTAGGAGTAAACCCCAAACAATGGTATTTCCTTTACGGAGATAAAAATACGGTGTATAATTTGGCCAAAAATAGCTATATGTCATCTACTTTTGAAGATCGAGCTGCACCCGGAGGCATCGTACATAGCGGTTATTTTATATTGGTTGATAAAAACAAACGTATAAGAGGAGCTTATGACGGCACCAATGAAGAACAAGTAAGCCAAATGATTGAAGATATGCAAGCATTATTAAACGAATATCAAACCAAATAAAAAAATGAGAAAAAATCTCGTTAGGTTTTGTTTTTTAGCTACCCTAATAGCACTATTGTTTAACGCTTGTGTAAACGAACAATCGGTAAAATACACCCGCTACTTTACCGATGGAGCTCAACTTTATACAAACAATTGCCAAAACTGTCACAGTAGCAAAGGAGAAGGTTTAGCGCAATTAATACCACCATTAACCGATACAGTATTTTTAAGAAAAAACCGAACCCAACTAGCTTGTATTGTACAATACGGCTTGGCCGATAGCATTACCATACACAACAAAATTTATCATTTTAAAATGCCCTCAAACCAAAATTTAGCCCCAATTGATTTGGCTAAATTATTAACCTTTGTAACCAACTCGTTTGGCAACCAACAAGGTTTGTACGATATAGCAGAAGTTGAAAATAACTTAAAAAATTGCAGGTAAAATAAATTAACTTTGTAAAGCAAATTGCACTATCGCTGTAACAAAATACAGAGGAAAGTCCGGGCAACACAGAGCATCCTGCTTCCTAACAGGAAGGCCCCTTGAAACACAGGGTACAGCAAGTGCTACAGAAAACAAACCGCCCTTTACAGGGTAAGGGTGAAAACGTGAGGTAAGAGCTCACGACTTTGTATGGCGACATACATTGTGGTAAACCTCAGGAGTTGAAAGACCAAATATGTTACAAATCTGGTTTGGCTCGAACCAATGTGTAGTACAACGCTTTTGTAACGGGTAGGTCGATAGATTATGCTGGTAACAGTATAGCCAGATAAATGATAGTGATTTTCGCTTTATGCGGATTAACAGAACCCGGCTTATAGATTTGCATTTTTTTAAAAGTCCTTATCTACTATTGATAAGGACTTTTACTATATAAAAATACGTATACCATAAAGTATAATACTTTATTTTATTTACTATTAAATCATCATCGTAGCCATCTAGCCTTTATCCTACCTCAACAATAAAAAATATTCATTGCAATTTAATGACGCATAAAAAACTGATTTAAGTATCAATTGTTGTAAGATTATGTACATTTGTTTTAAATTTTATAATTGTAAATTAACATGATAAAAACGCCTATATACCTAGATAATAACGCTACTACGCAAATGGATCCTCGCGTACTAGAAGCTATGTTACCTTACTTTACCGAAAAATTTGGTAATGCTGCCAGCCGAAACCATCCTTATGGTTGGGTAGCCGAAGAAGGAGTAGATTACGCCCGCGAGCAAGTAGCCAAACTAATTGGTGCCAACGAAAAAGAAATTATTTTTACTTCGGGAGCTACCGAATCGGATAATTTGGCTATAAAAGGCGTTTACGAAATGTATAAAGACAAAGGTAACCATATTATTACCCTTACCACCGAACATAAAGCAGTATTAGATGCATGTAAACATATAGAAAAACTAGGTGCAAATGTTACTTATTTAGACGTTGAAAGCGATGGCCTTGTTGATTTAAAAAAACTAGAAGCCGCTATGACGCCCGAAACCATTTTGGTAGCCATTATGTATGCCAATAACGAAATTGGTGTAATACAACCTGTTAAACAAATATCGGCCATAGCCCATAAATTTGGAGCATTGTTTTTTACCGATGCCGTACAAGCGGTAGGCAAAATACCAGTAAATGTAATTGAAGATGGTATAGATTTGCTTGCCTTATCGGGCCATAAAATGTATGGGCCTAAAGGCGTGGGAGCATTATACGTTAGGCGCAAAAACCCAAGAGTAAAAGTAACTTCACAAATGGATGGCGGTGGCCACGAACGTGGTATGCGTTCGGGTACTTTAAATGTACCCGGCATAGTTGGATTGGGTAAAGCATGCGAATTATGTATTGATGAAATGGAAACCGAAGCTAAACGCCTATCTGTTTTGAGAGATAAATTAGAAAACAGCTTAAACGAGCTTGAAGAATCATATGTTAACGGAAACATAAACCACCGCTTGCCGCATACCGCCAATATTTCGTTTAAATATGTTGAAGGCGAAGGCTTAATGATGGCTATGAAAGATATGGCAGTTTCCTCGGGTTCGGCATGTACATCGGCATCGTTAGAACCATCGTACGTTTTAAAAAGCTTGGGCCTATCTGATGATTTGGCACATTCATCTATCCGGTTTGGCTTAGGTAGGTTTACTACCGAAGAAGAAGTTGATTTTGCGATTGAAAATACCAAAAAAGCAGTATTACATTTACGCGAATTATCACCCCTTTGGGAAATGTTTAAAGAAGGAATTGACTTAGATTCGATAGCTTGGGCTGCACATTAACTTATTAAATAGTATATATTAACCATAAAAAATTAAAAAAATGGCATATTCAGATAAAGTAATTGATCATTACAGCAATCCACGAAATGTGGGTACATTAGATAAATCAAAAAAGAGCGTAGGTACAGGTTTGGTAGGTGCACCCGAGTGTGGCGATGTAATGCGCTTACAAATAGAGGTTGATGAAAACCATGTAATTACCGACGCAAAGTTTAAAACCTTTGGTTGCGGGTCGGCCATTGCTTCTTCATCATTAGCTACCGAGTGGTTAAAAGGAAAATCTATAGATAATGCTTTAGAAATTGATAACATGGATATTGTAGAAGAATTGGCTTTGCCACCAGTAAAAATTCACTGCTCGGTTTTGGCCGAGGATGCCATAAAATCGGCTATTAACGATTACAGAGCAAAAAATGGTTTACCACTTTTTGAGCTTGAAAAATCGCACCATTAAAATATACTACGCTTGGCCTTAAAACCAAGCGTAATTTTTACATTCTTGAAAATTTAAAATACAGAAAATTATGGTAACTATTACCGAAAAAGCTAAAACAAAAGTAGCCGAATTAATGAGCGATGGAGGCTTAGACGAAAGCTATTTTTTAAGAGTTTCTGTACAAGGCGGTGGCTGCTCAGGCTTATCGTACAATATGGATTTTGATAACGAACTTCGCAAAGGCGACCAAGCCTTTGAAAATAATGGAGTAAAAATTATTTTAGATATGAAATCGTTTTTATACCTAGCTGGCACCGAACTAGATTTTTCAGACGGGCTAAACGGTAAAGGATTTAACTTTATTAACCCTAATGCCACACGTACCTGCGGTTGTGGCGAAAGTTTTTCGGTGTAGTTTATTTAATATTTATCTCGTCTTTAAAAAAATGTAAGTTCAATTGATAAGTGCAACAGGCATAAATCCTATGGGAACAAAGTTGAGCGTAGCGAAACGAAGTTCCCATAGGATTTATGCTGACA
>RDYW01000016.1 GCA_004293485.1 Sphingobacteriales bacterium | reverse complement strand
ATAACAGACCTGTAAGAAAATTTGGTTATCTAACTCCTAATGAAGTATTTTTACAGCTTAAGGTAAGTGTTGCACTTATCAGTTGAACACAGCAAATATTATGATAACGAAAAAATTAAATTCACACTTTAAAAATTTTAATAGAGGTTAAAAAAAATCATCCCAATTAAATTTAGCTTTTTGTTACATCATTTTTCTCCATAACATATCTTTAAGCTCTTTCATTCCTTTTTGCATTACCGACGAAATAAAGATAGTCGGCAAGTCTTTAGGTAACTCTTTTTGAATTTCTTTTTGGAGTTCGGCATCAAGTAAGTCAGCCTTAGTAATGGCCAATATTTTTGGTTTTTGTGTTAGCTCTGGGTTGTACACCTCAAGCTCGTTTAGCAAAATACGGTACTCTTCATCTATGTTGCGGCTGGTATCTGCAGGTACCATAAACAGCAATACTGCATTACGTTCAATATGCCTTAAAAATCTAAAACCTAAACCCTTACCTTTTGATGCGCCTTCGATTATACCAGGTATGTCTGCCATCACAAACGATTTATTACCTCGATAGGCAACTATACCCAAATTTGGTACAATTGTGGTAAAAGGGTAGTCGCCTATTTCGGGCTTGGCGGCTGTAATTACAGATAAAAGCGTTGATTTACCTGCATTAGGGAAACCCACTAAACCAACATCGGCTAGTACTTTAAGCTCTAAAACTTTCCATTCTTCTTTTCCTGGCTCACCTGGCTGTGCGTATCTGGGAGTTTGGTGTGTTGCCGATTTAAAATGCCAATTTCCTAAGCCACCTCTGCCACCACTAACTGCAATTTTTTCTTCATCGTGTTGGGTAATTTCGAAAATGGTTTCGCCTGTTTCGGCATTTTTTAAAATAGTACCTAACGGAACCTCTAAAATTTGATCTTCACCCATTTTACCCGATTTCATTGTAGCACCACCTGCACCGCCATTACCTGCTGTAATATGTTTACGAAATTTAAGGTGTAATAAAGTCCATAATTGTGCATTGCCTTTTACAATAATGTGGCCACCACGGGCACCATCGCCCCCAGCCGGGCCGCCCATACTGGTTTTTTTATCGCGGTGTAAATAGGCCGAACCTGCACCACCGTTGCCCGAGCGACAGCAAATTTTTACATAATCAACAAAGTTGGCTGATTGAGACATGGGAGGATAGCGTAGTTAGTTGTTAGTACTTAAGAAATATTGATTAGTGTTTACTAATAGCTGTGAAATATATATGGTGGATTGTACATGCTTTTTGCCATAAGGCAAGTATTTTTTATAACCTACATCCTAAAGGTGGCAATAGGAGAGGGAGGTAAAAAAAAGAATGGCCGTTTAAATTTTTAACCTTTAAGGTGTACAGCACATTTTTTTGTATGAAAAAAATAAACGCAATAATTATTTAATCAAACTAATAACTATTTTATTTAAATCATCAAAAATAGAATCAATACTACCAATGCCATTTACGCTATAAAATTTATTTTGGCTGGCATAAAAACTGGCCAAAACGGCTGTTTTGTTTGTGTATTCTACAATTCGTTTTTTTATAATTTCTGGATTTTGGTCATCAACCCTGCCTGAATTTTTGCCTCTTAAAAGTAACCTTTTTTCTAATTCAACACTATCTACATCTAAGGCAATCATTGCAGCAATACTAGCTTTTTTTGATTTTAATAAATTATCTAATGCCTCGGCTTGGGCAACAGTGCGAGGGAAACCATCAAAAATAAAACCTTTGGCTTCTTTATTTGCATCTAGTTTATTGCTTATCATGCCTATAACTACGGCATCGGGCACCAATAGTCCTTCGTCCATTAGTTTTTTAGCTTCTGTGCCTAATAAGGTGCCTTGGCTTATTTCGTTTCTTAAAATATCGCCAGTAGATAAATGTATTAAACCATAAGCAGCAATTAGGTTTTGAGATTGTGTGCCTTTACCAGCACCTGGTGGGCCAAAAAGTACTAAATTTAGCATATTGTGTAGTTAAATTTAAAAAGCCTTTCTGTTTTTATACAAAAAGGCTTCGATTATGTAGTGAACCTGAAGGGATTCGAACCCCTAACCTCCTGATCCGTAGTCAAGTGCTCTATCCAGTTGAGCCACAGGTCCAATAAATTTATTTATTATTGAGAGTGCAAAAGTATCAGTTTTACAGCATAAACACAAATTTTTATTAATAAAATATTATAAATATGCTTTAAATAGAAAAAAAAGCTTATTTTATTAAAGCATCTATAGCTAAAAAATTGGGTAAATCGCCAGCAGAGTCTAATACTTCTGAGTAAATTATATGCTGTTGAGCATCTAATACAAAGGCGGCTCGCTTTGCTACTCCTTTTAAATTAAACACAAATTCGTTATAAAAAGCACCATAAGCTTGCGAAACTGTTTTATTAAAATCCGAAAGAAGTGGAAACTGGTAATTATTTTCGGCTTTAAATTTTGCTAATGTAAAAGGCGAATCAACCGAAATGCCTAATACTACTGCGTTTAAATTTTCGTATAGGCCAAAATTATCACGCAAGGTACACAATTGCGTTGTGCATACGCCTGTAAAAGCCATCGGAAAAAAATGTATAATTACTTTTTTACCTATGTAGTCGCTTAAACTTACTTCTTTTAACTCCGAGTTAAATAAGGTAAAATCGGGTGCTTTGCTTCCAATTTGTAATGCCATTATTGTATTGTTTTAATTTTTTACAAATTTATACATTATTACACAATAAATGCTATTAAAAATTTAATAACGCTTGCACATGAATTTAAATTATCTTTTTTTTTGAATATTTGTATAAATTTATAAAACTTTACTAAAATTTACTCTTTGTCAAAGCGCCAATATTTCTGCCATCCTGTCATTTATAAATCAATAAAATACAGTTATATGTTATAAAATAACTGTCAACATACACTATTTGCTAAAAAATACTTGTTGGCACAAGCCTTGTACTGCAAAAGTTAAAGAAAATAATATTCATTTTAAATATACATTATGTCAAAAATTATTGGTATTGATTTAGGCACAACCAACTCTTGTGTTTCGGTTATGGAAGGCAACGAGCCTGTGGTTATTGCTAACAGTGAAGGTAAACGCACTACACCCTCTATTGTTGCTTTTGTAGAAGGTGGCGAACGTAAAGTGGGCGACCCTGCCAAACGTCAGGCTATTACAAACCCCACAAAAACGATTTATTCTATTAAACGTTTCATGGGAAATAACTTTAATGAGGTTGCCAAAGAAATTAGCCGTGTACCTTACAAAGTGGTAAAAGGCGATAACAACACTCCACGTGTTGAGATAGACGATAGAAAATACACTCCACAAGAGCTATCGGCTATGATACTTCAGAAAATGAAGAAAACAGCCGAAGATTTTTTAGGACAGGAGGTGTACGAAGCAGTAATTACGGTACCTGCTTATTTTAACGATGCACAACGCCAAGCTACTAAAGAAGCTGGCGAAATTGCTGGTTTAAAAGTACGTAGAATTATAAACGAACCTACTGCTGCTGCCTTGGCTTACGGCTTAGATAAAACATCGAAAGACATGAAAATTGTTGTTTTTGATTGTGGTGGTGGAACGCATGATGTATCGGTTTTAGAGCTAGGCGATGGTGTTTTTGAAGTAAAAGCTACAGATGGCGATACCCATTTAGGTGGAGATGATTTTGACCAAGTAATTATTGATTGGTTGGCTACTGAGTTTAAAACCGAGTTTGGTATGGATTTGGTAAAAGACCCTATGGCTTTGCAACGTTTAAAAGAAGCTGCAGAAAAAGCCAAAATCGAGCTTTCAAACTCTACTTCAACAGAAGTGAACTTACCTTACATAACTGCCGATGCAAGTGGGCCAAAGCACTTGGTACGTAACTTATCAAAAGCAAAGTTTGAGGCTTTAGCTGCTGATTTAATTAACCGTACCATTGCACCTTGTAAATCGGCATTAAAAAATGCAGGTTTATCAACTAGCGATATCGATGAGATAATACTTGTTGGTGGAAGTACCCGCATACCTGCAATACAAGAAGCGGTTGAAAAATTCTTTGGTAAAGCACCTTCAAAAGGTGTAAACCCTGATGAGGTTGTTGCCATAGGTGCAGCCATACAAGGTGGTGTATTAACAGGAGAGGTTAAAGATGTTTTGTTATTAGATGTTACTCCACTAAGCTTAGGTATCGAAACTATGGGCGGTGTGATGACTAAATTGATTGAAAGCAATACCACCATCCCAACCAAAAAATCAGAAACTTTTTCAACAGCATCGGATAGCCAGCCATCTGTAGAAATACACATTTTACAAGGCGAACGCCCAATGGCAAAAGATAACCGCACTATTGGCCGTTTTCATCTTGACGGCATACCACCTGCACCACGTGGTGTACCGCAAATTGAGGTTACTTTTGATATTGATGCCAACGGTATTTTACACGTAGGTGCTAAAGATAAAGCAACGGGTAAAGAACAAAAAATAAGAATTGAAGCTTCATCGGGTTTATCTGATGCTGATATCAAAAAAATGAAAGAAGAGGCAGAGCAAAACGCCGAAGCCGACAAAACTGCTAAAGAAGAGGCCGATAAAATTAATAGTGCTGATGCTTTAATATTTTCGACTGAGAAACAGTTAAAAGAATACGGAGATAAATTACCAGCCGACAAAAAAGCTCCTATCGAAGATGCTTTAAGCAAATTAAAAGATGCCTACGCAAGCCGTAGCTTTGCCGATATTGATGCCGCATCTGAAACTTTAAACGCTGCATGGGCGGTAGCATCCGAAGAAATGTACAAAGCAACGGGTGCCGATGCCCAAGGTGCTGGAGCCAATGCTAACCAAGCCACACCCGAAAATAACGCCGATAGCGTTACTGATGTAGAGTTTGAGGAAGTGAAAGACGAAGAAAAGAAGTAATTTTTTTATTAAAAAAAAGCCCATCTGTAAAAAGATGGGCTTTTTTTTTGGGATTTATTTTTTTAATAGTTTATTTAAAATTAAACAAGGTATTGATAACACAAATAAGAAAGTTTACAATTTGCTAATTAATTTTGTTTATAATTTACTGTGATAAATAAATTATGAGTTTGCTTTACGAACTAAGTTTTACAGTACTTAAAAAAACTTTAAAGGAGTAAATTAAAATCAAAAAATTCGGATGTTCATAAAACATTTTAATAAATAAAGTGATTATTGCTTGATTTTCTTTATTAAATAAGCATACTCAAATGCCAATTTATTTTTAAAGTATTTTAATTGTTACTAAAGAGAAGCAATTTTTGCCTGTTTATGATTAAATATTTGGTGTATTTATATTTTATTGTTTAACCTTTGCTGTGTTCAACTGATAAGTGCAACACTTACCTTAAGCTGTAAAAATACTTCATTAGGAGTTAGATAACCAAATTTTCTTACAGGTCTGTTATTT
>RDYW01000034.1 GCA_004293485.1 Sphingobacteriales bacterium | reverse complement strand
TTAAATAACAGACCCGTAAGAAAATTTGGTTATCTAACTCCTAATGAAGTATTTTTACAGCTTAAGGTAAGTGTTGCACTTATCAGTTGAACACAGCAAAACTAAAAAATTATTTTAAATTAATTATCTTCGGATAGTATTTATAAAACCATCATGTTAAAGCAGTACCCGTTTTTTGAAAAACAATACCTAGGCCGAGATTTTAACTTTATAAGCATACGGTTGGTACTGGCTACCTTTTGTTTTATGGCTTATTACTTTACCGATGATAGAGATACCAATGCCAACTTATTATTGGTAGTAGGTAACGCAATATTGGTAATTAGTATTTTTATGTTGTTTATGATTCATTTTAAAACTACTGTAAATAATAAAGCCATTTTACTAAACGGATTATGGACAACTAGACTAGTTAAAATAGATTTAAACAGCATTATACTGGTAGAAAAAGCACCTTATAGCAACTATATTTTAAACAACCCCGTGTATAACCTGCACCGAAACGGCACCATACGTTTTTACGCTGGTGGTAAAGATGCCGTAAAACTTACCGACCGTGATGGCTTAATTTATGTAATAGGCACACAGCGGGCTACCGAATTGTATAATGCTATAAAACTGGAAATTAAAGGTTAGTTATACCCACCACTGGCAACCAAAACCCAAATTTACTACCTGTGCCAATTTCGCTTTCTACAAAAATTTCGCCTTGCTGGGCTTCAATAAAATCTTTAGAAATGGCTAATCCTAAGCCTGTTCCCGATTTGTTTTGCCCGTCGGTAGGTACTTGAAAAAACCTATCGAAAAGCTTTGATAGGTATTGTGGTTCGATGCCTTTGCCGTAGTCCTGCACACTAAAATATATTTGATTATTGCGTAAAACTATCTCAATATCTATGACCGATTTTTGGTAACTGTACCGTATGGCGTTAGATAAAAAATTTACCAGCACCCACGCAGTTTTTTCTAAATCGGCGTTTACTTGGGGTAATTTATCCGAAATTTTTAAAATTAAATTTACTTCTTTTTGGACTGCCGAAACTTTTACAGCATCAATAGCATAGTTCACAATAGCCTGTGGGTTGGTTTGTAAAAAATTAAGCTGAATATTTCCCGTTTCTACCTGTGCTAAATCAAGCAGCTCGCCCGTAATTTTTAACAGGCGGTTGCTGTCGTCGGCAATATTGGTTAACAAATCTTTTTGCTCGGTATTTAGGTTGCCAATGCTAGGGTTGTTTAATAATTTAAGGCTCATTTTTATGGCCGAAATAGGGGTTTTTAACTCGTGAGAAATGGTGGCAATAAAGTTTGTTTTTGCCTCGTCCAGCTCGTGGAAACTTGTAATATTTTTTAACACGATAACCGTTCCTACACTTTTATTGGTGGTAATAAATGCTCTTTCCTCCATGCCATAATTATCGGGAACTACAATATCTAATACTTCTTTATTAAAAAAACTTTCTTTGTTATCGGCAAATATTTTTATTTCTTTTTGATTTTGGTGGGCGAGCAAACTGCGCAACAAATCATTTTTTAAGGCAACATCGGGCGCATATTTATTGAGTAATTCGTCTTCTTTTAAACCAAATAAATTTAGCGCAACAGGGTTTACAAAAAGTATATTTTTATTTTCGTCTAAGCCAATTACACCATCGTTCATGGTGGCAATAATTTTCTCAATCCTTATTTTCTCGAACATTATTTTGGCCAAATTAGAGTTTTCGTACTCGTTTAATTTTTGCGCCATTATATTGAAATTACTTGCCAAATCGCCAAACTCGTCATTGGCTTTAAACTGTAAGCGTTGGCCATATTTTTTGGCGGCAATATCTTTAATGCCGTTGCTTAATTGTTTTATAGGGTTGGCAATATAGCTTGGGAAATTAACTATAAAACTAAACGCAACCAGCAAACAAAAGCATCCCCAAAAGGCTAAATAAAGCGTAGCATTTTTTGCGGTTTGCTGGGCAGTGGCATTTTTTTTAACAATGGCTTGCATATTTATATCCATTATTTTATCAATATTTTCTCTGATTTTTTGTTTAAAAAATACCTTTTTTTCTAACTGAATTTGCCCTTGCAATTGCTCGAAATTATAGCGCAAACTGCCTGTTAATTTAGCTTCGCCAGGCTCGGTAATGTTGTTTTCTTGCAGCAACAACTCGTTTTCAAATGCTTTTAACTGTCTGGTATTTAACGCCTTTTGGTCGTTACCCAAGTCCACTAGCATTTTTCTACTAAACTGTACCGACTCGTAATTGTCTTTCAAAATCACTTCCGCATCTTTTGATAATCGGGTTAAATAATACGCCGACATCCCCGTAAGGATAATAATAATTACAAATAAAAGGCCAAAGCCTAAACGTAATTTTGTTTTTATATTCATTGTGTTTAAGATAAAATAACCAAATCAATATCGGTATTGGTAGTTAGTTTTAACAGCTTACCAAACACCGAAGTTCTAAAAATAAATTTCCAAATATTGTAGCGTGGTTTGCCCATACATATTGTACTCACCTCTCTTTCTACGGCTAAATTATAAATAGCAGTACCTACATCTTCTTCCTTAATTTTAACCAATTCGCCACCCAATTTGGTAACCAATTTAAAATTATTCATCAAAAACCGTTGCTTGTTTAGCTTTATATTATCACTGTTTTCTTTTGAGGTTTGTACATACACAACAATCCATTTACTGCGGTAGTACGATGCCAACCTAGCTGTTTTTCGTATCACTACTTTTGCTGCCGCATCGTTGCTGGATATGCAGGCCAAAAACTTTTCGGCCCGTAGTTTAATATCTTTGGGTACCTGCAAATCTATTTTTCGCTCGAGCTGATGCGCCACTTCTTTTAAGGCCAACTCACGCAGTTGCAAAATTTTATCTTCTTTAAAAAAATTACCTAAAGCCAGTTCAACTTTGCTTTTATCGTAAATTTTTCCCGCTTTTAATCGCTGTATCAATTCATCGGCGGTGAGGTCAATGTTTACCACTTCATCCGCCATTTGCAGCACACTATCGGGCACACGTTCGTTTATTTTAATGCCCGAAATCCGTTCGGCTTCCTCGTTCAAACTTTCAATATGCTGTATATTTAATGCCGAAATTACGTTGATGCCCGAATCCAGCAAATCAACCACATCTTGCCAGCGTTTTTCGTTTTTACTGCCCTCCATATTGGTATGCGCCAACTCATCCACAATTACTACTTCGGGGTGGATGTTTAGTATTGCTTGCACATCCATTTCCTCCAATTCTTTGCCTTTGTAAAATATTTTTCGCCTAGGTATTTGTGGTAAATTACCGAGCAAAGCGTGTGTTTCTACCCTGTTATGGGTTTCTATGTAGCCAATTTTTACATCAATACCGTTACTAATTAAAGCCGCAGCTTCCTGCAACATACGGTAAGTTTTACCCACACCGGCACTCATACCAATGTAAATTTTAAACTTTCCTCGTTTCGATTTTTGGATTAAATCCATAAATCTTTGGGCTTGCGGGTTACTTTTCATCTTTATAGGGCTTCGAGCCTCGGGCTTCGGGCAATGGGCTTTTTGCAGAGGGCTTCTTGTTTGGTTTGTTAGGGCTTCTTGTTTAATGTTTTAGGGCTTTTGGCAGATGGCTTTTGTCCTACTGTTTAAGGCTCGAAGCCCGAAAGCCCGTTGCTCGAAAGCTCGAAGCCCGAGGCCCGAAAGCCCGAAGCTTTTCTACCGCTAAATTAATCTCCAATACATTAACCACCTGTGGACCTAAAAAAGGTTTTTCAGTATGGTCGTCCACCAATTTGTTTAAATCATCCACACTTAAATTTCTAATTTTTGCAATGCGGGCAATTTGTATTTTTGCACCATCGGGCGATAAATTTGGGTCTAAGCCCGAGCCTGATGCGGTTACCAATTCGGCTGGAATATCAGCTTTGTTAACTGTTGGGTTATGCACCAAAAAAGTATCAATTCGGGCTTGCACTTCTATCAAATAATCGGGGTTTGATGGGCCTTTATTACTCCCCGCCGAGCCTGCTGCATTATAAGCCACCGCCGATGGGCGACTGTTAAAATATTTGTCTTGGGTAAATTTTTGCCCGATCCGTTTATAGCCTACCACTTTGCCGTTTTTTAAAACGGTTTCGCCTTTGCCTTTGTTGGGTACAAATTGTGCTATGCCCCATATTGTGGCTGGGTAAATAACACATAGTATAATTAATGCAAGTACAGTAAGTTTTACTGCTGGTAATAAGTTAGTTTTCATAATATTATAAAAATAAGGTAATGGCCATATCAATTAATTTGATGCCTATAAATGGTGCAATTAGTCCGCCCAAACCATAAATAATTAGGTTACGACGCAGCAATGCACTTGCACCGATAGGTTTGTACGCCACGCCTTTCAGCGCAAGCGGAATTAATATGGGAATAATAATGGCGTTAAAAATAATAGCCGATAAAATGGCACTTTCGGGGCTGCTAAGGTGCATTACATTTAAGCCGTTTAGGGCAGGTATGGCAGCCATAAATAGGGCGGGTACAATGGCAAAATATTTGGCTACATCGTTGGCAATGGAAAATGTGGTTAATGTACCACGGGTCATTAATAGTTGTTTGCCAATTTCTACAATCTCAATTAGTTTGGTAGGGTCGTTGTCTAAATCAACCATATTGCCGGCTTCTTTTGCAGCGGCAGTTCCGCTATTCATAGCCACGCCTACATCGGCTTGTGCCAATGCTGGCGCATCGTTAGTGCCATCGCCCATCATCGCAACTAGTTTACCTAGTGCTTGTTCGGCTTTAATATAGTTCATTTTATCTTCAGGTTTTGCTTCGGCAATATAATCATCTACGCCTGCTTTTTCGGCAATAAATTTGGCGGTTAGCGGGTTATCGCCCGTTACCATCACGGTTTTTACCCCCATTTTTCGCAACCTATCAAAGCGTTCGGATATGCCAGGTTTAATAATATCTTGCAATTCTATAACGCCTTTTATACTATGGTTTGCGGTAACTACCAATGGTGTACCACCGTTAGTAGCAATTAAATTTACGGCTTCGGCGGTATCGGTTGGCATGGTATTACCCGCTGCTTCGGCAATTTTTTTCATCGAATCAAAAGCACCTTTCAGTATTTTATCGCCATTGGCAAGTTGCATTCCGCTCGAGCGAGTTTCGGCTGTAAATTTTATAAACGTTGCGCCATCGGTATTTAAAGCTGTGGTGCCTATAGGCAATAATTCGTTTGCCAGTTCCACAATCGATTTTCCTTCGGGGGTTTCATCGGGAATTGAGGTTAGCAAACTTAGCTGCATAAATTCAATAGCGGTTACGCCAGCCGTAGGGTAAAATTTGGTTGCTTTACGGTTTCCAATGGTTATGGTGCCGGTTTTATCTAACAGTAAAACATCTAAATCGCCAGCGGTTTCAACCGCTTTGCCCGATTTTGTAATCACATTTGCCCGCAAAGCCCTATCCATACCTGCAATGCCAATGGCCGATAATAAGCCGCCAATAGTGGTAGGAATTAAACATACAAATAGCGAAATAAATGCCGCAATAGTTATGGGCGTATTGGCGAAATCGGCAAAGGGTTTTAGCGTTACGCACACAATAATAAATACCAAGGTAAAGCCTGCCAGTAAAATAGTTAGGGCAATTTCGTTGGGAGTTTTTTGGCGAGATGCACCTTCAACCAAGGCTATCATTTTATCTAAAAAGCTTTCGCCTGGGCCGTTGGTTACCTGTACTTTTATTTGGTCGGATAGTACTTTTGTGCCGCCCGTTACTGATGATTTATCGCCACCCGATTCGCGAATTACTGGTGCCGATTCGCCCGTTATCGCCGACTCATCAATAGTTGCAATGCCTTCAATAATTTCGCCATCGGTGGGGATGGTGTCGCCAGCATCGCACACAAAAACATCGCCTTTTTGTAATTTGCTCGATGATATAATGACGATATTACCACCAGCATCCAACATTTTTGCAGGAGTTTCTTCACGGGTTTTACGCAAACTATTGGCTTGTGCTTTTCCCCTAGCTTCGGCAATAGCCTCGGCAAAATTGGCAAATAGTAGGGTAATAAATAGGATTAAAAAAACCGCTAAGTTGTAACCAAAACTGCCCTGCCCTTTGTTACCGAACGAATATATGGCTACTACCAACATAATGGCTGTACCAATTTCGACCGTAAACATTACTGGGTTACGGAACATTGTTTTGGGATTTAATTTTGCAATAGATTGCCCAAGGGCTTCTTTTACCATATCGCCTTGAAAAAGGCTTGTGCTTTTTTGAGTGCTCATTTTTGTAGCTAAATTATTTGTAGAGAGTAAAATATTCGGCAATGGGGCCAAGGGTTAAAGCTGGAAAAAACGATAAGGCAGTTATCAAAAATATAACCGCAAAAATCATTAAGCCAAAAGTAGAAGTATCGGTTTTTAAGGTACCAGCACTTTCGGGAATTTCTTTTTTGTTAGCTAACAATCCGGCAATAGCCAAAGGACCAATAATGGGTATAAACCTGCCCATAATTAATACAATACCTGTGGAGATATTCCACCAAGGGGTGTTGTCGCCCAAGCCCTCAAAGCCTGAACCATTGTTGGCTGCCGATGAAGTATATTCGTATAGCATTTCGGAAAAACCGTGAAAACCAGGGTTGTTTAACCAAGCAATATCTTTGATATTCATAATCCCGTATGATGCCAAAGCAGTGCCTACCAATATTAAAAACGGATGAAATAAGGCAACAATCATGGCAATTTTAACTTCTCGGGCTTCTACTTTTTTACCCATAAACTCGGGCGTACGCCCCACCATTAAGCCCGAAATAAATACGGCTATAATAATATAGATATAAAAGTTTAAAATGCCTACGCCGCAACCGCCGTAAAAGGCGTTGGTCATCATGGCAAGCATTTGCATCATCCCCGATAAGGGCATGGTGCTATCATGCATTGCATTTACCGACCCTGTTGAAATTACAGTAGTGGCAATGCTCCAATAAGCCGACGCTGGTGTGCCAAAACGTACTTCTTTACCTTCCATTGCCCCTGCCGATTGGTTAATCCCCATACGGGAGATGGCTGGGTTGCCGCCTATTTCGGTGAGTATGGTAGGGATGGTGAGCAGTAAAAAACCGATGGTCATTACGCTAAAAATCATCCACGAAAGTTTTTTACGGTTGATAAAATATCCCAAAGCAAAAATCATCGCTAAAGGGATTATCATTTGAGCGATAATTTCGACGGTGTTGGTTAAAAAATTGGGATTTTCTAAAGGATGTGCCGAGTTTGCACCAAAATATCCACCTCCGTTTGTACCAATATGTTTTATGGCTATCATTGCAGCCGCTGGCCCACGCGAAACGTTTACGGTATCGCCCTCGAGGGAAGTAAATTGGTCTTTACCTTCGGTGTTCATAGGTGTGCCGTTAAATAATAGTATGGCGGCCACCACTACCGAAAGCGGCAATAAAATACGGGTACAGGATTTTAAAAAGTAATTGTAAAAATTGCCTAAGCCACGCAAATAGCCAATTTTATTTTCGTTTTCGGCATCTTTATCTTCTTGTTTTTTAGGGCTAAGGCTTTTGAAAATCATCGCCGCCAAGGCTAAACCAGTGGCTGCCGATACAAATTGCAAAAAGGTTACAAAAAATATTTGGATGAAATAAGACATCCCAGTTTCGCCACTGTAATGCTGTAAATTACAGTTTATTAAAAAACTTATGGCGGTGTTAAAGGCTAAATCGGGACTCATTGATGGGTTACCGTCGGGGTTAAAAGGTAGCCAGCCTTGGTTCATCAATAAAAACATGCCTAAAAAAAACCACAAAAAATTTATGGTTAGCATAGCTTTTAGGTGCTGTTTCCAGTTCATTTGTTTTGAGGCGTTGATGCCCGAAAAGCGGAATATTAATTTTTCGATGGGGGTAAAAATAGGGTCGAGAAGGGTTTTTTGCCCACCATAGATTTTGGCTATATATTTACCAAAAGGTATAGCCAGCAAAATGGTTGTGAGAAAAGTAAGCGCAACCGCAAGTAATTGGGAGTTCATATTTTGTGGTTTTTAAAATTTTTCAGGTTTGATGAGTACGTACACCATATATATAAATACGATTACGCTAACGATGAGTAGTGCAGCCATTTTCTAGATTTTTTCGAAATAATTAACACATAAAAAAAATAACCAGAAGCATATTGCGCCAGTTAATAAGAGGATGATTGTTGCCATATAAATTTTATTTTAATTAATTTATAGGGTGTGTGCAATTGCAATGCCTTGTTTTGATATTGTTTTTAAGTAATTGTATTTTAGGTAAATAAAGTATTTTTTGATTTTTTGGTGGGATTGTGTGTACCCCAAAATGGTAGGGTGGGGTGTTGTTTTGGGGTGGTGTTTATGGGGTTAACTTTAGCTTCCGATGCCTTCGCTTAGAGCGAAGGCATCGGTACGTTAAGCGTGGGAATGTTGTTGGTTGGATTTAATTTGGGGAACAGCCCACGGTTAAAACAGTGGGAATATTTATTGTTGGGTTTAATTTGGGGCGTGAAGACACGCACCAAGGCGGGGTTACCATAACAAATAGTGTAAAAAAAAGCCTTTTTATCCTAATTTTTTAAATCCCATATTCCTCCAACTTTCTATACAACGTAGTTAAGCCAATGTTTAACAATTTGGCGGCTTCGGTTTTGTTGCCTTTGGTGTACTGCATTATTTTGGCAATGTGGTGTTTTTCTACGGTTTGTAAATCGTGGCAATTGGTTGTATCTAATGGGTTAGGATTTTTAAATTCCCAAGGCAGTAAATGAGGTTCTATTTGGTGGGTATCGGCTAAAATAACAGCCCGTTCTAATACATTTTTTAGCTCTCGTACATTGCCTTTCCATTGGTGTTGTTTAAGTTGTGCAATAAATTGGGGAGTTAAAACTAGATTGTGTTTATTTACTTTATTACCAAAAATAGCCAAAAAATGCTTGGCCAAAATTTCCATATCATCTAAGCGTTGGTTTAGCGATGGCAGGGTAATGGCAAAAACCGATAGCCTATAAAAAAGGTCTAACCTAAATTTACCATCGTTGGTTTGCTGTTGCAAATTGCGGTTGGTGGCGGCAATTACCCGCACATTTACTTTTATGGTTTGGGTGCTACCTACTTTTATAAATGTGCCAGCCTCTAAAACCCGTAGCAGTTTTGCTTGCAGTTCGGTATCCATTTCGCCAATTTCGTCTAAAAAAATGGTGCCTTGGTCGGCTTCTTCAAACAGGCCTTTTTTATCTTTTAACGCACCTGTAAATGCGCCAGCTTTGTGGCCAAAAAGTTCGCTTTCTAAAATATCTTTCGATAGTGCACTACAATTTACGGCTACAAAATTTTTGTGTTTTCGCTTGCTTTGGTAATGTATTGCTTGGGCAAAAATTTCTTTCCCGGTACCGGTTTCGCCCAATAATAAAACGGTGGTATCGGTAGGGCAAACTTTTTGGGCTAGGTTTATGGCTTCTAAAATCCCGCTCGAGCGGCCCAAAATGGTATCAAAACCAAAGCCTTGGGCTATTTTATTTTCTAGCTCTTTAACCCGTTTTTGCAACAGGGCTTTTTCCATAGCTTTGCTTACTAGGGGTATTATTTTGTCGTTATCGTCGCCTTTGGTAATGTAATCGAATGCGCCTTTTTGTATGGCTTTTACGCCATCGGCAATGGTGCCGTAGGCGGTAAGGTTTATAATTTCTATATGTGGGTAATTGGTTTTTATGATTTCGGTAAGTTCAATTCCGTTTATATCGGGCAGTTTTACGTCGCTTAAAACTACCTGTATATCTTCGGTTTCTAAAATTTTTAACCCGGCTTTGGCCGATGAGGCATCAAAAACTTGGTAACCCTCTAAGGCTAAAATGCGGCATAGTAAACCACGCAGTTTAGCCTCATCATCAATTACTAAAATATTTTTTTCGGAGGTAGGCATTAAATTTGGGTGGGTTTACGTAAGGGGGTGAGGCGATTTTTTTTATCAAACTTAAATAAAATTAAATTCAAATATGCGTAAGTTGATTTGATAAAAAAATATGATATTTTTTTTAACGACCTCATTTTTTGCTCTTTGGTAAAATACCGTTGTTACATAACTGTTACATTTTATTAAGATTTTGAAAGCAAACCCCATCATTTACCTATTAATTTTAGATATATTTTATGTTATTAATAGCTTTTTGGGGGCTTAATTTGCTTATTTTAACCCTATTTCTCTCAATCGTTCATCCAAATATTCGCCTGCTGTAATATCATTATACGCTATCGGGTTTTGGCTATCTACGCAGTTGGGTAAGCAATTTAAGGGCATACTCATTTTTGGATGTAAAAAAAACGGTACCGAATACCTGGAGTTTTTCATCAACGCTATTGGCGGGTTTACCACACGGTGAGTGGTAGAGCGTAGCTTATTATTGGTTAACCGTTGCAACATATCGCCTACATTTACCACAATATCATCGCCTTGTGCTTTAATGGCAAACCATTGGTTATCGCGAGTAAGTACTTCAAGGCCATCGGCACTTGCGCCAATTAATAAAGTTATTAGGTTAATATCTTCATGTGCGCCAGCCCTTACGGCATCGTGAGGCAATGTTTCGGGGTTTAAAATCGGGAAATAATGTATGGCCCTTAAAATAGAATTTCCGTTATGCACTTTATCGTTAAAATAATTTTCGGGCAAACCCAAATAAACCGAAATAGCTTGCAATAGTATTTTTCCAGCTTGCTCTAATTGCTGATAAATTTGTTTGGTAACGGTATTAAAAGCGGGTAATTCGGTTACTATCATATTATCTGGATAGTCGGCTTTTATCGCATCACCATCTTCTACATATTGGCCTGTTTGCCAAAATTCTTTTAAATCGGGTGTATTGGCATCTTTTGCTTTTTCTTTTCCTTTGGTGGTGTAACCACGTTGGCCGGCTAATTCTACTTTTTCGTATTGGCTTTTTACGGTATCGGGCAAACTAAAAAATTGCTCAACCTGTTGATACAAAGCGGTTATTAAAGTTTTATCAAGCCCATGGTTGGTAACGGTAATAAAACCGGTATCGGTAAAGGCTGAGCCTATAGCATCCGAAAATTGCTTACGCTGCTGTGCGTTACCATGAATATAATGGTTGAGATCTAAACGTGGAATATTTACTAATTTCATTATTATTTTTTTATGGCACTAATATACAAGTGTATTTTAAAAAATTATTAAAATATATTTGGAAAATGGAATTAAAAAATTAGTTTTGCAATCCCAAATCAGAAATACTTTAATGTTTTTGATAATTAAAAACCACTTGGGAGATTAGCTCAGCTGGTTCAGAGCACCTGCCTTACAAGCAGGGGGTCACTGGTTCGAACCCAGTATCTCCCACCAAAAAACCTCTTAGTTTAAATTCTGAGAGGTTTTTTTTTGAGAAAAATTATCTTAGGGGTAAAAAATTTACATTTTTACAATAGTTAACTTTACCATGCTAGAAAAAAAAGTAGGCTTAATCTATTGTTTAAATAATCATCATAAACAAAAAACCTATCATAATTTCACTAATTAATTTTAAATAAATAGCTTATCGTGTATACTATGAAAAAACCAATTTTAGTGTTTTAGTGTATTTTATGGAGGCATAAAAAAACACTTATTATTGTAAATACAAGCCTATGCCCGAATAATTTAAGATTGTTACCCTTAAACTACTTCCCAGCTATCGCCCTTAAGGCTTCTTTAATTTTAGTATCCGATGGGTTTAAAACTAAGGCTTTTTCAAAGTAATCTTTAGCCTTGGCTTTGTCTGTTTTAATGTATTCCGCCCCTAAATACGCGTAGGCCTCAACTAAATTTTTCTTGTCTTTTTCGGCAACGGGTCCTTTAAGCAAAGTGTATTCGATAAATTTATCATAAGCTTTAGCCGACTTTTTTAGCGCATCGGTAGGTTCTAAATAATACTCTACTCGGGCTAAGTACAAATATGCATCGCCATTTTTAGCTTTTTCGCCTACAAAGGTAAATACGCTATCGGCCTCTAATAAGGTTTTAGTTATAAGTGCCTGATCTTTTGGGGTTTTATTAGCCAATTCGGTAGCGTAATAAAAATAATCGGCATAGCCTAAATAAAATTTATCGGCATAGCCAGCCTTTGGTAAGTTGGCTAACTTGCGGTAATATTCGGCAGCTTTACCAAATTTTTTACTCGAAAAGTACGATTTTGCTATACTATTTAAGGCTTGGGTGTTAGTGGTATCTAAATTATAGCCTTTTATAAAGTTTATAATGGCCATAGAATCTTGCTTTTGTACTTGGTATGCCTTGCCTAAATACGAATAATCATCGGCTATTACACGTTTGGCTTCTACACTCGTCATAAAATTATTTAAGTACTTTACACCATCTACTGCTTTTCCGTTTTCAATATAAGCGTAACCCAAAAAGCGTTGTGCCAATGCAAATTCGGGTTTTTTAGTACCATATTGTTGTATAAATGTACTGGCTTCTTTTTCTAAAGTTGAGTAATCTCCAGCATTAAGTAAAAATATCAAATAGCGGTATCTCGATTCGGCCGACCTGTCGGTTAAATCTAAATATTTAGAGTAGTTTAATTGGGCTTTAGGCAATAAATCGGTTCTTTTATTTGGAAATAGTGAAGCCCAACGGTAATAATTTTCGGCCAGTGCCCTGTAGGCTGGGCCAAAGTTAGGGTCTTTGGCTATTACGCCTTTTAAGGTACTTTCGGCTAAGTCGAAATTGTAGGCTTGCGTCCATATTTCGCCAATATTTACTTCTACACGAGGCAAATTACTTTGTATATTCATTGCTCTTTGGTAGGCACCTACGGCATCGCTATTTTTTTTATCGGCTTTATAGGCATTTCCTAAGGCAATGTGTAATTCTACATCTTTATCGCCCAATTCTTTGGCTTTAGTAAACCATTCAAACGCTTTAGGTAAATCTCTCGAGGCTTCGTAAGTAAACGCTTTGCCTACATAAATATACTCTTTATAATCTTTTTTGCGCATAGATGCCGTAGCCAATGCAAAATTTACTTGGGCTGACGAAGCATCTTTTTCAAATAAATTTACTGCACCCAATCCTACATAGTTTAGGCTAAACTTTGGGTCGATGGCTATCCCTTTTTGGAAAGCCATTTTGGCCGAATCGGGTTTGTTAATATTTAGGTATAAATCGCCATAGTAAAAATAGTTTTCGGCGTTGGTAGGTTGCATAGCCGTTAACCCACTAAACATGGTTTTGGCTTTTACAAATTGTTCGGCATATACGGCTTTTTTAGCATCGTCTAAACTTTGTGCTTTTACAGTAAGACCTATTATGGCTAAAGCTAAGGTTGCTAGGGTGATATTATGGTTGATTTTCATACTTCAAATGTATTGTTTTTTATTTAAAATTTACCTGTCGAGTTGGTAAGCTATCTGGGGCTAGGCCTGCTTTTAGTACAATGCGTTGCCCCATTTCGCCCGCTAAAAACGATGCAAAACCAGTACCCAAGCCAGCACTACCTTGGCAATTGTGTATATATAGGTTTCGTGTTAGTGGATATTTTCCTGTTTTTAAGCTACTTTGAGTAGGCTTATGGTATTTTTTGCCATCCCCGCTAAGGGCTAATAATTTTATATTTTTTAGTTCGTTTTCTATCTCGGGCGTGGGCCTTACCAGCCAACTTAAACTTACCACACCTACAGCTTGTGGATGTGTGCTTACATATTTTATAACTTCTTTGTTTGATTGTAGGGCATATACGTTGTTTGCAAAATTTTTAACGCCCGAAAACTGCATTAAGTATGCCACTGTGCTTGATTGTGCATTATCAAACACCCAAGCTTTATTATTTTTATACTTGCCTTGCAAAGCATTTTTTAATTGTTGTAAAGTTATTACACTATCGGTAGATGCTTTATTTACTATAAAGGCAATGCCTTCAATAGCAAAACGGTTGGTACGAATTACAATTTTTTGGGCTAAAAAATGTTGTTTTTCTTTGGGAGTTAAGTCTCGAGCCATGATAGCTGTTTTGATGCTATCGGATAAAAAAAGTTTAAGCAGCTGTTGCTCGGGCCGATAATTAAATTTTATTTGTGCTTGTTTATAGTTTAAAGCAAATATTTCGGCTTCGTCATCTACAATAGTAAATAACGATTCGTCGGCTAAAATGGTGGTTTTACCCGAAATTATACCTTCGATTTTGGGGACTTGGCTTTGATTACAGGCTAAAAGGAATATTAAATGTAAAAAAATAAATAAGCTATTACTTTGGTAACTAAACATACTAGCCTTGCTTTATTAAGCGGATAAATCTAAAAAACGAATACACAATTAACAGTACGCCAAAGGCGATTTTCCATACCATTTCTACACCTTGCATTAAAGGGAAATTGGGCCAAAAAATTATCATCACCCCTAGCACAAAATATAGGCTAAACATAACGATGCCTAAAACAAGCAAAAATCGCTTTGTGGGCGATTTTTGTCTATCTTCAAATTTTTGATACATTTTAAAATTTTTATTCGTCTTGAAGTTGAAAGAAAATAGGAATGGTATAATTTACACGTACATTTCTACCATTTTGAACGCCGGGGTTCCATTTTGGCGAACTTTTAATTACACGTATTGCTTCTTCGTCGCATCCGCCTCCTATTCCTCTAATTACTTTAATGTCAGTTAGCGAACCATCTTTTTCTACTACAAAGTTTACAATAACCCTGCCTTGTATGCCGTTTTCGCGGGCAATAGGTGGGAAGCGTAAATTTTTTTGCAAAAACTTACCATAATCGCCATTAAATGTAGGCAAAACCTCTACACTGGTATATATTTCGTTGGTATCTTCGGTTTTGGTTTGGTTAACAGGGCCATCGCCTACCGGTTCGTTAATAACAATTTCGGCATTGGCATCACCTTTTACAGTTTTTTCACCAGGGTCTGCCTTTTTAATATCTTCTATAGTTGGTGGCTCCTCTTCCGCTACGTCTTTATCGGGTTTTACTACAGGTGGTGGAAACTTAATTTGATCTACCTTTGGTGGTGGTGGCGCTACTGGTGGTGGCGGTGGTGGGGTTTTATCTAAGGCTGGAGGTGGGGTTAAAACAACATCAGTAATAATATCGTTTTTTTTACTATCTTCTAAACTGCCTTTAATTAAGCTAATAATTAAGGGGCTACCTATGGCAAACGAAAACAACAATACACCAGCAATTATTGCTTTATTGGTGTTTTTGTTATTGTCTTGACGTAATTGGTAAGCACCGTATTCTTTATTTCGACCATTAAAAACTATGTCTATCCAGTTTTGGTTTAATATATCCAATTTTGACATAATGCTTTTATTTTATTAATTGTAAAACGAAACAAATTCGCTCCTATTATTTATATACTCCTTGTTATTTATATACTCCTTGGTCTTTCAACAAGTTAATTTCGGCAGGTGCAACATCGTTTACTATACCGTACGATGGTACTCCAGCAATTTTAACTTCGTCTAATATATCCACAAAGTTTTTATAATTTGATTTATCGGTAGGTTTAATAATTACCATTAATCCTTTTTTAGGGTCGCCAGTAAGGGCAATTACTTTTTTACTGTTGTCTATAAAAGCAGCTCTTATACCACTTTTTCCGTAGTTATCTACTGTTGGTGGATTATCGCCTGCTACACCCATATACCAAACAATTTTATTATCAGATGCTAGCAAAACAGTCATTGTTCGTGATGCTTTTACATCCAGTTTCACACTATCATCTTTGGGTTTATCAGGCATAAACATATCCATAGCCTGAGGTTTGGCAAGTGTGGTAGTTAGCATAAAAAAGGTAATCAAAAGGAAAGCCAAATCAACCATAGCAGTTAAATCAACTTTAGTCGACATTTTTTTACTTCTGGTTTTTTTGCCTTTACCACCCCCGCCGGAGGTATCTAATTCTGCCATTTTCTTATATTTTAATTATCGCCTTCTAACGAAGTAATTAGACTAAATTTGTTAATTTTTTGCTCTTGCAAAATATTAATTATTTTTTTTATTGTAGGATATTCTTCTTTCGAATCGCCTTTTAAGGTAAACCTTAGCTCGTTACCATGTAGTTCTTTGGTAGCATATCGGGCTTGCAAAATCCAAGCGTTAAGCTGGTTATCTAAACTATCGGTAGGTATGCCCGGTTGCTTTAGTTTCATCCTATCGGCATTATCTAGTGCTATATATTGCTTTAAATTAGCAACAGGTACACCAAACGATTCTATCAAAGCAAACCTTTTGGTTTCTTCGGGGGTAAACGAAATTTTATATTGTTCGCCCATTTTCTGTAAGGTTTTTATCCTTACATCTTGGCCAACAACGCCAAAAAATACTTTTCCTTGGCCTATGGTTAACATAGATATATCGGCATCGGGTACCTTGGTTTTTACAGTTGATGATGGTGTATCAACCGCTAATGCTTCGGGTTGCCTAGCCGTTGCTGTTAATATAAAGAAAGTAAGCAACAAGAAAGCTACGTCGCACATGGCGGTCATATCTGTCGAGGTACTTTTTCTTTTAATTTTTACTTTTGGCATTGCTTTTAAATTTAATTAATGATTTAATAGGGTTAATTAACCACCGAAAACTTAAAATTAAGATTCGATAAAAAATCAATAACTATTTGCCATGTGTAGCAGCGTAAGTTTGTACAATTGAAAAACCTGCCTCGTCTATCGAGTAGGTTAAACTATCGATTTTAGAGGTAAAAAAGTTATATACTATTACGGCCACCAATGAGGTAGAAATACCTGTTGCTGTGTTTATTAAGGCCTCTGAAATACCGTTAGCTAATTGTGCTTGGTCGGGCGCACCTGAAGTTGCCAAACCGCCAAAGGCTTTAATCATACCTGTTACCGTACCTAACAAACCACCTAAAGTACCTACCGATACAAGTGTAGCAATAATGGTTAAATTTTGTTCTAACATTGGCATTTCAAGCGAGGTGGCCTCTTCAATATCTTTTTGTATGGCTAGGCATTTTTGTTCGGTATCCATGCTGCTATCGGTTTCTACCGCTTTGTATTTTACCAAACCCGATTTTATAACCGCAGCTACCGAACCCTTTTGTTTATCACATTCGCTAATGGCTGCTTCTACGTTTCCAGCAGATAATAATGATTGTACTTTTTTAACAAAAACATCTACGTTTGATGTACCTGCCGCTTTGGAAATTACCAAAAAACGCTCGATAGAAAAAACAATAACCATTAATAACATGCCCATAAGCATAGGTACAATGGGGCCTCCTTTGTAAACCATACCAAAATAGTTGCCTGGTAGGGGGTGGTTAAGGTTTGAGCCACCTTCAAAGTTTGAACCATTACCCATTACAAATAGGTATAGTATCCAACCTACTGCAATACATACTACTATTGCCATTCCGGCAAATATCCCTGAACCCTTTGATTCTTCTTTTTTAGCTGTTGGTGTTGTTGCGTTTGCCATTTTTTTTGTTTTAAATTTTTTGTGAGTGTGTTTTTTTAATTTAATTAACGAATTGATAAAGATAAAATTTTATACCGGTTCTTAATAAAAATATTAAATTATTAAGGATTTCAAAGTGCAATAAAAACCATTTTTTTATCAAAAACCAAATATTGTATTTAAAGTTTATGTTAAATTAATGTAAATAAACTAAAAAATTATTGTTTTACTATGGTTTAAGTTCAAATAAAAAAACTAAGTAATGTTTAATGTATAATATTAGATTTTTTTTAAAAAATATTCTGTCAAAGTTACCAAACTTGAGGTTAATAGCATGCAAAATGTTAATAAAGTATTCATAGTACTTCTCACACAAATCATTTTAAACCATGGCGTCATTATCTCAGCATTTTGGCTATTTTTGCAAAAAAGCATTTTTAGTGGCTAACAATTTACCCCCAACCCTGTTAAAAAGCGATTACTATTTTGTATGATTGAAAAAAATATAGATTTAGGCGAACAAACCGCCGTAGAAGTTTACGGAGCTAGGGTACACAACCTAAAAAATATTGATATTTCGTTTCCACGAAATAAGCTGGTGGTTATTACAGGTTTAAGCGGTTCTGGCAAATCGTCTTTAGCTTTCGATACCATTTATGCCGAAGGCCAAAGGCGGTATATGGAAACTTTTTCGGCATATTCCCGCCAGTTTATGGGTGGTATGGAGCGGCCAGATGTGGATAAGGTATCCGGCCTTAGCCCAGTAATAGCTATCGAACAAAAAACAACCTCTAAAAATCCACGCTCAACGGTAGGCACCATTACCGAAATTTACGATTTTATGCGCCTGCTTTTTGCCCGTACAGGCAACGCTTACTCGTACAACACCGGCGAGCTGATGATAAAAATGAGCGAAGACCAAATTGTAAACGAGGTATTAAAAAAGTTTGATGGCGTGGCGGTAAACATTTTAGCTCCCATTATAAAAGGCCGTAAAGGGCATTACCGAGAGCTTTTTGAGCAAATACGCAAACAAGGATATTTAAAAGTAAGGGTTGATGGCGAGATACTAGATGTTACGCCAAAAATGCAGCTCGATAGGTACAAAATACACGATATAGAAACCGTGGTAGATAGGTTAATTGTATCCGAAAAGGATAAAGCCCGCTTACAAACCTCCATACAATCGGCCTTAAAAATGGCCAAAGGCATTATTAAAGTATCTGATAAGGAGAACAAAGCATCCCATTTTTCTAAATTTTTGATGTGCCCCACCACAGGCGTATCGTACGATGAACCGCAGCCCAACACGTTTTCGTTTAACTCACCGTATGGTGCTTGCCCCGAGTGCGATGGCTTGGGTTTTGTGTTTGATGTGGATGAAGAATCCGTAATACCCGACCGTAAACTAAGCATTATAAACGGCGGCTTAGCCCCGCTGGGCGAATACCGAGAGGTATGTATATTTCAGGTTATCAAAGCGTTAGGCAAAAAATATAATTTCTCCTTATCTAATCCTATCGAAAAACTAGCCCCCGAAGCTATCGATATTTTGTTACACGGTGTACCCGATTTAGTGAGTGTACCTGTGGAATATAACAAATGGAATGTGCAAAATTATTCGATACAGTTTGATGGCATTATAAAAATGCTGGAAGAACAAAGCGAAAAACGTGGCGATACGGGGGCTGGTGATTTAGATAATTTTAGGGTTTTAAAAACCTGCCCCGTGTGCGATGGCGCAAGGCTAAAAAAAGAATCGTTAAACTTTAAAGTGGGCGATAAAAATATTTTCGACTTGGCGTCGATGGATATCAACACCTTAAAATTATGGTTTGATAATGTGGAAGCCACCTTTAACGAACGCCAAAACACCATAGCCAAAGAAATTTTAAAAGAAATACGCTCACGCATTGGCTTTTTGTTGGATGTTGGTTTATCGTACCTCACCCTCGACCGTACAGCCCGCACCCTTTCGGGCGGCGAAGCGCAACGCATACGTTTGGCTACGCAAATAGGCTCGCAATTAATGAATGTGATGTACATTCTGGACGAACCATCCATAGGTTTGCACCAGCGAGATAACGACCGCTTAATTAACGCTTTAAAAAACTTACGTGATTTAGGCAATACCGTTTTGGTGGTAGAACACGATAAAGATATGATACTAGAGGCCGACTATGTGATAGATATGGGCCCAGCCGCAGGCATACACGGCGGTACTGTAGTTGCCGAGGGTACGCCTGCACAAATATTGGCATCAAACACGTTAACGGCATCGTACCTTAACGGCGATATGGGCATTATCATCCCGCCCCAGCGGAGAAACGGAAACGGAAAAACGCTTTCGCTTAAAGGTGTTACGGGCAATAATTTAAAAAATGTGTCTTGCGATTTTCCGTTAGGGAAATTGATATGCGTTACCGGAGTTTCGGGAAGCGGAAAATCTACTTTAATAGGCGAAACGCTGTACCCTATTTTAAACAAGCATTTTTTTAGGGCTAAAAAACACCCCATGCCGCACAAAGAAATTAAAGGGTTAGAACATATTGATAAAGTTATTGAGATAAACCAAAGCCCTATTGGCCGCACACCACGCTCTAATCCATCAACTTATACAGGTGTTTTTTCGGATATACGCAACTTGTTTATGGTACTGCCCGAATCTCGCATACGTGGTTACAAGCCTGGCCGTTTTTCGTTTAACGTAAAAGGTGGCCGTTGCGAAACCTGTACCGGTGCTGGCCTTAAAGTTGTAGAAATGAATTTTTTGCCCGATGTGCAAGTACCTTGCGAAGCCTGTGGTGGCAAACGTTACAACCGCGAAACATTAGAAGTTCGCTTTCGCGGAAAATCTATCAGCGATGTATTGGATATGAGTATTGAAGATGCGGTTGATTTTTTTGAAAATATCCCATCTATTTACCGAAAAATAAAAACCCTAAAAGATGTAGGCTTGGGATATATTACCTTGGGGCAATCGTCCGTTACGCTATCGGGCGGCGAAGCGCAAAGGGTAAAACTAGCTACCGAACTTTCTAAAAAAGATACAGGCAATACTTTTTATATTTTAGACGAACCTACCACTGGCCTACATTTTGAGGATATTAGCGTGTTGCTAGGCGTGTTAAACCTTATTGTGGATAGGGGAAATACAGTTTTGGTGATTGAGCATAATTTAGATGTGATAAAAGTAGCCGACCACGTGATAGACCTTGGCCCCGAAGGGGGAAAAGGTGGCGGTAAAATTATTTTTACTGGCACTCCCGAAGGTTTAACAAAATGCAAAGAAAGTTTTACAGGCTTGTTTTTAAAAAAGGAGTTGGAGACATAAAGGGTTGATGGCTTTCTTAACTATGAAATTATTTTAAAACATAAAAAGCTGGTTTAGAAATACAAAAGCAGCTTTTTTATTGCTATTATTTTAAATAGAATAATCTTTGAAAAATCTTATTCTAACTACTTCGCAATGTAATTTGGCTATAAAAAAGCATTAATTTTTTATTGATTATTATTTTTAAGAAACAATCAGTATTTTACAAGCCTTAGCTATCAAAAAAACAATCTGATTAAAAAAATGAAAAAATATAGCTTGCTTATTGTCTTAATTATGAAAGCTAGTTATGCCTATTGCCAAACTTTTGTAAAAGGAACCGTAACCGACAGTAGCAATCAGCCAATACCATTGGCAAACGTAACGTTTAATGGGCAAAACCAAAGTGTAAAAACCGATACGTCTGGTGTTTTTTATTTAACGTCAGAAAAAAATTTTAACACCATAACGGTAAGCTGTATAGGTTTTCAAAAAAAAACAATTGCATTAACACAAGCAAGCACCCACGAATTAAATATTGTTTTACACAATACCACCACTACCCTAAACGAAGTAAGGGTAGTAAGCGGTAGCGCAAAAAAAAGAATTAAAAAAAAACAAAACCCCGCTTATGTAATTTTAGAAAACATTTGGAAAAACAAAAAGAAAAATGGGCTTAAACTGTTTAATTTTTACGAATACGATAAATATGTTACTACAGAGTTAGGGTTTGATAACTTAGATAGCCTATTTATTAAAAAAGCCCTAACAAGCGATTACGACTCCGTTTCAAGAAAAATAGTTAAAGACCCTCAAAAAAACAAATACTTTGTACCTTTTGAGCTTATCGAAAAAACAGAGAAAGTTTACGGCAGCACATTATTACACAAAGAAAAAACAGCTACTGATGGCGAACGAGATGTAGGCATAAAGCAACAAGGGAAAATTTTAGATAAAATTACCCATACATTTAAAGAAATTGATATTTACCAAAACGATATTGAAATTTTAAGCAAAACATTTGTTAGTCCTATTTCTACCCAGGGCTTTGGTACTTACGAGTACACCTTAGGCGATAGCGTACTTGAGGAAGGGAAAAAGTTTTACACCATTCATTATTATCCTCGACAAACCCGTGATTTTGCCTTTTACGGCAGTTTTAAAGTAGCCGATAAATCTTTTGTTATTGTGGATATTGATATGCGAACGCCAAAAAAAATGAATCTTAATTTTGTGCGTAATTTTGAATTTAAAAAAACGTACTCGCCGCTAAACGATAGTGTGTACTTACCTGCTAAAAACGAATACCAAGGTTATTTTTCGTTGCTTACAAAAGACGAAAAAGGAATTTATGTAGTTAGAAAAGAAACCTTTAGTAACTATGTATTTAATATACCCCAAAGTACCGATTTTTACGATAAAATAGTAGTACAAACTAATGCGCACCAGTTTGATAAAGACCCACAATATTGGCTCAAGCTTGAAGATAAAGAAACCGCTACCGTAAACGAAGTAGTAAACAAAGTAAAAAACAGCAAAAAAATTAACAATGTTACTGGCATTATATATACACTATCCGATGGTTACATTAATGCTTTTGACGGCATACAGCTAGGCAATATTTGGGCAAGTGCCGCCCGAAACGATGTAGAAGGCATACGCTTGCGCTTTGGTTTTAGAACCTTTAAAACCGAAAACGACTTACTAAAAATAGAAAGTTATACCGCTTATGGTTTGCATGATAAAAAAACAAAATTTGGTTTTGAAGCAAGATATTTATTAGCTAATAACCCCCGCATTACTATAAGTGCCGCTTACTTAAACGACAACGAGCAAATGGGCTTAACACAGTTTAATGGCTCGCATTTGATACCCGAAGCCGCCCGAAGTTCTAAAGCATTATTTAACCGTGGTCGAAATTATTTTATATCGCATATCGAAAAAAAAATGTTGCGGTTTGATTTTGAACCTATTAAAAACTTGCATATAGGCATTACTGCCACACATAATAACATAGAGTCGGCAGCACCTAGGCGTTTTTCTCAAAACCATTTAGACCTACACTCTGGGCAAATAAAATCACAAGTTACTGATGCTACCTCCGATGTATATATAACCTACACTCCCCAAAAAATAAGCACCGGCTTTGGGGTAGATGAAAAAGAAGCCTACACCCTGCACCCTACCTTAATGCTTAATTTTAAACGAGGCTATAAAGGCATACTTGGCAGTAATTTTAACTATAACCGCTTGCAGGTACAGTACAATAACCCAATAGTGCTAGGTAAATTTGGTATTTTGGATGCCACTTTAGGGTCAGGTAAAACCTTTGAAGCCTTACCGCTTTCTATTTTAACGGCTATATCATCAAACCAAACTTATTTTTTATTGCCCAACACGTTTGCTTTACTAGATTATTATGATTTTGTTGCCGATACTTATGTAGAAGGCCATTTTGAGCATCACTTAAACAGCTTTTTACTAAACCGTATTCCTGTTATAAAAAAATTAAATTTAAGAAGTTTATTAACCTTTAGGGGAGTGTATGGTACTATATCAAACGGTAGTAAAGAAATTAATCGTTCGTCGATTATTTATGTAGCACCCACCAAGCCTTATTTCGAATACGGCTTTGGTTTTGAAAACATAGGGTATGGAAATATTAGGCCATTACGAATAGATTTTATAACTCGAAGCGATTTCGAAAACTTTAATGGCCCTCCAAATCCTAAACATGGCTTACGTTTAAGCATTAGGGCTAATTTTTAAAATCATAATCCTTGTTTTTTATCATTAGTATTGTTGTGGCTCCTTTTGTTTTGTTATACGCCAGATATAATTAGGCATTATTTGTTTTTTGTTTGGCACCCTTACATAAGGTTTTAAATTTTTTTTTAATTTAACCTGCCCAGTTTTCTCTATCTAAACTTCTAAAATGTATGGCTTCGGCTAGGTGTTCAAGCTTTATTTCTTTGCTTGCATCTAAATCGGCAATGGTTCGGGCTACTTTTAAAATACGGTCGTAAGCCCTGGCCGATAAGCCTAATTTTTCCATGGCACTTTTTAACATTAATTGGCCGGCATCGCTTATGGGGCAAATATCGCGTACCATTTGTGGGCTCATTTGGGCGTTGGCGTGTATGGTCGGATGGTCGGTAAAGCGGGTGTGTTGCATTTCGCGGGCTTTAATTACCCTTTTGCGTATGGTTTCGCTATCTTCTGATTTTCGTATCGATGATAACTCATCAAAATTTACAGGCGTAACCTCCACGTGTAAATCAATACGATCCAATAGTGGGCCACTTACTTTGCTTAAATATTTTTGTACTACGCCTGGGCCGCACACACATTCTTTATCAGGGTGGTTGTAATAGCCACAGGGGCAGGGGTTCATGGCGGCAATAAGCATAAAACTTGAAGGGTAATCTACCGATGCCTTTGCTCGGGCAATGGTAACTTTGCGGTCTTCTAAGGGCTGACGCATTACCTCAAGCACTGTTCGTTTAAACTCGGGCAACTCATCCAAAAACAACACCCCATTATGCGCTAACGAAATTTCGCCAGGCTGGGGATTTCCTCCTCCGCCTACCAAGGCTACATCCGAAACGGTATGGTGTGGCGACCTAAATGGGCGGGTAGTTAATAAGGCATCGCTTGCCGATAATTTACCCGCCACCGAATGTATTTTGGTAGTTTCCAATGCTTCGTGTAGGCTTAAAGGTGGTAAAATGGTAGGTAAGCGTTTGGCAAGCATGGTTTTACCGGCACCCGGAGGCCCTATTAAAATGGCATTATGCCCACCAGCGGCAGCAATCTCGAGCGATCGTTTTATGTTTTCTTGGCCTTTAACATCCGAGAAATCGGCATCGTATTTATTTAACGAATAAGCAAACTCTAAACGGGTATCTACTATGGTACGGGTGGGATAAGTTTGGTGTTTAAAAATAGCTACTACTTCATCCAAATGTGATACGCCATATACTTCAATTTCACTTACTATGGCAGCTTCGCGGGCATTTTGCTTTGGCAAAATGATGCCTTTAAACCCTTCTTTTTTAGCTTGGATAGCAATAGGTAAAGCACCTTTTATGGGTTGTAAGGCACCATCAAGCGAAAGCTCGCCCATAATAATATACTTTTCAATCTCGTTATCGGGTATTTGCTTTGATTGTGCCAATATGCCTATGGCAATGGTTAAATCGTATGCCGAACCTTCTTTGCGTATATCGGCAGGAGCCAAGTTTACCACAATTTTTTGCCTCGGCATTTTATATCTAGCGGTGCTAAAAGCACTTTCTATCCTAAACATGCTTTCTTTTACAGCATTATCGGGCAGGCCTACAATAAAATATTTGGTACCCGAAATAATGTTAACTTCTACCATAATGGTTTGGGCTTCTACACCATATACGGCACTACCAAATGTTTTTACAGGCATAAATTTTTTTGTGTGAAATGTATAAAAAAAATTATCAATTTTTGTAACATCAAACTATTTTGTGGTGTAAGCGTTGTTATTTTATGGGCAATAAAGTAATTTTTTTTGATGGTGAGTGTAATTTGTGCCATGGTTTTGTACAGTTTATTATCAGGTATGATAAAAAAAAGCAATTTAGTTTTGCTGCATTACAATGTAAATATGCCCAAGATGCCTTACAATCTCACAACCTAAACAGCGATGAATTACAATCGGTAATATTTATAATAAACAATAAGGTTTACACCAAATCGGATGCAGCCATAGAAATAGCCAAACAGCTTGGCGGCTTATGGTTTTTAGTAAGATATTTAAAAGTTTTTCCCTTACGTTTTAGAAACTTAGTATATGATTTTATTGGCAAAAACCGGTACAAATGGTTTGGCAAAAAGGATAGCTGCATGGTGCCTACCGAGGAATTAAAAAGTAGGTTTCTTTAGATTTGTGATTTTTGAGGTGTGATTTATGATTTGCCCTTTGAATACGAAATTTCACTCTCTTGCATCTCGACTTCGGGGAACCGAGAGGAGAAGGAGGCCGAGAGGGGATTTTTGCACACAGATGGCACTAATACATACAGATTTTGTTATGAACAGAGATTTGCCCGAAGCCCGCTACCCGAAGCAAATTATTGAGATTTTACCCCAATATTTCTTTTATATCTGTTTCGGTTAACGATTTAAAAAAGCTTTCTTCGGTGGTAATTAGCGATTGTGCAACTTTTAATTTTCGATTTTGTAGGGCCAATATTTTTTCTTCAACCGTATCTTTGGCTATAAATTTATAGATAAATACATTTTTGGTTTGCCCTATGCGGTGTGTACGGTCTATGGCTTGTTGTTCTACGGCGGGGTTCCACCAGGGGTCTAATATAAATACATAATCGGCTTCGGTAAGGTTTAAACCTACACCACCCGCTTTAATAGATATTAAAAATATTTTTTTACTGGCATCATTTTTAAAATCTTCCACCACTGCGCCACGGTTTAGGGTGGCACCATCTAGGTAAGCGTAATTAATGTTATTTTGGTTAAAATAATTTTTGTACAACGTTAATTGCTTTACAAACTGCGAAAACACCAGCACCTTGTGGCCGCTTTCTATTACGCTTTGTAGCTTGTGTATTACGTCATCAAACTTACCCGAATCGCCACTGTATTCATTATCAACCATTAGGGGGTGGTTGGCTATTTGCCTTAGTTTGGTTAAGCCTTGCAAAAGTAAAATGGGCGACTGTTGGTAAGTGCCGTTCTCGATTGTTTTTAATACTTGGTTGCGGTATTCTGATTTTGTTTTTTCGTAAACTTCGGCTTGTGTTTTGGTCATTTTACTAAAAAACAGGTTTTCGGTTTTGGGGGGCAATTCGGTAGCTACTTGTTGCTTGGTACGCCGCATTACGAATGGTTTAATTAAAACTTGAAGGCGTATGGCTGTATCGTCGTTTTTTTTCTTTTCAATAGGTTCTACAAAATCTTTGTAAAAAAAACTTTGCGAGCCTAGCAAGCCTGGGTTAATAAACGACATTTGCGTCCACAAATCGTTTACGGTGTTTTCTACGGGTGTGCCCGATAGTATTAGTTTGTAGGTAGATTTTAATTGCTTTACTGCCTTGTACGATTTTGAAGCAGGGTTTTTGATGTTTTGGCTTTCGTCTAATATGATGTAATGAAAACTCATTTGGTGTAGTATTTCAATATCAACACGGGTTATGCCGTAGGTAGTAATTACTACATCGTAATTACTAAACTGTGACACATTTTTATTACGTAAAGTACCCGTATATACATATATGCGTAGGGTAGGTGTAAATTTTTTAGCCTCGTTTATCCAATTATAAATAAGCGATGTAGGCATTACGATAAGCGATGTAAAGTGTGTGTGTTTTTGGTTGTGTGTTTCTTTTTGTTTTTGTAGTAGGGCAAGTGTTTGTATGGTTTTGCCTAGCCCCATATCGTCGGCTAGGCAGCCGCCAAAGTTATATTTTTGTAAAAAATGAAACCAATCATACCCTGCTTTTTGGTAGGGGCGTAAGTTGCCTACAAAATTTGTGGGCAATGCCATGCTATCAATTTCGGTAAAATCAGATAGTTTTTGCAGCTTTTTATCCATGCTAACAGTTGCAAGCTGGCTATTGGCAAAATCGTGTATAAGGCCTACATGGTGTTTTTTTAGCTGTAATGTATCGCTACCGGTGGTAAAACTTAATAAATTAGCGTATTGCGAAAACCATTTTTCGGGTATTACGGCTATTTCGCCATTAGGCAATTCGAACTCTCGCTTTCGGTTAAGTATATGGTTACGTATTTGTATAAACGGGATACTGTAGGCGCCAAATTGTACTAAGGCTTCGATGTCAAACCAATCATTTCGTTCTTTAAATTCGAGGTTAATTTTGCTTACACCTAGCACATATTTTTTTGAACTGAAATCTTGCTCAAATTTAAACCCCTTGGACAGCAAATTTTCGTAATGTTCGTGTATCCAATCAAAAACCGAAAACGAAGTATCGCTATTGCCAAGTTGGTTATTTTTAACTGTTAAATGCACAAATAAAGTACTTTTACATACAAGGCCTAAAGCCAACAATTCGTTTATTTTGTTGTTTTCCCAATCAAGCGATCGTTTTATACGATAAAAAACGTAATCGTTTCCATTACGTTCTATACGTACACTTACTGGCCTATCGGTACCGGCGGCAAATACATAGTGATTGTATTTAAAGTATAGCTGTAATTCGGAGGCATCAAAGGCATTGTATACTACTTTTAAAATCGGCTGGGCTTCGTATTTTTGGGTATTTACGGTAAAGCCTTCGGCATATACATGGTGTTTTTCTATCAGCGGAGCTATAAATTTTGTAAAATAGGTTTCTTCGGATGATTTAGGTATCGATATATATCGTTTGTTTAAAAAAGGTTGAAGTTTTTTACCTTCAAGCTCTTCATCAAAATAATAAAGCGTATTTTCGAGTAATAAATGAGCCGGATGGTTCATAATTATTTGCGCCTCTTTAAACATAAATTCGATACGATTTCCTTGGTACTTTATGGTAGGAAAATAGCGGGTTTCGGTTTCGCTACGGCGGAAATGAAACAATACACTTGCGACTTCGGTAGCTATAAAAATACGTTTTTCAACAGGCCAGCCTTCTTTACTCATCAAATAAAAGTTTTTATCTTTTATTAGCGGAAGCACTTCTTTTAGTTTTCGTTCTATTTTGGGGCGTATGCTGTCGTACATTTTTTCGTCCCAAATTTTGCTAAAAAACTCTACAGGGCGTATTTGCTTTTTGTAGTACCGATTTATTACGGCATTTTGCTCTACATCTTCAAGTAGCTTAATTAATTTTAGGTCGCTAGTTTCTAAAAAAGCCGCAAACTCTGTTGCAGTATTGCTAAATAAACGTTGATGGGTTAACGAAAACTCGCCATTTTGATTTAATTGAACTATATGAGGTTCAATTAAATAGCCCAAAAAATCATGCTTTGCAAGCGCATATACCAGCTTGCATGGTTTATCGTTTTCTACGCGTAACATGAAGTATATTTGCCCAAGTTTTAAGTATTTTATTAGCGTATTTTTTAAAAAATATTAATCACAAAAAAGTATTTAATATTTTAGGCATTAAATGTAAGTTTTTTTTGCTTGTGGGCGATTTATAATTGTAAACAAAAATTTCGAACGCAATATAATGCCTAAAAATTTATCTGCATCAGGGTTAGTATTCATTTTGTTTACATCAATACACGAGTTAATTTTTTATAGCCTTTCAAACTTAATGGGCTTTTAATTTCAAATACCCAAAAAACTTAACGTTTTAAAAAAATTATCTTACCATAAAAAAAACTATTTTTGCCACATGCATATTTTACCCGATATAGCCCAATATTTACTGCTACACCAGCAAGTAGCTATTGCGGGTGTAGGTGTAATTACACTAACCCATAAAAATGGTTTTTTTGATGTGCCAAGCAACACATTTTATCCACCATGTTACAAGCTTAGTTTTTATAAAAAAGAGGTACAAAACTCAAATTTAGTGCAATATATTGGTGCACAAAACAACGATAATTTTAGCCATGCCGAACAGGAAATTGCAAACCTAGCACAACAAATACTATCAGAAATTAATCGGCATAGCGTTGAAAACATTAGCGAGTTACACACATTTAGCTATTTGGCACAGCTAGAAGCAGAGGTAAACAAACGCTTTTACGGTTTAAACCCGCTTAAAATTGATAGCCTAGCTTTAACACTCACAAAATCATTTATACAAATAAATGAAAGTGAGGCTGTTAATAAAAGTACTTTAACACAGCATCAAAACTATAATTTTCCGCTCAGCTACAGCCTTGCCGAACAGGCTTTACAAACAGCCCATAACAAAGAGAGCGAATATGTTAGCCAAAATACATTTTCGTGGTTTTGGTTTTTGGCAGCCATATTAGTGGTAATTACAACTTTAATAATTGCCATTACGCTATACTATTTTCCGCCATTTGCAACAAGCCAGCCCAAAACACCCACACACCAAAATGTTAGCATACGCGTTAATACTTTAAACAAAAAAAGCATACTTTAAATCCATCATCCCCAAAAAATAAACACCATGTTTTTACTACAAATAGATACCATAAATAAGCTAAGCGATAGCTTGTCGCAATCGTTAGTGGCTAGCAATAAAGCCGAACCCGAATTGCGTCTTTTCGATTTATTGTTTAAAGGTGGCTGGGTAATGCTGCCCTTAGCATTGCTTGCTTTATTGGGTTTAATAATATTTTTCGAACGTTATTTTACCATCCGTAAGGCAGGTGGTAACCAATCGCAATTAATAAGCCAAATTAAAGAAAACATTAAAGCTGGCAAGCTCGAATCCGCCATAGCGATATGTAAAAACAGCCATACCCCCATTGGGCGTATGTTGCAAAAAGGGCTTTTGCGTATAGGTAGGCCTATAAAAGATATTGAAGGAGCGATAGAAAACGTAGGTAAACTGGAAGTATCAAAACTCGAAAAAAATATCAGCATTTTGGGCATTATAGCGGGTATTGCACCAATGCTGGGTTTTGTAGGAACTATTATTGGCGTTATTACCATTTTTCATGATGTATCGGTTAAGGGTATTATCGAAATTGGTACCATTTCTGGGGGCTTATATGTTAAAATGATATCATCGGCTACGGGTTTGGTAACGGGTATTATTGCTTATGTGCTTTATAATTTGCTTAATATAATGGTAGATAGGGTAATTTTAAAAATGGAAACCGATGCCATTGAATTTATTGATTTATTGGAAGAGCCCGAAAGATGAATTTAAGAAAACGCCAACGCCCACATGTTGAGGTGCATACATCGGCACTTAACGATATTATGTTTTTTTTGCTGTTGTTTTTCTTGCTGGCATCGGCGGTGGTAAACCCTAATGTGGTAAAATTGTTTTTACCTCGGTCTAACTCGGGGCAAGCCATCCCACAAAAAACCATTACGGTATCTATAAATAAAGCATTAGAATACTATGTTGAGAAACAAAAAGTACCTTTTGAGGATCTAGAAGCAAAAATTTTACCCTACCAGCAAGCCAGTCCCGATCTTACCATTATCCTATATGCCGATAAATCTATAGCGATAGAAAAGGTGGTAAACCTTACCGATATTGCCAATAAACTAAAAATAAAGCTAGTACTTGCTACAGAAACAAAAAAATAATGCCTACCCTAAACCAACCCGATAATAATTACCCCAAAGCCATTGCCTATGCAGTAAGTATTGTGGTGGGATTATTGGTGTTGAGCCTATTTTACGTAATAAAGCAAAGCCAAACGCCACCCGAAGAAGTAGGCATAGGAGGTATAACTGTAAATTATGGAACTACCGATGAGGGTATGGGTACCGATTTTATGAGCATAAAAGAGCCCTCAATAGCCCCTAGTGCCAACCAAAAAAACCCCGATAAAGTTACACCCGAGCAAATTACACCCACCCAAAACCCTACCAGCCAAGCTACTGATGAAAATATACTTACACAAGATATAGAAGATGCCCTAGCCTTAAATACCAAGGCTAATGCAAGCAACAACCCACCCGCACCAAAAACCAATGCCAAAGAGGCTAAACCTATTATCAACCAAAATGCTTTATATAAAGGCAAAAAAAATAACGGTACGGGCGAAGGCGACGGCAACGGTAAAGTAGCTGGCAACCAAGGCAAGCCCGAGGGCGACCCCTTAAGCAATAACTATAATGGTACCGGAAGTGGCAATGGCGGCGTGGCACTTACTTTAGAAGGAAGGCGATTTGTAACTTCACCGATCATTAAAGACGATGGACAAAAAACAGGCAAAATAGCTGTTAATATTACTGTTGATAAAAATGGTACCGTAATAAGCGCCGAAGCTCCAGGCCGCGGCTCTACCCTAACCGACCCGCAACTGTGTGATAAATGCGAAAAAGCTGTTTTAGGTGCTAAATTTAACACGCTCGAAACTGCACCCAACGAACAAAGAGGTGTTGTGGTATTTAATTTTAAATTAAATTAAACTTTTTGTTACCCGCTATATAACTATTTTTGTAAACACTAAAACATCAAAAAAATTTATGAACAATAAAAAAACGCTAACACTAAGCATTGCCTTGTTATTTGGGCAATATATATTTGCGCAAAGCGATTCAACAAAAATTCCTAAAAATTGGCACACTCTAGATTTGCAAACCAGTAGCTACTTTGGTATTAGCCTCGATAAAGCGTACCAACTTGTAAAAGGTAAAAAAGCTACCCCAATTATTGTTGCCGTTATTGATAGTGGTATAGATACCGCACAAACCGATTTAAAAGATGTGTTATGGATAAATCCTAAAGAAATACCTGCAAACGGGGTTGATGATGATAAAAATGGCTACATTGATGATGTACACGGCTGGAATTTTTTGGGTGCTAAAAATGGCGAGCAAATAATAACCGAAACATCAGAAGAGGTTAGAATGTATCCTATTTTAAAACAAAAATTTACCCTTACTACAAACCAAAAATTAAACCCTAAAGAATATAAAAACTATATAAAACTACAGTCCTTGAGAGATACTACCGTTTCGAGAGCTGAAAAAGAGTTAACAAATTTAAAACCATTTGCAAACGGACTATTAGCAAGTAGCTTTTACCTTTACAGAGATTTACAATTAGATACCGCCAAAGGATTTACCCTTGCCGATATTGAAACTGCTACCCTTAGCAACGATACCACCAAAAGTGCAAAAGCATTTTGGATAAGCGTATTAAGCAGAGATGCTGGTGCAAACTCTAAGGCTATACTAAAAGAAATAAGCGAATATACCAATAAACTTGAGCGAGATATAAACCCCGATTTAGAAATCAGAAAACGCATAATGGGCGATAATTGGGAGCAAAACAACACTCCGTTTTATGGTAACAGTATTTTAAAATCAAGCAATGCATCGCATGGTACAGGGGTATCGGGCTTAATTGCGGCCAACCGAAACAATACTTATGGCATACAAGGTATTGCCGATAATGTAAAAATTATGTTTATTAGGGCTATACCCGATGGCGATGAGTATGATAAAGATATTGCCAATGCCATTATATACGCCGTAAAAAATGGAGCAAAAATTATAAATATGAGTTTTGGTAAAAAAATATCGCCACAAAAAAAGTGGGTAGATGCCGCTTTTAAATACGCTGCAAAAAAAAATGTATTGTTAGTACAAGCTGCAGGTAACGATGGCGAAAATTTAGATAGCTTAGCTAAATACCCAAACGATATTTTTTTAGATGGCTCGGCTAAAGATGCTGATAATGTGATAAATGTAGGAGCATCGTCGACAAAAAAAGACGATCGCTTGGCTGCCAATTTTAGCAATTATAGCAAAACCGATGTAGATGTATTTGCCCCTGGCGAAAATGTAACATCAGTAAATTTAGATAAAGAATTTTTAACCGCCAGTGGTACCAGCTTTGCATCGCCCATTACAGCAGGTGTAGCAGCCTTGATTTTAACCTATTACCCCAAATTAAGTGCGGCTCAAGTAAAAAATATAATTCTAAAATCAGCTGTAAAAGTGCCTAATTTAATGGTAATAAAACCCGGTACAAGTACTGATAAAATACTTTTTAGCGAATTATCAAAAACAGGCGGCATAGTAAATGCTTACGAAGCATTAAAATTAGCAAAGCAAATATCAGAATTTTAAAATTTAAATTACATACTGGTAGAAACAAATAGCATTAATTTTGTGTATTATACCCCTAATTATTTGTTTTTGCCCTATTTCTATTTTATCCATTAATATAACTGTAACAAAAAAAATTATACTTGTTTTAACATATAAAAAAATTAAAAAAGCACTTTATATACTTTTCTTACTGTTTAAATACCACATTAAATATACCAATGCCATTACATTTACCAGTGCGGCAGCATAAAAAATATATTTTACCCTAAGCATTACATCTTGGTAATACCAACCTGCCAGCAAAGCCCCCAAGCCAATGCCAACTTCGAGACCTATGTACATGGTAGCTATTGATTTCCCTCGTTTATCGGCATCGCTAAGGTCGATGGTGTAGGCCGATATGGCTGGCGAAAACATTCCCGTAGCCATACCATATACTACTGCACCCACAAGCAACATAAATGCCGACTGCGCAAGCGCAATAACCACAAATGCCATACTTAATAAAACCAACGCTATTTTTAAAACCGGAGTACGGCCATACTTATCCGATACTTTACCTGCCAAAAAACGTATTATTAACGACGAAATGGTAAAAACCATAAAAAAAATGCCTTTGTTATGCAGGCCTAAATGGCTACTCCAGTCGGGTATTATAGTTACCAATGCGCCATAGCTAATATAGGTTAAAACCGATAAAATAAGCACCGAAATTACCTGCTTATTAATAAGTTCGGAGCGATTTATTTTTACATGCGCCCATGTAAACGATTGCTTTTGAAGCAAGGTTTCTTTCATATTATAAAGTATTAAAATAGATAACAATGCAAAAACCGAAGAACAATAAAACAACATATTGATGCTATAAAAAAGAGTAATGGTACTACCTATGGCTGGGCCAATAGCCATACCAATACTAAAACAAAGGCCATGAATACCCATAGCCTCGCCCCATTTTTGTTGCGGAACCAAATCGGCTACGTAAGCCGATGTAGCGGTAGGCTTAAACCCTGTTGAAAAACCATGCAGTAACCTTAAAAACAAAAAACCCGAAACCGAAGTAAGCAAAGGGTACAAAAACCCACACACAAAACACACCATAGAACCCACAGCCATTACTGGTATCCGCCCTATTTTATCGGTTAGCTTACCACTAAACGGACGCGAAATACCTGCCGTTAGAGTAAATAAAGCTATAATTAAACCTTTATACTCGGCACCGCCAAGGCTACTTAAATACGATGGCAACTCGGGAAGTAGCATATTAAAACTTGCCGAAAATAAAAATGAGCTAAGGCATACCAGTACAAACTGGAAGTTATAAACAGAGGTTTTAATACGCATAAAATTAGAGGTAAAAATAGCTTAATTTTTGTTTTGTCCCGTTATTAATATTTTACCTACATGTAACTGCTTAATTTTTAATTGGTTTAAGGCTATTAATTTTGCTACCGTTAAGCCATTAAAACGACTAGCTATAGCCATTAAATTATCTCCCAATTTTACAATATTGGTTGGGCTTTATTGCCACTTATGGTATCGGTTTGGGCGGCGGTATCGGTGTAAACCATATTATTATCTCCGTAAAGTGTATTATACACATTGGTATAATTGCAAGGCGCAACTTGTGATATAACCAGCCTTTGAGGGCTTAGTTTATTAGCTTTTATAAATCTTTTTTTATGGCATGGGTTAAGCAAATGTAATTGTTGAGAGGCAAATTAAGGCTTTTACATAATGTGTTAAACCCAATATTTTGGCTTATATAAACGGTATCTACTTGGCTAAGTATTGGGCTTTGTGTAACTATAATTTGGTGCTTATGTGGGTATTCTATTAGGTAGGTAGGTAGCGGCAATAAATGCTGGGATATATTTTTGGGCCTGCTCTGATAAATAAGGTTGCAATTGCCAGTAATTTTGGGTACCAGCTTTTACAATGGCTCGTTTTACTGCGCCTGTTCCACAGTTGTAAGCGGCAAGGGTTAATAGCCAGTCGTCAAGTACGTTATAAGTATCTCTTAAATATTAAGCAGCAGCGTAGCTAGCTAGTATGGGGTCTTTTCGTTCGTAGAGTATATTCGTTTATACTTAGCCCATAATGTTTACCTGTAGTATACATAAATTGCCATAAGCCTGTTGCCCCTGATGGGGATACCGCATCCACATTTAATGCCGATTAGATAACGGGTAAATATTTATACAGCGCAGGGATATGGTATGCCTTTAATGCTTTTTCGAAAATAGGGAAATAATATTGCCCTTGTTCCAGCATGTTGCATATTTCATTTTTACGGTACCCTGTGTAAATGCCTATGTGTTTTTGTACCTGTGTGTTATATACCAAGCATATTTCGCTTTGTTACGAATCTAGCCTTTGGGCATATAGGCAACTATCCGTTTGCCATAAAGTTAAGCTAGGTGCTGTTGTGCTACTGTTTATGTGTAAGGCAACACTATCGTGAGCAATGAGGTTTTGCGCTTTCGCAGAGATTAAAACCGAGCAATGGAGTAAAAAAATGATGCTTAATTTATTCCCCATGCTTACATAAATTCATTGGTTTTGTTTTTATAAACGTGTATCTAAGGACATAAAGTATTTTGAAAAAGCTAGCAAATGCGCTTCGTTAAATTTTTGCCCAATAATTTGGATACCTATCGGCAAGCCCGCAGTATCTTTGCCCGATGGTAACGATATGGCAGGTAAGCCCGCCAGCGATGCCTGAACGGTAAAAATATCGGCCAAATACATCTCTAATGGGTCGGTGCTTTGTTCGCCAATATTAAAGGCGGTATTTGGCGTGGTAGGGGTAATAATAAAATCGTAATGATGTAATATTTGCTCGGTTTTTTCTTTTATAAGTCGGCGGGCTTTTTGGGCTTTGGCATAGTAAGCATCGTAATAACTGGCACTTAATACAAAAGTGCCCAGCATAATGCGTCGTTTTACTTCGTTACCAAAACCTTCGGAACGCGATTTTTTATATGTATTGGTTAAATCGGTAGCCAGCGGGCTGCGGTAACCATAATGTACCCCATCGTATCGGGCAAGGTTTGATGATGCTTCGGCCGTAGTAAGTATATAATAAGTAGGCACTACAAAATCTAATAACTCGAACGAAACAGGCTCTACCGTGTGCCCATCGGCCCGCAGTTTTTCTATTTGCGCCATTACGTTGTTACGGATTTGAGGGTTTAACCCTTCGGAGTGTAGCGTTTCTTCGATATAGGCAATGCGTTTTTTGCCTTTTAATTGCAACATTTGCGAGTAAGCATCAACAGGTAAATGCGAAACGGTGCTATCGCCATCATCAGGGCCAGCAATAACTTCAAGCAATAATGCAGCATCCTCAACCGATTGGGCAATAGGCCCCACTTGGTCAAACGATGAAGCATAAGCCACCACGCCATACCTTGATACCCTTGCGTATGTAGGCTTTAAACCCACCACGCCACAAAAAGCCGATGGCTGGCGGATGGACCCACCAGTATCAGAGCCTAGGGTGGCCAAGCACAAATCGGCTTGTACCGCCACAGCGCACCCGCCCGACGAACCGCCCGAAACCTTGCGCTCGTCGGCAAAGTTTTTAACAGGGCCAAAGTATGAGGTTTCGTTTGATGCACCCATGGCAAATTCATCACAATTTAACCTGCCAATAATTAGCGCATCCTCGGCCAGTACTTTGCTTATAACGGTAGCATCATAAATAGAAACGTAGCCATCTAATATTTTGGACGATGCCGACAGTTTATGCCCACGGTACGAAATATTATCTTTAATACCTAGCACCATGCCAGCAAGTTTTCCGGCCGTTCCATTATTTATTTTTTGTTGTATGAGGGCTGTTTTTTCGGCAAGTTCATCTTCAAAAACCTCTAAAAAAGCGTTTAAGTGGCTATACGTTTTTATCCTAGCTAAATAATAATTTACCAAATCGGCCAATACCAATTTGTTGGCTTTTAAATCCTGCTGAATAGCTACCAGCTTGTTGTACGAAAATACCTTTTGTGCAATCATTAATAAAATATAAAAACCTTAAATTTAAAATTGGGTTAAATTATCAATTTTAAATTTAAGGTTACAAGAATGGCAATAAATTAGAAATAAAAAGAAATATTAAACTGTTTTTTCGTCTTTTTTTTCTTCACTCGATGGCGTATTCGAGGCATCTTTAAACTCTTTTACACCTTTTCCTAAGCCACGCATAAGTTCCGGAATTTTTTTTCCGCCAAATAGTAGCAAAATAACTACAATAATTAAAATAATCTCTTGAGCTCCAAAACCCATAATTTTTGTTTTTTAAATTTATTTGTTAATAATATTATCTTTATTCTCCGTTGTTTCTTCTATAAAATTTGAAGGGCTGTAATCTTTATTTCGTAATTGTTCGGCATCTTGCAATATAGCTTCACGGTTTGCATGGGCTATTTTTTTTTCCTCATCACTAAGCTGCGAATTACGCTCTCTCAATTGTTTTTTTTGTGCATCAAGCAGCTCATCCTCTTTTTTTAATTCTTCCTCGGCGGTAAGCTGGTTAATGTTTTTGTGTATTTCTCTTTTAACACTATCCGATGCGTCTTTAAATTCTCTTAACCCTTTACCCAACCCTCGGGCTAGCTCGGGTAGTTTATTGCCGCCAAACAATAGCAAAACCACAAAGCCAATTAAAATTACCTCTTCGGTTCCTAAGTTAAGAAATAGCAATATCCCTTTTATCATGGTGGTATCAAAAATATTAGCAAATATACTATAAAGGTTTAAATATGTTAAACGTAAAATAATTGCTTTAATTATTAAAAATATGCGTAATTATAAATCAAAAAATGTTTAATTTATATTTTCGGCAAAGTACTACCAATTTTTGATTAGATGTACAGAATCAAGAAAACAAGGCTCAATTTGTTGAAGAAATATCTTATTGAATTAGCATACGAATGTTTACATTTGTAGTGGTTTGGTAATTTTATTGTAAGCATTTAGGCCTTGTAGTAAAACTAAAAACAATCAATTTTTTACCTTTCAGTTATAGTAGTTTTATTTAGGCTATGGCTTTACGCCGCCACTAGAGCTGAAAATATCCATCATCAACCTTATAAAGTTTGATTTGTGAAAACTAAAATTGGCGAGATAATTATACCAAACTATTAACCTTATTTTTATAAAATGTAAGGTTTAATGCTAAAATATAATTTTGCCTTTAATAAATTTAAACACTAAAATCTTATCTCGGTTTTCAAAAATCTCCAATTTATAAACATACAAAACACCCATTACCCGAAGCCTCAAAACACAATGATACATAACAACCATAAACTTGCTGTAATATTTGGCGTACGTAACGATAGCTCTATAGCCTTTAGTGTAGCTTTACAACTTCAAAAATCGGGTTGTACTGTAGCTTTTAACTATGTAGATGATACCAAAAACGAAGTACTTTTTTTGATAAAAAAACACGGTTTTGATCCCTCTTTAGCTTATTTTGCCGATGTACGCAACGAAGCCGAGATAACGCACTTTTTACAATCTGTATTTAAATCCCATGGCCCTATACATTATATTTTACACGGTGTAGCTTTTGGTAGCCAACAGGTAATGTGTTATACCCTTCCGGGGATTGCCGAAGATGCGCCATCGTATATCAACATTCCGCTTGATGATTTTATAGACTCGTTTAACATTAGTGCCTACTCGCTTTTGCGGATATGTCGTGTTGCCGAGCCTTTTTTAGCACCCAACGCATCAATATTAACACTTACCTACAACGCATCGCAAAGGGTTTTTCCTAATTATGCAGGCATGGCTATAAATAAAGCAGCACTAGAAAACATAATGATTTATCTAGCACATTATTTTAGAAAAAGCCTAGTGCGGGTAAACGCTATATCGGCAGGCTTGGTAATGACAACCTCGGCTGGCGGTGTAAACGGCGTACGCACACTCCGTAAAATCGGCAAAATAACTGCCCCGCTAGGCAATATAGATGCCAGCGATGTAGCCAACGCAGCTTTATATTATTTTTCAGATTTATCAAAAAAAGTAACCGGCAACATCCACTTTGTAGATGGGGGTTTTAACATTATGGGCCTAAGTACTAATGAAGAATGATGCAATAAATAAACTAAGTGCCGATTTTACCATCGATAAAACATTTGCTATAGGTAACGATGTAGTTTTTATGCCCAATTTTGAAGCCTCGTTTACACCAGCTTTTAAAACCAAAGTTTATACCCAAGCCGAGTTAACTTATTGCCAACAATTTAGCCAACCTTTATTGCGCTACGCATCTACCTGGGCAGCCAAAGAAGCGGTGTATAAAGCTGTAAAACAATTGGGTGCCGCTGTGGCGGGATGGCAAAACATAGAAATTATAAGAAATAAAATTGCCGGCCAGCCTAACGTGGTTTTACACCAATACCCTAATAAGTTTGCTATAAGTTTAAGCATTAGCCACGATGGTGCTTATGTATGGGCGGTGGCACTTGCACAATTAAAATATGTAAAAACGTAGTACTACTTTTTTAGCATCTCCACAAAATCATCAAACAAATAACGACTATCATGTGGGCCAGGCGAACTTTCGGGGTGGTACTGTACCGAAAAGGCTTTTTTGCCTTTTATCCTAATACCCTCGATAGATTTATCGTTAAGGTTAATATGTGTTATTTCTACTTTATCCGATGCGTGTATATCGGCGGCTATAACCCCAAAGCCATGGTTTTGTGAGGTTACTTCACAATGGTCTTTAATAATATTTTTTACTGGGTGGTTTAAGCCTCGGTGGCCGTTAAACATTTTTACGGTACCTATACCATTGGCTAAAGCTAACAGTTGGTGCCCAAGGCAAATACCAAATAAAGGTTTATCATACTGTAATATTTCTTTAACGGTAGCAACAGCATAAGGCATTGCTGATGGGTCGCCTGGGCCGTTAGATATAAAATAACCATCAGGCTGCCATTTCTCCATTTCTTGGTAAGTAGTTGTGGCCGGGAAAACTTTGGCATAAACCCCTCGGTTATCAAAGTTTCGCAATATATTTCGCTTAATGCCTAAATCTAAAACGGCAATTTTAACGCTAGCATCGGGCTTACCGTAATAATAAGCCTTAGGGGTGCTTACTTTTGATGATAACTCCAACCCATCCATGCTTGGTACTAAGTTTAGCTGTGTTTTAAGAATCTCAATATCCAAAATTTCGGAAGATATAATGGCATTCATTGCACCTTTATCTCTTATATGGCGTACCAACTGGCGAGTATCAATATCCGAAATGCCTACTATGTTTTCGTCTTGAAAATAATCTTGCACCGATTTGTCGCCTTGTTTTCGGCTGTAAGGGATACTAAAATTTTTACATACCAAGCCTGCAATTTTTATCGTTTCTGATTCCGACTCGTCGTTTTTTATCCCATAATTGCCAATATGTGCATTGGTAGTTACCATTATTTGACCATAGTACGATGGGTCGGTAAATACTTCTTGGTAGCCTGTCATCCCGGTATTAAAGCAAATTTCGCCAGTAGTGGTACCTATTTTTCCGGCTGCTTTTCCGTAAAAAACAGTTCCATCTTTTAGTAACAATATAGCGGGCAATTTGGTGTATAGGGTACTCATTGGGGGTGGGGGGGGGGTTATATGTTGTAAAATGTTGTTGTTATTGATAGTAATTTGGGGTGTAGTATTTTATATGCCACCCGTAGCTTATTGGGCTACGAAGGTATTATTTTTGGCCGAATTTTTAATAAAAACTGCGTTAAAAAAACGGTGTCGTTTTTTAATTTCGTTTAGCAATACTACAGTAATTACCAAGCCAATATTTTAGCCCAATACGTACGCCACCGAAGCAGGTATATTGGGGTGTAATGGGTTGGCTATTACCGTTTGCTTTGCAGGATGAACAAGTATATCCATATCTTCCATAGGTATTGCACCCAGCAAACATTGCTTACCTAAAACCATGGCACCTGTATAACTTATTCGGCCATGCCAATCTACTTTTATAGGGCCTACATAGGGAATGCTATATACTTTACCATCGGCTAGGGTTACAGGGCGTTTTTCGCCTTCTTCTAATTTAAGTTGAATACATTGTGCTTCGGTAATGCACAAGTGCAAAGCCCCGGTATCTACCAAACTCTCTACTATAATACTTTCCAAATTAGGGTATCGTGGGTTTGATAGTGTAATGTTTGTTTTAACTATGCCCATAAATTGTATTTTTTTGAACAAATATAAAAGATTAAAATTTAATTATAGTGAGTAGTTTTTTATTGAAGATTTGTTTTTACAAACATAATAATGTTGTAAAATCAAAAAATAGCAAGTATGGCGTTAATATTTATTTGTTTTTATATATTTACTTTTACCAAAATAAATCGCAACATGGCTAACCCAGAAAAACAGCTTACTAAGCTATACTACCCTATAGGCGAAGTAGCACAAATGTTTGAAGTAAATACTTCGATGATACGTTTTTACGAAAAAGAATTTGATATATTACAGCCTAAACTAAATGCTAAAGGAAACCGCTTATTTAGGCCCGAGGATGTAGAAAACCTTAAAATTATTTTCAATCTTATTAAAAACAAAGGCTACACTTTACAAGGCGCAAAAGAGTTTTTAAAAAATAATAGCGAAAGTGCCAAAGAAAATATTAGGGTAATTGCATCGTTAGAAAAAATGAAGGCTTTTATGTTGGATTTGCAAGCGCAAATGTAAACTATGCGGTAATTAAATATATTAATAGGGTATAAAATGGATATAAAATTTATTTTACTTTAAATATCGGATGCCTGTTTACCGCCAAAAAATCTTATTTATTATCAATCATAAATCGGGCAATACCCAATTGTATGATTTAGAAAAAACTATCAATATACATGCCCAGCAAAATGGCTATGATTGTTGCCTTTATGTTTTAAGCGAAAATCCTACAAATGGTATTATAAAAAGTATCGAATATTTTGCCCCCGAAATAGTGGTAGCCGTTGGGGGAGATGGTACGGTAAACATGGTAGCTTCGGTTATTAAATTTACAGGTATTAAATTGATGATTATCCCCTACGGTTCGGCCAATGGTATGGCAAAAGAGCTAAATATTCCTACTAATATCAACGATTGTTTGGCCTTATTAAATCCCCCAAAGCGAGCACTCAAAAATTTAGATTTATTACTTATAAATGGCAAAAACGTTATTCATCTGGCCGATGTAGGCTTAAATGCCCGGATTGTTTACCGTTTTCAAATGGGTAAAACAAGGGGTATGTTATCGTATGCTAAACATTTACTAAGCGAAATTTTATTACTAGGCTACAAAAAATTTACCATCACTATAAATGATAGCACTATAAAAACGGTAAAGGCAGTATCGTTAACATTTGCAAATGCCACAAAATACGGCACAGGGGCAGTAATAAACCCCGATGGCATGCTAGATGATGGCTTATTTGAAATATGTGTGGTAAAGCCATTTCCTAAAATAAATGTGTTTAATTTGGCTTTGCAAATGTTTAGAAACCGTTTAAAATACTCGCAATATTTTGAGGTAATACAATGCCACAAAGCAGTAATTAGGTGTAAAAACAAAACTACCCTACAGTACGATGGCGAGGTGTTAGGAAAAATTAAAGAAATTAAAATAGCTATTCAAAAGCATGCTTTACAGGTTATTATCCCCCTTGTGCCCATAAATCCACGTTTCGTACACTAGCTCGCCACGTTGGTTATCTTCGTCAACAATTACAGCTTCGGCTTTTACCGATAAATCATCATAAAATTTTAATTTAAAAAAACCTTTGGCCGCTAATCCAAATTTAGAATATTTACCTTGTAATACGTAGGTTGATTTTGAGGCGGCGCCACTTACAATGAAGTGGTTTTGGTGTTTTTTTATGTATTGTAAATTATGCTCGTGGCCGCAGGCATAAATAAGGTTATCATACTTTTTAAAAATAGCTTTTAGTTGGGTACGTAGTTTTCTAAAATTTGGGTGCGATATATCTTCTTTAGCGCCAAAATATTTGCGGTACATGGGTAACATCGAACCCACCAAAGGCAAGGGTAAAAAAGCGTTTTTTTTATAAATAGTAAGCGGAAATAAATGGTGCTGTAGTGCGTATTTACCCCCATGAACAGATTCGCTATAAATAGGATAATGGCCAATTACCAATACCCGTTTATGCATATTTTTATTTAAAATGGCATCTAGTTTAGTAAAAAAATCGCTTTCGGTTTCTACACCACAACCTTGGCTTTGCCCCATTGGGCGATATCCTGTTTGTAACCACCATTGTGTGTTAATGGCTACTATGGTAACTTGTTTATTTATGTTTACTTCTTTAGGGCCTGGGCAGCCGTTTGCCGGGAGATAAATATTTTTATCGTTGAATAGTTTTTCGAGGTATTTTTCTTGCCTTATCACATAATCGTAACCATCGGGTTTCCCCTTATTCCAATCGTGATTACCCGATATAAAAATAACTTTGCCTTTATACGTTTTTAACGCATCAAAATGTTTATTTAACACCAATTCGGCATCGGCTCTTTTTGATGACTTTTCGTCGGGTAAACCAACAGGGTACACATTATCGCCTAAAAAAACTACTGCCGATGGGTGTTTTTCGGGCAAATTATTTTTCATCATCTCTAACAATTCATCAGGTTGGTTACGTTTAATATTTCCCGAATCGCCAATCAGTAGTACTTCGTAAATGGGGCTTATTGTATCCATTAGCTAAAGCAATAAAATTAATTTTTAATCAATAATAAACTCATTTATATGTGTTAAGGTTATTTAACCTCGCTTAATTTTAACAAAGATACATACACAAAAGCAAAATTGTTTTAGCAAAAGCTATATGTAAACATCGGTTTCAGGCTTGGCGAAGGTGGCGATTTTCACCACAAATGTTGATGCGGAGAACCAAACTTTGATTAACCATAAAACTGTTTGCGGAGCACTGAACCGCCACTTTTGCCAAACCCGTGTTACAAGCTGGCCTTCTGACCACCGTCATTGTCAAGCCTTGTCCAGTATAGATTTTCGCTGTTTCTTTCCAACTGCTAATGTGTCGGCTGTGGGTGGCGAAAAAATTAAAACACCGAAGGGAGGGAAGAAAAAAATTGAATTTGTCTTTGCGTGGGGCAGGCATACTCTTTTGCAAGCTTTGGCTCGTGGGCTGGCTTGTGTGGCTTGCAAATGTGTATGACTGCTGCGTTGGCATTTCCTATTGCTTTATTTGTTTGTCAATGATTATTTGAATATAAAATTGTCGTTGCTCTTTTTGGAACAAGATGTGATTTGAATTAAAGTCCTCCATGCTTTCTTGACCTTTCCAATGTGTTAATTGGTTGTAAGGTGTATTTGAAATGATGAATGAATTTAGTTCAATATTTGGGTCGTTTAATTTTGGTTGAATCGTTGTCTTAATTGATTTATGTAATTGAATTTTTGGGTCTGCCAAACCTTGAATTTGTCTAAGTCCTTTTGGGTCGATGAATGAAACGTATTGTTTGTCACCAATTACAAGCCATAAGATAAAGTCAGGAAAGAAATTGTTTGCTTCAAAGAAGCCAATTCCCTTTTTACTCATGTTGCGAAGTAAAAAGAGTTGTTTGTCTGCAAAGAATTCGTTGTTGCTCTCAAAATATAACTTCAAGTCTTCTACTAAATCTCGTTCGCCTTTGTTTAATGCAACCGGTTGGATTTTGATTACTTCTTCATACTTATTTTTATCTATGTAAATCAAAGGCTGGTATAGATGAATTCCTGAAAACAAAGCTTCAAAATCATTGTCAATTTTGCATGTTTCTTTGAAATCGTTATCATTTATCTTAACTCTTAATTTAGTAATGCTTTCAATTAATCGATTTTGATCTTTTTGAACTTCAATATTATATTTCTCAAAAAAGTTAGGATTGTTACTATCTAAAATACCCACTTCAGAATTTTTGGCGAAGTAGTCGTTTTTCTGAAAATTGTACACTTTTTCTACAAATGATTTTAGCAAAGAAATTACTAATTCCTGCCACAGCTGCACTTTGTTAAATGATGTTGCAAGCAATTCTTCGGCAGGGATATAAAGTGTGTACCAATCTGGGTTTGCCATAATATCCTTTAAGGCTTCTACCGACAGATTTACATTGTACCAACTACGTTCGTTTTTAAATCGTTGAAGGTCGAAATATACTTTTGTCCAATCCAGAAAGGCTAGATTTTCGGAGTTTAGTTTACTTTGTTCTAAATTTACGATAGGTGCAATATTGTTAAGATTGCTACTTTTTAAGACTTTTACTTTTGGATACCAATCTAATGTAACTATTGAGAAATTTTTGCCTAAAACAGCATCTACTAAAACATCTCTTTTAAAATTAATCCCATCTTTTACTTTTAAGTATTTTAATTTTTTGCCGGTAAGCGATATAATTGTTGGCAGTACGGTTCCTATTTCAATAGTTTCCCAGTTGCTTTTATCGTTGGTTGGCAAGCCTTCTTCTTCAAGGTAATCTTTAAACTGTTGCATATAGTCTGCCCTTAAACCAAAAATATTTAAGGTTTCTAAAATGGGCAATACTTCTGGAATATATGCAGGTCGCAAACTTGCATCTAAAGCGGTGCTTCGCTTCAATGAAAACTTGTAGCCTTTTAAACGAACGCCTCTGCCGAACAACTGAATAATTTCCGAACCTTCGCCTCGTCCTATATTCAATAAACCCATTGTACTTACTCGCCAACTGCTCCAACCTTCTGAAAACTTTTTTGAACCAATCAACACATTTACTTTACTGCCTTTGCTGTTGATGTCATGAAATAGGGAAGTTGAAAAATCCTTTTCATCCACCAGCATTTTGTGGGCTTCACAAATCTTCAATAAACCTTTGTCGTCACCAACGTTGATAACGCCAAAGTAATCAGCATTTCCAATACGCAAGCCTATTTCACCATCTTGTCCTTTTAAATTGTCAATATGTAGTGATGCACCTGCAACTTCTGAGTTAAACACTTCTTTCAATACATCTTGAAAAACAACATTTGCAGTTTTACCAGACTTGCGAATTTCTTTAAAAGCATTTCTAAAAATGGAATGCCCCATTTCATTATTCAAACCATCTTTGGCTTCTAATATTAACTTGATGCGTTCGATAGACTGTCCATCATTCTTTACAAACGATTCCAAAAACTTTAAAACCTCTACTACATCCGAAGCAGTTTCTTTACTGATGCTTTTGGTTACTTTTCCACCTACAAAAATGGCTAAGGGTTTATCAATCAAAAATGGTTCTATCTCTTTTCCATTTTCTTTAAAGACCAATAATTGCTCATAGAATGAAAGTACACATGCTGTAAGATATAATGAAACGTAACCTTCTTGCCAATTTTGATTCAGATTTAATATCTGATAATCTTTACCATAGCCATCATTGTAAAAATAACGATAGGAATAGTCAAATAAAGTTGCCTTGCCATACTCATCAATTAATACTTTTTGTTTTGCACCCGATAAGGCATGAACTGCTTGCCCAAAGGTTGCTGAATATTCAAATGAAAAACCTGATTCACATAAACGATTTCTTTTGTCTTTCCACTCTGTTCCGCCTGCCCCTCTGTGACCTTCATCAACTAATACCAAATTGTTGCCTTCAAATGCTTCAACAGCAACTGTTTTGTTGCCGCTTGTTTCCTCTAGTTTGTGTATGTCAATAATTTCAATTTTTTGACCTGCGAACAATGAACCACCAGTTTTATCAAACAATTCCGCTTCCATTCCTGATTGAGCAAACTCTTTCAAATGTTGTTTGGATAAGCCTTCATTAGGAGTAAGTACAATTATTCGATTAAGACCTTTCTCTAAATTATGCGTTTTCAGATAATACCGATACTGCAAAATATTTATATGCATCAATAAGGTTTTGCCCGAACCCGTAGCGTTCCAATAAGCCAGTTTATTTAAATCGTTTACAACAGACTCTAATTGAAATTCCGTAACGGCTTTAAAATCATTGCCGTTTCTACCATCATTAAATTCGAGAAAAGTATTCAGTTCCGATTGTAAAGCTGTTTTGTTAGAGAAGTATTTATCTAAATAAATTTCAGTAAAAAGCAATGCCATGTATTGGAAGTACTTCCATTTGATGGGTTCATTACGTTTCTCAGATATGGTTTGTGTGTGTGAAAATATATTCTGGTCGTACTGCAACAGCAATTCTTTCGGCAAATTGGCATTGCTATAAAACCTTGCAACTAAAGCATGATGTAAATGGGAAATATTATTCTCGTCATATCCTTCCAGTGATGAATCTTTTAAATCCAATGACAAGGCTTCTAAGTCTGTTACGCCAAACAGATTTAGAATATATTTATTGAGGACGAGTGATGAGCTTAATTTAGCCATTAGTTTTTACATTTTGATAACGTTTGGAACGCATATTAAAAGCATCTGTACCACCTTCCATAATTGAACAAACGGCTTTTTTTATTTCATCATCTTCAATAGTTCCTATTAGTTTAGGGCTTAAATGTTTTGTTTCCGAATCCATAACAATTATTACTTCACTATCTCCGTTTACTGGGATGTTCGCATTGTGTGTAACAGTAATTATTTGTCTCGATTCTTTTGATTTTCTTAATTGGTCAACTACCAAGTCATAAATTAAATAATTGTCCAAATCGTCTTCTGGTTGGTCAAGAATTAATGGTTTATTTCCTTCGGATAAAATCAATGTAAGTATTGCTGCTGTTTTTTGTCCAGCGGAAGCATTTGATAAAGCTTTCCAAACACCTGCATTTGTTTTGTACTCTAATTGAATAACATCTTCAGGAAACATTAAATCACAAGAATCCAATTATTCACCATTTAGACCTTTCACTTTTGTAATAAATCTTTTATCAAAATCAGTCCCTGCATTTGTACCGTTATGTATTCCAACGATAATATCAAAAACACCCTTGTTAGCCCTTTTTACGTCAGTACCCGACCAATACTCTATCATTGTAGCAACATCTTTATCAAATGATTCTGGACTACTTAAAACTAACCTGATTTGTTCTTCTAAGTTTTCAAAATCTTTACACCCATTAACTTTAGCTCGTACCTTCCCATCATAAAGTAACCCTTCTAAAAACTCTTTCCTAACAGCACTTAGTTTTAATCTTTCAGTAATATAGAGTTCTTTAATACTTGCTAATGCGGCTTCCTTTTCTGTAATTTCAGTTTCAATTTTTTCAATTGATTCTAATTCACTTTTTTTAATCGCAAGTAGTTTAATATCTGCTTCAATTTCCTCAATTTTAATTATTCCCTGTTCTATTAGTGTTTCTTTCTTTTTTTCAAAGGATTCTTCTGTTTCCCTTTTATCCGCACTCCATTTATTAGCACTCAACTCTGTTTCTAAAAGTGAATTCAGTTTTACAAAATCAGTCTTAGCCTTTTCTAATGAAACAGCAATTTTTTCAATTTCACTATTCACATTACTAATTAGGCCTTCTAGAATAATCCTTGAGCTTTCCGTATAAGCTTCAGGCTTTAATTTTAATCCACGAACAGATTCCGTTAGAGAATCAAATTGGCCTTGTTCAGATTCGATACCATCAACAAAATTTTTAAATTGATAGCTGTCTGAATTAAATTCTTGAATTTTTTTAAGTTCACCTTCAATCCCAATTTCCTTTACTTTATTGATTTTACTATCAATATCCTGAATCTCAGATTTAAGAACATCTTTCTTTGAAACTTTTAATTTAAGTGCTCTTATTGCGGAAGACTGTTTAATATATTCCGCTTTTTTATTCTCTAAAACAGCTTGCTGTTTTAATATATCAGCAGAAGAAACATCAATTCGGTCTCTCAATGAGTTTAAATTATTTGCTATTTCATAAATCTGCTTTTGAGAAAAGATATCGAAATCAAGAATTTTCATAAATGACAAATTTTGTTCGTCATCATAGTTGCCGCTTATCTCATTGAATTTTAATATTTGTGTTTTATGCTTAATCGGTGTTTCCTGGGTAAACAAAATTTTAAATAATTCGCATCTTCTGTTAATTAGTATTTCAATACTACAAGCGGCTTTAAGCACCCCTTGTTTCTTCTTATCTTTAACTTTGAAGAAATTAGAGAACTCTGTTTTAATTGTGGTTAAAGTATCAATTTCATCTTCTTTTTCAAACACTCCTCTGAGGAATTGCAATATGGATGATTTGCCACTTCCTCTTCCTCCAATAATAGTATTCATTTGTGGATTAAAGTTTATCAAAACATCATTACCACTTTTAGAAAGTTCTGTTTCTTTAATTGTTATGCTTTGAATCCAAGTGTCAGGTGTTGAATATGGTTGGTCAGAACAATCAAAATCATTTTTAATTCTGAATTGATGTAAAAGCATTGCCTGTCTTAAACTTTCTAAACTTGGTTGCTGATCCATTTTAATCCAAGTATATCTTCTACCCATGCCCCATAAACCATGTTTTGAATTAAATTCAGAATGAGGATTATCAGAAAAAGTTAAAATTGCTTTGCCGTGTTTTAATGATTGTTGAACTGGTGAACGCCATTCCTTTAATTTTTCTTCAGAAACCTTTAGTTTACCCGAAGTAATTTCTTCGTCAGTTGCACCTCTATATTTATTGATTGAAATTAGAGCTTCTTGCTTTTTATATTTTCCTTCTTCAACCAAAAATTCTTTGTGAACAACTTGCACCCCCAAGAAACAATCACTTTCAAAAAGCTTTTCTCTTAGCCCATGAGCAACTTGTCCTATTCCTGCATATTCGTCAATGTGTGCAGGAATACAAATAGCATTTTTACCAGTTGCTTCAGTAATCACTTCATCAACGGATAAAGGAGAATGGGCATCTTGTTCGCCAAATTTGGCACTATCGATTCTGCAAAGTGTAATGAAGTCCTCAATGGTTCTTCTATTTGTTCCTATTTCAAATAAAACAAGAATGTGAACCTTCGCCTCGCTACAAGTAAGTTCAACACCAGGAAAAATATTTAAACCTTTTTTTTTAGCTTCTGCTTGAATTAACTCAACCCATTCCGCAGAATTATGGTCGGTAACAGCAACACAGTTTAAACCTTTATCAATAGCTTCTTGTACCCATTGTTCAGGAGTAACAGTTTCTCTGTCGTGAAAACATTTACTTGCGGGTGTATGCAAATGCAAGTCACATTTATACCATTTTGTACCTACCATAATTTATATGTTTTCCAGTTTGTTAATCCACTCATTAAAGTGCGGGCATTTTTGCCTCAATAAATTTAAGCCAATATCTTCTGCCACCAATGGACCAACTTGTGCTTTCTGGCCTTCATAATTGGGTAAATATTGAATGATGCGTTTAGAAGGTGCTGTTTGTGGGGAATCATTAACTTCCTCAGGATTCATTTGGCCTATATCTCTTTTTAGTCTTGCAATTCCATTTTGTCCATCAGGATACATTGTAAGCAATCTGTCTGGGTCAACTAAAAGTAATGCTTCAAATTCGTGTAATTGAACATAAGGAATAAAAGTAGGGTGATTAATATCTTGACCAATAGCTGTTTCTAAGGCTACAATTTTTTTATAAGGATCAACTATATTTTGGATTTGTTGCGTATAAGGACTCTCTGAGTCTTTTGGAAAAGCATATAAATCTATAAAGCTGGTATAAAACGTATTTGCTCTGCCGTTATCTGATTCTACCCAACGCAAAACATCATTTCTGAATTTGATGTATTTTAGGAGGCCTCCCTTAGCAGGCTTATTATTTATCCTATCCCAACCTGTTTTAATTTTTCGGGCAGAAACAAAAATATCCAATGCTGCAAAGTGCTTTACCAAGACATCGTTTACAAAGACTTCCTCAGAGCTTCCTTCTACTATTATGTGTAAATTTTTCATGGACGGCCTCCGATTATATTTTTCTCCCAAATTTGTCCTGTAGAGAATTCTTCTAAGTAGACTTGAAGGTGTTCTGAATCAGGGCGGTGATATACAGAATTTCTGCCCTTGCGGTCAATTACTACCAAATCTTCCAAATCAAAATTATTGACAAGACTGATTGATTGTGTAGCAACAAAAACCTGGCAATGCGAAGAAGCTGCTTTAATTAAACCTGCTACAGCATCAATTGCACTTGGGTGCAAGCCCAATTCGGGTTCATCTAAAAACAATACTGCTGGTAGGTCTTTTGGATTTTGACCCAATAAACTTATTAATGCAATAGTTCTAAGCATACCATCGGATGCTTGGCCTGCATTAAACTCTTTTGTTGTGCCTTTTTCTTTCCACCGCAGAAGAATTTGACCAAACTCAGGATATAAAACAAAGTCATCAAAAAAAGGTAGTACAAGCCTGATGTATTTTACAATTCTCAAGTAATATGGTTTTTCTGTTTCTTTTATTCTGAATAAAAAGCTTGCCAAGTTTTCACCATTTTGTTTCAGCCATCTACCATCTGCTTGCGACCATTTCAAACGCATTGGAGCAGTATCACTTGTATTATGAAACTGGTAAACGATTAGTTTCCTCAATAAATTAAGAATAGTTGTTGCTGTTGCACTTGTAATTTCAGGAAGTTTCGCTTCTTCATGACCTACGCCACAAGAACTCCAAGAAGCCTCACCTGAAAAGTTTTTTCTTGTAAAACGATACTTTTCTTCTTTGAATACAAGCTTATCGGGTTTAGAAAACATCAAGCTAAATTTATATTCATTGACTCCATTAGTCGTATCGATAGATATTTCTGCATCAATACTTTTAGTTACATCAGCACCGTCATGCAGAATATCGTTGGCTCCGCCCAAGTAAGCTACATACTCTTGCAATTTACCATCTGAATTTAGTATCCAGCTCAAAAACTTAAAGAACGAAATGAAGTTACTTTTGCCTGCACCATTAGGACCAATTAAAATGTTTATTGGCCTTGGCTCAAAGTTTTCTATTGACTTTATCGTTTTGTATCCTTTAATGGTAAAGGAATTTAATTTTATATTTGACATGTGTTTTCTCTTTAACTATTTTCAAACATTCTCTTCCCAAACTCCTCCTCAATCAAAACCACTTTCCAGCGTTCATCGCCTGTTTTTAGGTTTTCTATATTGTTGTCGCCATTTACGTAGATGCGGTCGTATTCGCTATCGAGTGGGTTGTATTTGCTTTTTTCGAGGAATTGGTTTAATGCTGTGCTGTTGTGCTGGTTGCAATCTCTCCAAACTACCAAAATGCTTTCGCCTGCCAGGTTCTTGCCCGTAACTACTATATAACCATCTTTGGGTACAGCATAGCTTTCTACTACCAAGCCAATCAGGTAATTGAAAGTTTCAACCAAATCTACTTTGGTGGGTTGCAACTCATTGTTTTTGGTAATGTTTAAGTAGCAGTTAAACGGATTTACAAACCATTCTAAATTGAGCAAACTGTCTTGTGCTTCTACATCCAACATATAATTGAGCATATAGCCTTCTTTAAAAGTGGGGTTCATTTCTAAAGCCAATTCTTGTGTCTTTGTTTGCTTTAAAGCTAAGTTGTTTAGGGTATCTTCATAACTCTCTAAACGCATGTATTTAAAACAATGGCTGATGCCTTCACGGCTTAAAGGCTTGCCATCTTTCCAGTCTTTGCTATACACTACTTTTTGAATTCGGGGTTTTGTAACCGTATCGAAATAGGTTCCCATTTCAACCAAGATAAATTTGCGTTTGCCTTCATCTTCTCTATTAAGATTAATCACTGCGTGACCAGTTGTTGCTGAACCTGCGAAGTAATCAATGATAATAGAATCAGAATCTGTACCAAGTGAAACAACTCTATTGAGTAACCGAACAACTTTTGGAGTACCAAAAACATCATCGCTTGATTTAGCCATTGATAGTAGTTCTTGTCTTCCTTCTTGATTATGTCCAACTTCTTGGTATGTCCATATTGTCAAAGGAGTTACACCTTGTTTGACTTCTGTCAAAAATCTTTTTATTGATGGTACATTATCTCCATTAGTACCAAACCAAATCCTATCATCCTCAACTAATTTTTGATAGTTTTCTTTAGAAGTCCGCCAGCATCTTCCTTGGGGAGGATTAACAGTTCTACCTGATGGTAATGTGATACTATAATCATAATTTGCGGAGTATGTTTTTACAGAAAAATCACTTGATTTCCATTCTCCCCTTGCATCATTATCACGGTTGGTATACCTATCATTTTGTTCATCTGTTCGTTCCAATAAATTGGGTCTGAAAATATTTTTGTTTTTTGCAAAACAAGTTATAAAATCATGATTATCAGAAAACCACTTCGCATCATTTTGAGGCGAATATTTCTTCTGCCAAATAATGTTTGAAACAAAATTATCTTCTCCAAATATAGCTTCTTCTAAACATACCAAATTTTTATGCTCATTATCATCAATACTTGTAAATATTACACCATCATCACTTATTAATACTTTGCCTACGGATAATCGGTTTTCCATCATACTTAACCATGATGAATGTTGGAAATTATCCTTGTAAGTAAACCCATCATTTCCAGTATTGTATGGTGGATCTATGTAAGTACATTTTACTTGGCCTTCATATCTTTTTTGTAATAGATTCAATGCCTGAAAATTTTCCGAATTAATCAACAATCCATCGCACTGTTCATCAAACTTTTCAATGCTGCCAATCAATTTCCATTTAAAGGTTTCTGAAAAAAAAGCAGTATCTAAAACCAAGAATTGGTTTTGGTTTAAAAACTCAAGAGCCCCACCTAAATCCTCCCTAAAGGGGAGGACTTTAAAAGCCTCGGCAAATCCTACTTTATTGTCGGGGAATAAACCACCTGCTTCTTGTGCTTTTATTTCATTAATGGCAAATAGTTTTATCCATTCTTGTATTTGTGCTTGGTTGTTCAGTATTTCGGGGTACAAATCTTTTGGTAAACGGTCAAGCGTAATGCAGTAATTACATTCCACCACCATTTTCTTTTTCAGCCAAAGTTTCTTTTGGAAGTTTTCTAACTGGGCTAAGAAAGCGATAATTTTTTCGCCAATCTTTTTAATGGCTTTTATTTTGCTCAGTTGTTTTAAAAATTCCTGTTCATCTCTCGTGTTCAGGTCATCAATAAACAGTACTTCATTTTTGATATAAAAATCCAGCTCACGGGTAAGGAAGCCGCCTAAATCTTTGTGTATAAAATAATCAAATGTATTTCGGGCTGTGTAGTCCAATAAATGCTTTTGCAGCAAGCTGCGTTGTTTGTCTTTTTCAGTTGGTCGCAAACTCAACAGGTCTGTAAAGTCTTGTGGTATTTGGGTTTTTAGGGCATCAAAAGCTTGTTCCAATAAATCACTTTGCTTTATTTTTTTGTCGGCAGGTTCGTAGGTGAAATAAATTTTAAATTCATCACCAATGGTTTCGCAAACCTTTTTGACCCCACCCCGACCCTCCCCTGTAGGAGAGGGAGAAAAAAGTGCAAATCGTCTTTCTTTATCGCCTTGTGTTTTGTTGTTGTTTTGTTCGGTGCTGGCTTCAATCAGTTCAAAAGCGACTGTTTTGCCATTGGCTAACTTAAAGCGATATACCTTAAAATACTCACTGGTTTTAATATAATACTGGTCGGCATTTGCCCAATGTAGTTTTACTTCTTCGCCTTCGTAGGGTATGGCATATACATCTTTCTTGTACCTACGCATGCTTATGAAATCACCATTGTCGAAATAACGTTTAAAGAAATTTGCCAATAAAGAAAACACTTCGTTTTCAATGCCTACCATATCGGCAGCTTCGCCCAATCGTTTTTTCAGGTCTTGTACCTTGGGCAAATTATTTGGGTCGGCACCTAAAGCCTGTGCAGATTTTATAGCATCGTCTAGTTCCTTTTGCAAGGCTTGCTTATCTACCGAAAGGCTTTCAGACAATACCTTTTGCACCTGTGGCACTAAATCTACTTCCAAAAACTGTTCAATGTCTTTACGCTTTTGGTTCATGATTCGGTATATACCAAAATCAAGTTCCGCTTTATCGAGCATGAACACTTCTTTGAGTGTATCTATTAATTTTTTATAATTCGTCATCTTTTCTTAATTCGTTTTCTAATTCCTCTATCTGAGGCAATGAAGATATTAATTCGTTAGGAATGGCTTTACTTATTTGGTAATCAGAAACACCAATCGCATTTTTGTATCCTTTTAAAGCATATTCAGCTACTACTTCGTTTTTACCTTTACAAAGTAAAATACCTATGGTATCATTATCGCTTGCTGTTTTTAGCTTATCGTTTACCACATTTACGTAAAAGTTCAATTGGCTCGCATCGCCAGGATCAAATGGTCTTGCTTTTAGTTCTACCACTACATAAGCGTGTAGCTTAGTATGATAGAAAAGCAAATCGGCATAAAAATCACTTCCGCCAATTTCAAAATGAACTTGCCGTCCGATAAATGCAAAGCCTTGCCCCAATTCTAAAAGGAACTTAGTAATGTGATTGGTCAATTGGTCTTCAATGTTTCTTTCGTTGGCTTTGTCTGTAGCCTGCACAAAATCGAAGATATATGGGTCTTTTAATAAATAATTGGCAAAATCTGTTTGTGGCTTTGGTAATGTTCTTTCAAAATTATTTACCTTTTTAGAAGCTATTTGCCTTTCAAACAAACCGCTTTCTATTTGCATGGCTAATACATTTCGGCTATTGCCGTGTTCAATGGTGTTAAGCATGTACCAAAATCTTTTGCCTAAATGCGCTTCTTTATCCATCATTACTACATGATGTGACCACGAAACTCTAGCTAAAATAGACTGCAAAAATGTATCGTCTTGAATTTGTGCAACAGGTTGTTGCGTAATATTATTCTGTTGTTTATCAGTGTTTTGTATTGGCGCAACAGGTTGTTGCGTAATTTCAAATTGGTTTAAATCTGCATATAAAATAGCTTTCAAAACGGGTTGTTCGATATTTTCCTTATTTTTCAATTGCAACTCTAATTGAATAAAATCCGCAATAACTTCATAGGGATAAGCCTTTGCAAATTGTTTCATGTAAAGCATATTTCTGGCAGAAAAACCTTTTAATTGAGGGAATTCTTTTTTTAAATCCGAAGACAGCAATTCAATCACCTTTGCACCCCAGCCTTGTTGGTTTTGGTTGGTTAAAATATAGTTACCCATTTGCCAATATAGTAGTAACATTTGGCTATTGGCAGCTACAATTGTTTTGAGTTGAGCTTCCTTAATTTTGAGCTTAACATCTGCCAAAAACTGTGTATAATTTTCATTCATCATTTATACTAATTTCCAGTTAATCGTAAATAAATGGGTCTTGCTTATTTCCTGTTTCATTCGTTTTTGAATATCGCTAATCATCTTGTCTCTCATTTCTGCAATTTCATCTTCCACAATAAAGATTTCTTGTCGTTGCTTTTTTTGTTTTTTTGATTCGTCCTGCAATTGTTCTTGTATTTTTAGTTGAGCCGATGGGTCAACTGTTTTCTGTGCTTCACGGTTTAGTTCTTTTATTTTGGCTTTGGTTTCTTTAATGGCCAATTCAGCGGCATTCATTCTATCCTCGGCCCATTTGGTTAGCTTCTCTGTTTCAAATTTCAAATAGTTATTATCTCTTTCTGATAAGGTTTTGAGCAATGCATCTAAATAGGTTTCACCTGATTTCATTACCAAGGATTCATCAATTGTATTTGAATCTTGAGTAGCATTTTTTGCAGGTAAGGTGAGCAATCGTTTTGCCTGGTCTTCTGTTAGCGTTATTCCATTATTGGCAATTCCATAAGCCATCAGATAATCGGATGATTCAAAAGAATCAACACTCACAGCCATCACACTTAACCAACCTTGCTCTCCTTTCAATTCATCCAAAATGGCCACATTACCTTTGTAACCCGATAAATCAAAAGTCAAGCAAGCAGGTTGCAATTGCTTTTCTTTTACCTTTTCTAATACAGTTTGTGCCAATGGATGCCCCATTCTATAAACATGGGCTTCGGTATTTGGCTTTCCGAGTTTAAACGATTCTGTTGGGAAGTTTGCATTTGGGTAAGGTTGTTTTTTGAGTTGAAAACTCAAATCCTTGTCGTTGAATTTTGCAGTTCCGTTCAATTCAAATTTGGTAACAGCCCAAAGCCATTGTTCGTATTTGTTTATGTATTCCTTGCTTTCAGAAAGTCTGATTTTTAGTTTATCCAATACTTCGTCATCAAAATTCGCCAATAGCGTTTCCCTTGTAGAAAGCATTTTACTACTAATCTGCTCATCTAATTCCTTTTGAAGCAAATCAAACTGATCAATAATTTCTTTTTCACTTCTGTATTTCTGATAGATTTCCGCAATGCGTTTTTCAAAATCAACGCCTGATTCAATGCTTCCCAATACATCGTCACTTGCTCCAAAAACGCCACTGAATAATTTAAACTTTTCATCGAGCAATTGAAACACCCGAATGTCAGCCGCATTTTTTACGTTTAGGAAATTTACAACTACTACATCAAACTTTTGTCCGTAACGGTGGCAACGTCCAATACGCTGTTCAATCCGTTGTGGATTCCAAGGCAAATCATAATTAATTAGCAAAGAGCAAAACTGCAAATTGATACCTTCAGCAGCAGCTTCGGTGGCAATCATGATGGTTGCTTCGTTTCTAAAATATTCTACCAATGCAGCTCGTTTATCAGCACTTGGCGAACCAGTTACTTTATCTGTTCCTTTATTTTGGCTGAGCCAACTTTTGTAAACTTTATTAGAAGTTTCATCCGTATTGGAACCATTGAACAATACAATTTTATTTGGGTAGTGTTCGCTTAATAAATTGAATAGATAGTTTTGAGTTCTTGTTGATTCTGTGAATATGATTGCCTTTTGATTGGCTTGCTTATCCATTTTAGCAAAGCCTTCTTTCAATGCCGTTAAAAGCTTATCGCCTTTCGTATTGTGTTTAATAGATTCGGCTAAGTCCCGATATTTTTCCAGTTCAACAATTTCTTTCCGAATGGATTCAAAGTCAAGTTCAGTAAGTTTTTTATCTTCTGTGTTTTCTTCTTCCCATTCCTCTGCTTGTTCTTCAAATAATTCATAATCTTCGGCTAATTCGGAATTAATTTTTAATTCTTCATTTTTAATTTTTACTTCTTTAAGTTTTTTAATCAAACTGTTTAATGTTCCGGCAATAGCAAATGAAGATGATGCCAAAAGTTTACGCAAAATCAAAGTCATTAAATGCCTTTGCCCTGCGGGCAAAGCATAAAGTAATTCCCTTTGCAAATAATCGCTTACATCTTCATACAGTTTTTGTTCATCGTCTGATGGTTCAAACTTTATGGTAAGCGGAAGTCTATTTGTATAACGAATGTATTCTTGAACTTGTCTGCGAAGATTTCTAATACAAACTGACTTTAGTCTGTCCCGTAAATCCTGATAATTTTCTCCGTCAACCGTTCTTAGAAATTGGCTTCTAAAACTTTTGATGTCGCCAAAAGTATGTTCATCAATGATACTCACTAAACCATACAATTCAAGCAATGAGTTTTGAAGTGGAGTTGCAGTTAGCAATGCTTTTCTTGAATGTGATAAGGCTTGTTTAATTGCGTTACCAATTTTGTTGGTTGGCTTGTAAACATTGCGTAAGCGATGGGCTTCATCAATTACAGCCAAATCCCAAGAAACCAATTGCATTAATTCCGCTTTTGCTCTTGCAAACTGATAAGAGCAGATAACAATTTTGTTTTGCTCGAAAGGGTTTTTATTTCCAGACTTTTTGAAGTCTTTAAAATTCTTGTTTTCTAATATGGTTGATTCAAGAAAGAATTTATCCAACAATTCTTGACTCCATTGCTTTCTTAAATTGGCAGGACAAATGATTAATAATTTTTTTCTGCGTTCAGCCCAAAGTTGCGAAAGTAAAATCCCTGCTTCAATCGTTTTGCCTAAGCCAACTTCGTCTGCAAGAATTGCTCCTTTAGAAAGTGGAGATTTAAAAGCAAAAAGAGCCGCTTCCACTTGATGCGGATTTAAATCAACCTGAGCATCCATCAAGGCTACGTTAAACTTTTCGCTACTTCCCGAAGGAAAGCGTCTGGTTAATTCGTAAGCAATGTATTTTGCCTGATATGGAGTTAATTCGGTCACTTCTCTTTTACTTTATTTAAAGCCATTTCCAATGCTTGAACTGAATACTTTTCATTTTCTACTAATTGCAAAACTTTGTCCGCTAACCAAATTGGCAACAAATCATTTTCAGTTACACTATAAAGTTTAGCTAACTTTTTTAAGTGAGTTCTACTCACAGGCTTTTCGTTATGCTCCATCTTGCTGATGTAAGCAGTGTCAACATGTAAGTCAGCAGCAACTTGTCTTTGCACAAGTCCTTTAGCCTCTCGTAATTCTTTTAATTTTTCGCCTAGCATTATTTACCAGTTTTGGTCTTGTCCTACAAAGGACAAATATAGAATAATAAAATAAAACTGACATGGTGCGGTGGAAAATTTTGCTCTTTTGGTTTTGCGAAGGGTCGGCTTGTGTGTCGCCAATTTGGTCTGCTGGTCTGTGTCGAAATACAGCGAAATTATCTGCCGAATTTGGTCGTCCAAAAAGTCTGGTCAAGATGTCAAAGGTTGATGGTTGCTGTGTCGTCTTTTAGGCTTGCTTGTAACTTTTAAATAGGTAAATTTTAAAACACTAAAATAAATGTTTATTAAAATTATATCACATTAAAAAACAAAAAAGTAGTACTTACTAATGCGATTTATACTGTAGTTTTTAACCTTTTGTTGAGATACAAAAAAACGCCCTAATCAATCTTAAAACAATATTTAAAAATCGAAATCGGGTTTTATAACAACAAAACATTGATAGTATTTTTAAAAAATCGTATAAAAATATTTTACCTTTTTTATTTTTCTGTTTTTATCATCTCGACTATAGGCTTACCAATACTTGCATTGGGTTCTTGTAAGTGTAGCAAAGCTGCTAATGTTGGGGCTATATCGGCCATGCTGGTGGCTGTTTTTAAGCTGCCTTGTTTAATTCCCCAACCCATAAACAGCAAGGGTATGTGCGTATCGTAAGGATTCCAAGTACCATGCGTAGTACCTGTTAGGCCATAGCCATTAAAATAAGCAGGCTGTAAAATTATTTGTATTGCCCCACTTCGTTGTGGGTTATAGCCATTTATTATTTTTTGTTTTAAAGCATCGGGTATGCTGGCTTGGCTTATTTTATCCATATCAAGGGCATAGGCAAGCCCATTTTGTAGCTGTAAAAAATTAATGCAAGATGCTTTTAAGGCATCTATATTTATTTTTGCTTGAACAATGGCCGCATTATTAAAACTAACTTGATAATTAGCTAGGTTTAATACCAATTTATCGACCCCAAATTGGGTTTTTAGCGTAGCGTTTAATTGTTGTAAAATATCGGCTCCGGCAAATAAGCCAGCAGGTATATGGTGTTGGGTTAAAAAAGCAGGGTTATGCGCTGCACCATGGTCGGCGGTTAAAAATACGGTATAGTTATTTTTACCTAGTTGGGTATCTAAAAAAACTAAAAAAAGTTCTATTTCTTTATCTAAACGCAAATAAGTGTCTTCAATTTCGGCTGAATTTGGCCCGTACCAATGGCCAATATAATCGGTAGATGAAAGGCTGATGGCTAAAAAATCGGTTACAACATTTGCGCCCATTTTTTCTTCGGTTATGGTTTTTTTAGCAAAATCAAAGGTAATACTATTGCCGTAAGGAGTGTTACGTATAGCACCTGCTCCGTTTATTTTAGAAATTAAGTGAGGGAAAACTGGTAATTTTTCGTTTTTTAACACCCCTTCGTGTGTGTTGCTATCGGGTTCGCTTTGCGTGTAAGTAGCTATAGGGTACATAGGGTACCAATTTTTAGCAATATATTTTTGAACATTTTTTTCGGTATTAAAACTATTTACCCAAGCGGGCAATTGGGGCATATAATAAGTGCTTGTAATCCAGTTACTTGCAACATCATCAAACCAATATGCTGCATTGGCGGTGTGTCCGGCGGGCAATATTGCACCGCGGTCTTTTAGGGCTAAGCCTATGGTTTTTGCTTTAAAGTTGGTGGCAAGTTTTAATTCGTCGGTAATGGTGGTTGCCCACAAGTTTCGGGGCGACATTTGCCCCGCATCCGAAGTACTGCCTACTGTATTTACGCTACTATCTTGTGTACAATACTGCATTTTGCCAGTGTTTTGTTCGGTCCAGTCGTTACCTGTAATGCCGTGTAATGCCGGTACCGAGCCCGTATATATACCTGTATGGCCAGCTGCTGTAACAGTAGGAATGTAACTTATTTGGGTATTATCGCAACTAAAGCCTTCACGCAATAGGCGTTTAAAGCCGCCCTGGCTATATCGGTTGGCATAACGATATAAAAAATCCCATCGCATTTGGTCTACCACTATGCCTACTACTAATTTGGGTTGGACTAATTGCTTTTGGCTTGTAAGCGTTGTTTTTTTTAAGCTTTTTAGTTGTGCAATAAGCAATAATGGGAAGCAAACTATGAGTGCAATGGTAAAAAGTTTTTTCATAATAATTACGTAGTAAGAAGTTATACTTTAGTGTACAATTAATTAGCTTTATAAACGAATAATATATACGAAGATAGTAATATACAATAGCCTAAACGCTATCTAGTAAAAAAATATCAAAAAAACACAAGCAGCCATATATTGATGAAGAATTATTATAAACTTAATCTTATTTATTGTTTTTTGGGAGTATAGATTATAAAAACACAAATATTTTAACTTATATTTTTAACAAAACACTTAATTACGCTATAAAATTATTTCTTTAATGTAAAATTCACAATAGAATATTATTTTTAACTCAAATTTTAGCGTATGAAATTAAATAAATTACTAGTTGTTTTATCATTTTTATGTTTAAATGCGAAAGCACAAGTTAATACAGGGCCACGCATTACCGCAATGGGCGGTGCCGGTGTGGCTTTGCAAGATGTATGGGCAGCCCAAAAAAACCAGGCGGGTATAGCATTATTAACCAAACCTATAGCTTCGCTAGCTTACGAAAACAAATTTTTAATTAAAGAAATTTCAACTAAATCGGCTGTTTTTGCTATTCCTATTAAAAAATATGTGCTGGGTGCTTCGTTTCAAAATTATGGTATAAATGCCTACCGAGAAACACAATCGGGGCTAAGCCTTGCTCGAGCATTCGGACCTAAATTATTAACCGCAATAACAGTTAATTACCACCAATTACAAATATCAAACTATGGCAATACCAGGGCTTTTAGTGTACAGGTAGGGTTACAATACCAAGCTTTACCCAACTTATGGCTAGGGGCACATGTGGCCAACCCTAACTCGAGCAAATACGCCGAAACTACCGATTTAATTATACCAGCACATATACAATTTGGGGGTAGTTACACTTTTTCTGATAAGTTAATTATAAGTACCGAGCTCGAAAAAATATTAGATAATAAAGCCGATTTTAAAACAGGTATCGAGTATAAAATTATTAAAGCATTTGCCATTAGGGGAGGAGTTTCGATGAACCCATTTAAACAATATGCTGGCTTTGGGCTGGCTTTAGAAAACCTTTTGGTAGATTTTGGCATAAGCTCGCACCCAATATTGGGCTATTCACCACAAATATCTTTGGGTTATGAATTTTAAACAATGTGGATTTATCCTATTTCTATTGTTTTTAGGGTTAATAGGCTACAGCCAAACCAACAAACCAATAAAACCAAAAGCCGATTATAGCCAAAATGCCGATGGTATTGTAGAATATATTATCGAATCGGTGGCCGAAAACCTTGGAGAAGATTTTGATTATACCGAAATGGTTGATAGATTAAATTATTACCGAAAATATCCTATTAACCTTAACAAAACAAGCAAAGCTCAGTTGCTTGAGCTGGTGTTTTTAAATCAAGTACAAATAAATAATTTGCTTACCCATATCCAAAAAAACGGAAAACTTATAAACGTATTAGAACTACAAGGTATTACAGGTTTTGATTTAGAAACAATAAAAAATTTATTATATTTTTCTACCATAAGCCAACCTACCGGTTTCGAAAATTTTAGTTTTAAAAATATGCTTATTCGTGGTAATGGAGATGTGTTGGTACGTTACCAGCGAGTTATTGAACCACAAAAGGGCTATAACATACCCGACTCGTCTAAGGCATCACGCTACTTAGGCCCACCCGATAGGATATTTACCCGATTTAGGTATAATTATAACAACAATGTACTTTTATCTATTAACGTTGAAAAAGATGCTGGCGAACAGTACTGGGCCACATCGGGTAAAAAAGGGCCCGATTTTTACTCAGGAAGTTTGTATTTAAAAGATATCAGGGCGTTTAAAAAAATAGTTATAGGCGATTTTGCTTTACAATTTGGCCAAGGATTAACCATGTGGAGTGGCCTTAGTTTTGGCAAAGGTGCCGATATTTTTACCGTGGCAAGGCAAGATTTAGGTTTACGGTCGTACACCTCGGTAAACGAGTTTTCGTTTTTTAGGGGGCTTGCCACCCAAGTAAATTTGGGAAAATTTGAGTTTACGCCCTTTGTTTCATCCATTAATATTGATGCAAGTGCGGTATTTAATCCTGTTACTTTAACCGATGAAATAGGTTCGTTACAGCAAAGTGGCTTGCACCGTACTGCGTCGGAGTTAAAAGGAAAAGGGCGTATAAACCAGTTGGTTTATGGCAGTAATTTACAATATAAAACCCGCCAATTTAATGTAGGGCTTATAGGCTACCAAACTACATATAGCGAAAGGTTTGCCCCTAACGATGCAGTATATAGCAAGTACGATTTTACAAGTAACCATCTTACAAATATAGGTTTACACTACAATTACAATATAAAAAACACCTATTTTTATGGCGAAGCCGCTCACAGCGTTGGGCATGGTTTTGCCTTTATAAATGGTTTAATATCAAGCCTATCGCCTGCAGTATCAATGGTGGCATTTCATCGCAATTATCAAAAAAATTACCAATCGTATTTTAACCAAGCTATTAGCGAAAACACTATTGCAAAAAACGAAAAAGGCTTTTACACAGGCTTACAAATAAAACCAAGCAAAAAATTTGAATGGGTAAGCTACTTTGATATGTTTAAATTTCCTTGGTTAAAGTTTTCGGTGGATGCACCTTCTGGTGGATTTGATGTGTTTAGCCAATTTTCGTACATCCCCAATAAAGTAACCCGCTTTTCGCTAAGGTACCGCATACGCGATAAAGAACAAAATTCGCCATTAAGCACTAATATTAATTTTTTAGAGCCTTACCGCCGGCAAAATTTTAGGCTCGAAGCCCAGTACCAAGTAAATAAAAGTTTTACCCTACGAAACCGTGTAGAGGTAATGGCTTTTAAAGAAGAAAGTGACCAGCAACGTTATGGATTTATGGCTTATCAGGATGTAAATTACAACCCATTAAGCTCTAAATTTTCGGGCAATATGCGCTTAACGATGTTTCAAACCGAAAATTTTGATACCCGAATATACGCTTACGAAAGCGATGTATTGTACGGATTTTCGATACCCGCGTACCAAAACCAAGGAATACGATTTTACGTTAATGGCCGCTATACTGTGCGCCGTGGCCTTGATTTTTGGATACGCTACGCCCTTACACAATACAGTAATTTAACTACTATTGGCTCGGGCTTGGATGAAATAAATGGAAACCAAAAATCGGAAATTAAGCTACAAGCCCGCATTCAATTTTAAAAAATATGATAGCTGTATTTAAAGAAGAAATACCTTTTTTAAGACTGCTAATACCCTTTATTGCTGGCATTTATGTTTCTACAAATCCCTTTGTGATGCCTTCGGCAGGGTGGTACTATTGTTTTATATTGGCTTTTATTTTTGCTACAACTTTATGTTTTGTTTACAAAAAAATAGAACTATACGATAAAAGGCTTTTATTAGGCCTAAATATTAAAATTTTAGTATTTCTTTCGGCCATAATTTTAACACATCAGCACAAAGAAATATATGCCGAAACGCATTTTTCGAAAATAAAAAGCGATTATATTATTGTACATATTAACGAAGAACCTAAAATAAAAGGCGATATAGCCCGCTTCATAGCGGTTACAGATGCTGTTGTTTACCATAAAAAAATTATGCCCGCCAGCGGAAATATTTTATTAGCCATGCGCTTTGATACCACCAAACGTTTAGGTTTAAAATACGGGTATCAACTTATTATTAAATCAAAATACAAAGATATTGAGCCACCTTACAATCCTGCCGAGTTTAACTATAAAAAACTGATGGCAAATAGGCAGGTATATCATCAAACGTTTATAAACCAATTACAAACAGTAAAAATTGATAGCAATAAAGGAAACCCGATAATAAATTTTGCGCTTAATTTTAGAGAAAAACAAGTAGATAAGTTTCGAAAACATATACCCAATATAGATGCAAGGTCGGTAGCATCTACCTTATTGCTAGGTTATCGAACCGAATTAGAAGAAAATATTTTAAACGCTTATTTTAAAACGGGTACCATACATGTATTATCGGTTTCGGGTATGCATGTGGCGCTGGTGGTACTTTTATTAGAGTTTTTGTTAAAATTTATGAACCACAAACGCTGGACACAATTACTTAAAGCCGTAATTATGCTAACGCTGGTTTGGTTTTACGCATTAATTGCTGGCATGGCACCATCGGTAGCCCGAGCTGCCATAATGATAACCCTTTACGTAATTGCTAAATTAATACGGTACCGAGGAAATACCTTTAATATTATGGGTATTGCAGCATTTATTATTTTATTATATAATCCGTTTATAGTAATGGATGTAGGTTTTCAGCTTTCGTTTATATCGGTAGCAGGTTTAATTTATTTACAACCCAAAATACAAAACCTTTACAGCCCCGAAAACAAAATACTGCAATTATTATGGGGTTGCATATCTATTTCGATAGCGGCACAGTTGGCTACTACACCCATAAGTGTATTTTATTTTCATTTGTTTCCATTATGTTTTATTATAAGCAACTTGTTTATTTTATTGCCTGCCACTTTAATAATGTATGGTGGTATTATGTTTTTGGTAATCCCCTGGCCTACAACAGTAATGCATTATGCAGGCTTAGCGTTTAATTATCTTATTAACTTTACCAATAATGGATTAATACACATAGGCAATATGCCTGGTGCTACCATTAGCCCCATTTATTTTAATGCTTTAGAGATATTATTGTTTTACGCAGCGTTATTTTTTATGTTAAAAGCCTTTAGTCAAAAACAAAAAAGGTTTATTTATGCTGCTATATTTTTGTTAAGCATATTTACTATTAGCATCACCATAAAAAATGTACAACACTCGATACAAAAACAAGCTATGTTTTTTTGTTTGCGAAAAAATACCGCAGTGGCACTTATACGAGGCAAAACAGCCGTTTTAATTACCGATGTTGATAGTAGTAATTATAACTATAAGTTTTTTGTAAAACCTTATTTAGATAGTTGCCGCATTAATAATATACTTTTTATTAATCCTTCGGTTACTGATTTTAATACCCTATATACTTATAATAATAAAACAATAATGGTACAGCAAAACAAGCAATTTAGCCCAAGCAACAATAAAATTGATTATATATTATTAAGCACCAATAAAATACTAAACCTACAACCGCTTACACAATATAATTTTAAACATTTATTTATTGATGGTAAAAATAAAGACTATATTATCGAAAATTTAACAAACCAAGCCAAACACTTACATTTACCTTTTTCGGTTTTAAAGCGAAAATATGCCGTTGAAATAAAACTATAAATTATTAAAAAAACATCTAAAATTAACCCCTTATTTAAATTATTGTACACATGTAAGTTAGCACTAAGCCTAAAACACCAACAGTAAACCGCCTGAAACATTGGACAAAATGCCAACCCTTTGCAAAATTAAAAGAGCTACAAAGCCAACGCACCAAAAACAAACACGAAATAACAACGAACAACCACTTCAAAAAAAAAGGGCGAAGTGCTATCAGCGGTTTTGCAAAACGTTATATCAAAAAACAGCACAAATGTACATTACACCTAAGCGTATAAAGGCTTAAAAAAATTTAGTTTGCACTTGCTTTTTTAGCTTCGGCTTTCATGGCTTCGTTGGCCGTAATTACAATTTCTACTCTTCTGTTTTTTGCTCTTCCATCTTCGCTTTCATTTGATGCAATAGGCTCGCTTTTACCTTTTCCTACTACTTTTAAACGACCGAAATCAACCCCTTTGCTAGCTGCGTAGCTACGTACAGACGATGAACGTTCTAAAGAAAGTTTATTGTTAAAAGCATCGGTTCCTACGCCATCGGTATGGCCTACAACCATAATATCGGTATCGGGATATTTATTTAACGAAGCAGCTAAATTATCAATATTTTGTTTTGCGGTAGCGGTTAGCTCCGATTTGCCAAAACCAAACAATATGCCCGAATCAAATTTTACCAAAATACCTTCGCCAGTATTTGTTACCTCGGCTCCTGGTATCGCTTGTTCTAACTCTTTAGCCTGCCTATCCATTTTACGGCCAATAAAAGCACCCGCTGTACCACCTATTGCACCGCCAATAAGTGCGCCTACGGCGGTATTACCAGCTTTTTTACCAATTAATGCTCCTAGTGCTCCACCAGCAATAGCGCCAATACCGGCTCCTTTTTGTGTTTTCGACATTGATTTGCACCCAGGTAATATAGCTACCACGGCAAAGGCTAAAGTTAATGCTGTAATTTTTAATTTGTTCGATTTCATGATTTTAGATTTAATTGTTTATTTACTTTTACAAAATAATGCCAAAATTAGGTTAATTTTTTGTTTTTATATGTTTAGTAACGCTACAAAATCAATTTCTATTATAGGTTGTGGCTGGTTGGGTTTCCCGCTGGCTAAATTTTTACTCGCCCAAGGTTATACTGTTAAAGGCTCTACCACCCAGCCCGAAAAAACAATTACCCTTAGCGCCAGCGGTATCGAGGCTTTTGTAGTACAATTAAATCCTACCTTAAATGGAAATAATATAAGCGAATTTTTGCATTCAGATGTATTAATTGTAAACATCCCACCGGGTAGAAATTCTTTGGTGGATGATTATCTTTTAAAAATTATTAACTTAAATGATGCCGTAAATAACTCCATAATTAAAAAAATTATTTTTATTTCTTCTACTTCGGTTTATCCAGAAAGTAATGACTGGGTAGATGAAGCAACCGAAATTGATAAAAACTCGGTTAATGGATTACGTATGTTTAATGCCGAACAGGTTTTTAGAAACAACCCCAACCTACAAACAACCATTATTAGAATGGCAGGCTTAATAGGTACCTACAGGCATCCAGGGAGGTTTTTTGCTGGTAAACAAAATATTGCCAATGGCTTGGCTCCTGTAAATTTAATTTGTTTGGCGGATTGTATTGGATTAATTTCCACGGTTATCGAACGTGATTTTTGGCATAAAACTATCAACGGCGTTGCGCCCAGCCACCCTTGTAAACAAGATTTTTACACCCTAGCCACCATGCAACTTTATGGTAAGCGCATTAGTTTTATCCCCGAAAAGGGAAAATATAAAATGGTGCGTAGTAATGTGGTTAGTGAGGAGTTGGGTTATAGATTTAAGGTTAATGATTTGATGGAGTGGGTTAGTTGTTAGTTGTTAGTGATTAGTTGTTAGTTGGGCGATTAAATATTCACGGGAGATTGCCCGCTGCCCGAAAGCCCGCTGCCCAATAATTAAATACTTACATCGGGGCTAGTAAATGCTGCTTTGTCTAATACATCCCAAGTATGGTCGCCCAGTAGTTTTACGGTTGAAATAAATTGTTTGGCCATGGCTGATTTTCCCCACTCGTCGGGGCCAATGATGCTGATTAAATGCCCACCAGTTTCTTTTTGGTATAAATGATATGTTTGCCCTAAAACGGGTTTAAACCGCATTTCGGCTTGGTAAATAAGTTCAGATATTTTTAAGCGATCTTCAATATCTTTTACTTGCTGCATTATTAAATCGGCTTGTTTTTTTAACAATACCATTTGCTGGGTAGCCTGCAAGTGCATTGCTTCAACAGCTACTGCCCGTATTTTATTTTTATCAATAAGTTTTATTACCGGCGAGCTTATGCTGGTAGGTACAGGCGAAAATTTTGCTTCGCCAGTATAATAAGTGGTTTTTGTGGGGGCGTTTTCTTGTTCGGTCATATCGTTACAATAAACTCAAAAATAGAATTAATGTTTTTTAAGGTTCATGTTTTGTGAAGATTTTAGATATATAAAATACCCCATGGCGCCAATCATAGGCAATAAACAAACCAGCAAAATCCACACTAATTTTTTGCTTTGGCTTATTTTTTGATTTTTAAAAATGTATAAAATGGTTATAACATCAACCAGTAGCGGAAAAATAATAACCAATAATATGGCGATGGCTAGTTGCATATATAAACGTAATTAAATTTATTCTGTTTGGCGTTCGCCTATTTGTTGTCGCCATAGGGCATAATACAATCCTTTTTCGGCTACTAAATCGTGGTGTTTACCTGTTTCTACAATATGCCCTTTTTCGAGTACAAATATTTTATCGGCATGCATAATGGTTGATAAGCGGTGGGCAATTAATATGGTAATATGGTTTACCTCGTCCGATACGTTTTTAATTGTTTCGGTAATTTCTTCTTCGGTAATCGAATCTAGGGAAGATGTAGCTTCATCAAAAACCAAAATATTAGGCTTGCGCAATAATGCCCTAGCAATAGATAAACGCTGTTTTTCGCCTCCCGAAACTTTTACACCTCCTTCGCCAATAAGGGTATCTAAGCCGTTTTCGGCCCTTGCCAATAAACTTTGGCAGGCCGCTCGTTGTAATACTTTTAAGCAATCGGCATCGCTAGCATTGGGCTGTACAAACAATAAGTTTTCGCGTATAGTGCCCGAAAACAGTTGGGTATCTTGGGTAACAAAGCCTATTTTTTCTCGCAATTCATCCAAATCAATTTCGGTACTACTTACTTCGTTATATTTTATTTTACCGCTTAGGGGCGGATACAATCCTACCAAAAGTTTTACCAATGTAGTTTTACCCGAGCCCGATGGGCCAACAAAAGCAATGGTTTCGCCTTTATTTACTGTAAAATTTATGCTGGTTAAAGCATTGTTTTTTGCCGTTAAATGTTTAAAGCTAACATCGGTAAATGTTAAGCTATTTATTAAACCTATGGGTTGCGGGTTTGCGGGTTTAACTTCAATAGGCATGGCCAAAATATGGTTAAAATTACTTAACGATGCTTCGGCCTCGCGGTAGGTAAGTATAATATTGCCAAACTCCTGCAAAGGGCCAAATAAAAAGAACGAGTAAAACAGAAAAGTAAAATACTGCCCCGCCGAAATATCGTTACTAAAAATTAGCAAAAGCAAAATAATAACCATGGCACTACGTACAAAATTTACGGTAGTTCCTTGTAAAAAACTCATGCTGCGTACATATTTAACTTTACGCAGCTCCAGAGCCAATATTTTAAATGTAGTATTATTGAGGCGTTTAATTTCTTGCCCTGCAAGGCCTAGGCTTTTTACAAGTTCGATATTTCGTAACGATTCGGTGGTGGAACCCGCCAAAGTGGTAGTTTCTTTAACAATAGCTTTTTGTATCACTTTTATTTTTTTACTAAGGAACCAGCTTACCGCAAATATTAAAGGGATGGCGGCAAAATATACCAATGTTACTTTATAGCTTACATTTAGCGAGTAAAAAATAACAAAAACCATACCTACTAAGCTGGTAAATACAATGTTTATAAATGCGATAATAAATTTTTCGCTATCAATACGTACCTTTTGTAAAATGCCAAGGGTTTCGCCACTGCGTTGGTCTTCAAAGGTTTGGTAAGGCAATTGTAACGAATGTTGTAAGCCATCGGCATACATTTGCGCCCCCAGTTTTTGGGTAATAATATTGGCAAAATAATCTTGAAAGTTTTTAGCTATTCGCGATACCATGGCTGCACCTACCGCAAATCCGATAAGTTTTAAAATGCCATTTATGTATTCGGGTTTAGATAATACATCTTTTTTATTGATAAAGCCATCTACAATTTTACCCGTAATATGTGGGTCGAGCAATGAAAAACATTGATTAATGCTGGCAAATAATAACGCTAAAGCAATTAAAGGTTTGTAGTTTTTTAAGTACGATAATAGTATTTTCATATAAACAATATAGCCGCTATTGCTGGGTATTTATCTTGTTTTTAATATTAATACAATAATTTAGCCTTCCAATTAAATATATAAAACTAAGTTTGTAAACAATATAAAACCTGCCGATTATTAAAGCTATAAAATTACATGTTTAAACTTACTTTTTTTTATTTATTATTTTTTATGCTTTGCGCCGATGGTGTGCAAGCGCAGCAAAACCAACCGTATATAAAAATATTAAATACGCCTAATCGCTGGGTAGATTCGGTGTATAGGCACATGACCCGCAGGCAAAAAATTGCACAATTATTTATGATACGGGCACATACCAACCGTGGCCAAGCGTACGAAGATTCGGTAGCCCGAGTTATTGAGAAAGAACATATTGGCGGATTGGTGTTTTTTCAAGGTGGGCCAGGTAGGCAGTCAGCATTAACCAACAGGTACCAAGCATTATCAAAAATACCTTTAATGATAGCCATGGATGCCGAGTGGGGCTTGGCCATGCGGCTTGATAGTACCATTGCCTACCCTTACCAAATGACGCTTGGTGCCATACAAGACAATACGCTTATATACAAAATGGGGCAACAAGTGGCCAAAGATTTTAAACGCTTGGGTATGCAAATAAACTTTGCCCCGGTAATGGATATTAACAATAACCCTAATAACACGATTATAAATTACCGTTCGTTTGGCGAAAATAGGTTTAATGTAGCCGCTAAAAGCATTGCCTATATGCAAGGAATGCAAGATAATGGAATATTAACCACTGCAAAACATTACCCTGGCCATGGCGATACAGATGTAGATTCGCACTACGATTTACCACAGTTAAAATTTACTACCAGCCGATTAGACTCCTTAGAAATGTACCCATTTAAGCAAGCCATAAAACAAAATTTAAGTGGTGTAATGGTAGCTCACATGAATATACCTGCTTTAGATAGCACTAAAAACCTGCCATCAACGCTATCAAAACCCATTATTACAGGCTGGCTAAAACAAAAACAAGGTTTTAACGGCTTGGTATTTACAGATGCTATGGAGATGAAAGGGGTAGTAAAATTTTTTGCTAACGGCGAAGCGGATGTGCGGGCATTAATGGCTGGTACAGATGTGATTGAACTATCCGAAAACTCACTAAGGGCCGAAAAACTCATCCGCAAAGCAATTCATCAACGAAAACTAACTTGGGATGATATTAGCGAAAAAGTTAAAAAAATTCTTTACGCTAAATACTGGGCGGGTTTGTATAATTACCAACCTATAAATACACAAAATGTAGCAGCCGACCTTAATCGCCCAGAGGCAAAAAACCTGAAACAACAAATGGCCGATGCCGCAATTACCATTTTAAAAGGCGCAGATAGTTTATATGTAGGCAAAAGCTTTACTACCAAAACAGCTATTTTAAATATTGGAACTAAAGAAACTTCGCTTTTTGCTAAAGAAATAAAAAAAAACGATTTAAAGGCTACTGTTTTTGTAATTCCTAAAAACGCTTCGGTGCTTGATTTACAGATTATTAAAAACCAATTATTGGGCTTTGACCGTATAATTATGGCCATACACGATACCCGCAAACGCCCGCTTAGCAACCTAGATTATACTAATGATGTAAAACTTTTTATTGCCGATATAGCTGCTAAAAATACTGTAAGCGTGGTGTTTGCAAATCCTTATACCCTTGCTGGCTTGCCAGGAATAGAGAAAAGCAAAAGCCTAATAATGGCCTACCAAGATACCGACGAACTGGAACTTGCCGCCCTTAAAGTTATGGGCGGTAAGCTAAAAACCAAAGGAAAATTACCCGTAAGCATTAATGCTTTTTTTAAATATGGCGATGGTTTGTAATGTGTGATGGTAAATTTAAAGCTATATTTTACGCATTGCATTAAGTATTTTTAGGGCTATTTCGTTTAACTCTACATCTGTAGGATTTAGCTTAGCTTGGCTAAAATCCATATCGGCAACACTATCCATAGGTATAAGGTGTATGTGTGTATGTGGTACTTCTAGGCCAATAACAGCAACACCTACTTTGGTACAAGGGATAGCAATTTTTATAGCCTTGGCTACTATTTTGGCAAACAACATCATATTGGCATAAAGGGCATCTGGCATATCAAAAATATAATCAATTTCTGTTTTTGGGATAACCAAAACGTGGCCCATACGTAAGGGATGAATATCTAAAAAAGCCAAAAATTCATCTGTTTCGGCAACTTTATGGGCTTGTATTTCACCCAAAATTATTTTTGTGAATAGGGTTGGCATGATGGCTTTATTTTGATTTTTGTTTGGTGTTGTTAATCGTAATTTTTTGTATATAAACCTATATAAAATTTAAAAACGTAATATGTAAGTTTCGTAATTAAAGGTACACCAAAAAAAAGAAAAAACGGTAATGCCACTAACTACTTATAACTAAACACTCCTTAGCTAAGCTACCTACTTATCTCTAAAATCTCAAAAATCATCGCCCCTGCGGGCACCATAATTTCGATATTATCGCCAACTTTTTTACCAAGTAATCCTTGTGCAATGGGCGATTTTATAGATATTTTACCTGTTTTTACGTCGGCTTCGCTTTCGGCTACCAATTGGTAGGTCATGGTGGCGCCGTTATGGATGTTTTTAATTTTTACAATAGATAAAGCCAAAACTTTTGAGGTATCAAGTTTCGATTCGTCGATAAGCCTGGCATTTGCAAAGGTGTTTGTAAGTTTTAGTATTTTAGCCTCGTGGTGTCCTTGGGCTTCTTTGGCGGCATCGTACTCGGCGTTTTCCGATAAGTCACCTTTATCTCGAGCTTCGGCTATGGCTGCCGATATTTTTTTTCGACCTTCGCCTTTAAGGTAATTTAATTCTTGTTTTAAGTTTTCTAATCCCTCTTTGGTAAAATAGGCTACCTCTGTCATAATGGTTTAATTTGCTTAATGAATAAAAAAGCCCAGCGGTTGGCCAAGCTCTAAAAAACAAACAAGACTACATGTGCTTGTGCATACATAGTCTTGCTAAAATGTGAACACGAAGATAAATGTTTTGAATTTACAAATCCAAATTTTTTAATTTTTCTACCAATACTTCCGATATTTTTCGGTACGAATCGAATGTCCAACCGCCTACATGTGGGCTTAAAAGCACTTTAGGGCTATTTATTAATTCGTTATAAAAAGGTTGTTCCGCTAGGGCGGGATGCTTTTCTACCTCTAAAACATCTAACCCTGCTCCTAAAATTTTACCCGCTTTTATCGCATTTAATACCGCTTGGGTGTTTACAATTTCTCCGCGTGAAGCGTTTAAAAAGAAAATGGGTTTTTTAAAATGCAGTAAATACTCGGCATCAACCATTTGTTTGGTTTCTCGCGTAAGCGGAATGTGTAGGCTAAGCACATCGGCATATTTTACAATTTGCTCCATACTGTTTTCGGCTACAAAATCATCGCTGTAACGGTATTTATATTTATCGTAGGCAATAATATTTACGCCAAAGCCTTTAATTTTTTGTGCAAAAGCTTGCCCTGTATGGCCGTAACCAATAATGCCCACGGTTTTGCCTTTAAGTTCGTAACCACGGTTGCCTTCCCTATCCCACAGGCCGTTTCTAATTTGGGCATCGGCTTGGCGTAGGTTATTCATCAGCGAAAGCAATAAAGCAATGGCGTGTTCGCCCACGGCATCACAGTTGCCTTCGGGGGCATTTATACGTTTTATGTTGCGCTGTTGGGCAATTTCAACATCAATATTATCCATACCTGCACCTGCCCGGGCTACAAATTTTAACTGGCTGGCGGCATCAAAAATTTCTTTATCAATTTTAAATTTGGTGCGTATGGCAATGCCATCAAAATCGGCAATACAATTTAACACCTCGGCTCGGGTAATATTGGGGGCATCGGTAACATCAAAACCTAAATCTTGTGCGCCCTGTTTAAAGGCTGGGTGCAGGTGGTCGGCTATTAAAATTTTAAGTTTGTTCATTCTCGGGTTAGGCTAATGGTGCGGGTTAGGGCTACAAAATCAGCTATGCTTAACTGCTCGGCCCGTAAAGCCCATACGGGTTGTTCATCTTGGTTTTCTTTGGCAATTATTGATTGTAGCGCATTGCTTAATGTTTTGCGGCGTTGGTTAAACCCCGCTTTTACCACTTGCCAAAAAAGTTTTTGGTTACAATCTAGCGCTTGCACTTGGTTACGGCTGAGGCGTATAACGGCCGATAATACTTTTGGTGGCGGATTAAAAACGCCTGCTTTTACGGTAAATAAATAATCGCATTTGTAATAGGCTTGCAAAAAAACGCTTAAAATACCGTATTGTTTGCTGCCAGGTTTGGCCACAATACGCTCGGCAACTTCTTTTTGAAACATGCCTACCACCTCGGGCACTTGCTGGTAATTTTCTAAAATTTTAAATAATATTTGCGACGAAATATTGTAGGGGAAATTACCAATAATGGCAAACGAGGCGGGGAAAACCGATTTAAAATCGAGGGCTAAAAAGTCAGCGTTTATTAGTTTATCGCCCAGGTCGGGATATTGTTTTTGGAGGTATAAAAACGATTCGGTATCAATATCAATCAAATAAGTTTCGAACTCGGTTTTTTGCAATAAAAAATCAGATAGTATGCCCATACCTGGCCCTACTTCTAACACTTTATTGTACAGGTACCTTGATTGTAAGCTATTTACAATTTTTTGTGCAATATTTTTATCGGTTAAAAAATGCTGCCCTAAATGTTTTTTTGCTTTTACCAAACTCATTTTACCCTATACTATTTGTACAAACTTATTAATTTTGATGGTGTAAAGTTAAATTGCTTTTAAAAAAAGATTTAATCGCTACAAATACATACGAAAATTAAGTTTGATTAAAATTCGCCCGTCATTTACTAATCAAACGTGAACCTGTAAATAGCCAACCTAAAAATTTGTACATTTGCCTTGCATAAAATAATACAAAATGGTAATAGCAAACCCAATATATGATGTTGTTTTTAAAAAAATGATGGAAAACGAAAAAGTTGCCAAATTTTTTATTGGCACTCTTTTGGAACTAAGCATCGAAACTATTGAAGTAAAACCTCAGGAATACACTTATGAAGGCGAGTTTGATTTTACAAACCCTAAAGATGTAGAAAAATACGAAGCCCGAATACGCGAACGCCACTCTATTTGGGTGTATCGTTTAGATTTTATTGCCACCATTAAAACCGAAAATGGCGAATATAAAAAGGTATTAATTGAGATACAAAAAGCTAAAAATCAGATTGATTTAATGCGGTTTAGAAACTACCTAGCCGAGCAATATAAAAAAGAGGATATTGTAAATAACGAAAAGGTAATATTGCCTATTACTACTATTTATATTTTAGGATTTAAGTTGCCAGAAATAAATACACCTTGCTTAAAGGTGGAACGTAACTACAAAGACCTAAGCAACAAAACTACTTTATTAACCAAAAGCGATTTTGTAGAAAAACTTACTCACGATAGCTATATAGTACAGGTAGAAAGAATAGATAACAAGTATCAAACAAAACTAGATAAACTATTAAGCATATTTGAACAAAGTAATTTTGTGGATGATAAAAAAATTATCAAAGAATTTAACCACAAGGTTGATATAGAGGAGATGAAAATTGCAACTGATATTTTGCACCACTCGGGTACAAACCCTGTGGAAAAAAAGAAAATTGAAGATGAGCAAGAAGCCATAAGAACTATTAATGCACTTTTTGAAGATGAAAAGAAAAAGTATTTGAAAGAACTTACTGAAAAAGATATTGCTTTAGGAAAAAAAGATAGGGAATTAGGAAAAAAAGATAAGGAATTAGAAGAAAAGGATAAACAAATAGCCGAACTTTTAAAAAAGTTAAACCAAAATAAATAATAAAAACCCCATAATATTTTATTAATGAACGAACCGCTAAAAATTGGAATTTCTATTGGCGACACCAATGGCATTGGTTTAGAAGTGATTATTAAAACATTGCTTGATGATCACATTTACAAATACTGCACCCCTATTGTATATGGGCATACCAAGGTGGCATCGTACCACCGCAAGGCTTTGGGAATAAACGATTTTAGTTTTCAGGTAATTAACCAAGCCGAACAAGCACATAACAACAAGCCTAATATGATTAATTGCTGGGAAGAAGATGTGAAAATAGACCTTGGTACACAAAACGAAACGGGGGGTAAATACGCATTTTTATCTTTACAAAAAGCCACCGAAGATTTGATTGCTGGTAAAATAGATGCGCTAGTAACGGCACCTATTAACAAACACAATATCCAAAGCAACGATTTTAAGTTTGCCGGCCATACCGAATACTTACAACAAAAAGCTGGTGGAACAGATTCGCTCATGTTTTTATTAAGCGATGATGTAAAAGTAGGCGTGGTTACAGGCCATATCCCAGTAAAGGAAATTGCTCAAAAATTAACTATCGAAAAAATAGTATCAAAACTAAAGCTGATGAACGCCAGCCTGCGTAAAGATTTTTGGATAGAAAAACCACGCATTGCCGTATTAGGCCTTAACCCACACGCTGGCGACAACGGTTTAATGGGTACCGAAGAAGCCGAAATAATTACGCCAGCCATTGAGGCCGCCAACAAAGAAGGGGCTTTTGCCTTTGGCCCTTACCCTGCCGATGGTTTTTTTGGCAATAAAACCTACACAAAATTTGATGCCGTACTGGCCATGTACCACGACCAAGGTTTGGTACCCTTTAAAACCCTAGCCTTTAACCAAGGTGTAAATTTTACAGCGGGTTTAAATGTAGTGCGCACATCGCCCGACCACGGAACCGGGTTTGATATTGCAGGTAAAAACCTTGCCTCCGAGGCTTCGTTTCGCGAGGCTGTGTTTACCGCTATACGGGTGGTAAAAAACCGTAACGAACAGCAAGAGTTGCAAGATAACACCCTTAGGTTTAGTAAATTTAGTAGAGATAGGGATTAAGAAACCGCTTTTTTGATAGAAAAAATTACCTGCCCATACTACCTGGCATGGCACCACCTTTCATCATGTTTTGCATTTTAAGCATTGCGGCGGGGTTCGAAAACTGTTTCATCATTTTTTTCATCTCATCAAACTGTTTAACAAGTTTATTAACCTCTGCAATATCGTTACCGCTCCCTTTGGCAATTCGGTTTCGGCGACTAGGGTTAATGGTATCGGGGTTTTCTCGCTCGTAAGGAGTCATCGATTTAATAATGGCTTCAATACCTTTAAAAGCATTATCATCTACTTCTACGTTTTTTATCATTTTGCCCACGCCAGGTATCATACCCATTAAATCTTTAAGGTTACCCATTTTTTTGATTTGCTGTATTTGCGATAAAAAATCGTTGTAATCAAATTTATTTTTATGTATTTTCTTTTGCAGGATGGCGGCTTCTTTTTCGTCGAACTGCATTTGCGCCCGCTCTACCAGCGAAATCACATCACCCATACCTAATATACGCGATGCCATCCTATCAGGATAAAATACATCTAAAGCATCCATTTTTTCGCCTGTACCTACAAATTTGATCGGTTTATTAACCACCGATTTTATAGATAAAGCCGCACCACCACGGGTATCGCCATCAAGTTTTGTAAGTACCACGCCCGTAAAATCTAACCTATCGTTAAAAGCTTTGGCGGTATTTACGGCATCTTGCCCCGTCATGGCATCTACCACAAATAAAATTTCTTGTGGCTTACAGGCGGCTTTAACCTCGGCAATTTCGTTCATTAAGGCATCATCTAACGATAAACGGCCTGCCGTATCAACAATAATTACATTGTTGCCATTTTTTTTTCCATGTGCAATACCCTCTAAGGCTATAGCTACAGGGTTGGTACTTTGGCGGTTTACATACACATCGGCACATACTTGTGTAGCCAATATCTCTAGCTGGTCAATAGCCGCAGGGCGATACACATCGCCAGCAACCAATAGCGGTTTTTTATTTTTTTGCGTTTTTAAATAGTTGGCCAGTTTACCTGAAAATGTGGTTTTTCCAGCACCATTTAGCCCGGCAATTAAAATAATGGTAGGGTTTTGTTTAATATCTAAATCTTGCACTTGGCCTCCCATAAGTTGGGTAAGCTCATCGTTCATAATTTTGGTAAGTAACTGCCCCGGCGAAATGGCGTTCAATACATTTTGCCCTATTGCTTTTTGTTTTACCTCATCGGTAAATGTTTTAGCAGTTTTGTAGTTAACATCGGCATCTAAAAGAGCTTTGCGTATCTCTTTCATGGTTTCGGCCACGTTAATTTCGGTAATGCTACCTTGGCCTTTTAATATTTTAAACGCTCCTTCGAGCTTATCTTGCAAATTATCAAACATGACTACAAAAAAAATTATGCTATAAAAACGCAAAGTTAAGATTATGATTGAAAAAGGAGCTATTGATTTTTAAGCAAAAATTTAAACACCCCAACGCAATATTTTAAATAAAAATTTGGGCGTTTCCTGCCCGCTGGTAGGCAAGGTAACACGCTGTACGCTATATCTTTTTGCAGCAAGCCTTTTGCCCCCCCTCTTTGGCTCGGCTAAAGGCTTGCTACAAAAAGGATGCCGCTACCATCGTTAACGCACCTAATTGCCAAATACCATTAAAGTATAAAAAAACCTTAAATCTTAAACTATTTGCCAATCTATTTCTTTTATCTCTTTGCTTTTTAAATAAGCATTGGTTTGGCTAAAAGGCTGCGATCCATAAAAACCTTGGTAAACCGAAAACGGCGATGGGTGTGCCGATTTAATTATAAAGTGTTTATTTTCATCAATAAACGCGGCTTTGGCTTGCGCAAATTTCCCCCATAATATAAAAACTACATTTTCTTTTTGTGCCGAAATAGTTTTAATTACTTGATTGGTAAAGGTTTCCCAGCCCGCTTTTTGGTGCGAGCCTGGTGCGTTTGCCGCTACGGTTAGGGTAGCGTTTAGCATTAATACCCCTTGCTGTGCCCAATAAGTAAGGTTGCCATGGGGTGGCATTGTAAAATCTGATATATCCGTGGCCAATTCGTTGTATATGTTTTTTAACGATGGCGGTATAGCCACGCCTTTTTGTACCGAAAACGATAAGCCATGCGCCTGCCCTTGGCCGTGGTAGGGGTCTTGCCCCAAAATAACCACCTTTACATTATGCCAAGGGGTAATTTCAAAAGCGTTAAATATTAAGTTATTGGGCGGGTAAATAATTTTACCTGCGTTTTTTTCGGAAAGTAAAAAATGGCGTAAGTTTTGCATATATGAGGCATCAAACTCGGGTTTTAAAACCGCCAACCACGATGCCTCTAATTTTACCAACATATTTATTTATCTTTTTATTGATTTGAAGCGCAATTAAACTCATATTTGCAAGCACAAAATTAATAAATAACGATGCCAAATTTTATACGAATTATTATAGGTGCTATTTTATTGGGTGCTGCGGTTACATTTTTTGTACTATCGCATTGGGCTTGGGGTGTTTTGCTGTTAATGCTAGGCATTATTGTTTTTGTTACCTATATTTTTAACGAACGTATGCTGCTGGCGCAATGGTATTTGCGTAAAGAAAATATGGAAAAATCGGAGGCTTGCTTGGCAAGTATTAAAAACCCCGAAACCCAACTGTATAAAGGCCAACTGGGCTATTACAATTTATTATTAGGGTTGATAGAGTCGCGTAAAGCACCCATGAAAGCCGAAAAATTCTTTAAAAAAGCCTTGGCTTGCGGGCTCACCATGGACCATAATATAGCCTTGGCAAATTTAAGCCTTGCGGGCGTAGAAATGGGTAAACGCAATAAACGCGAAGCAGTAAGATTGATAAAAGAAGCCGAAAAAGCCGACAAAACAAAAATTTTGTCCGAACAAATAAAAATGATGAAAGGCCAAATGGCTATGCTTGATAAAACCCAGCAAGTGCGTGGCGGTAAAGGCAATTACCGCCAATATTAGCCATTATTTATCGCTCAAATAATCTATATCGGCATCGTCGGCGTAGTTCGGTTTACTTAATATATCATCTTCGCTATCCCAAATAGGCGAAAAAAAAGTTTTTTCGTTTTGTATCCTTTTTAAAAGCGTTTGTATAAACGATAAATCGAAATCCGATTTGTTTAGTTTTATTAAATACGCTTGGTCGGTAATTTCTAATGCTGATGCTATCATAACAAATAGTTTAATTTTATTGCTTAACCATATCGCTTAAAGCGAAATAAATGTATAAAATGTTGTTTTACTAATTGTTAAGAGTATTTTAAGTATTTATTAATTTATTGTATCTTAAAATAATTTATATTTTTTAAAAAGGTACGGTTAAAATGATAAATGCAACTTCGTTCAAATTTTTTAGTTTTTCCGCAAACATTAAACCATACGACTCTAAACACACAAAATGCAAAAATTAATATATTTGTAGCCCACAAACAAATGAACGCACTAGATGATTTTTGTTACCAACACCCCGAACCTATTAAAGCTACCTTATTGGCTTTGCGAGAAATTATTATGAAACAAGATACCTGTATTACCAGCTGTTTGAAATACAATATGCCTTTTTTTTATTACAAAGGAAAAATGTTTTGCTACCTGTGGTACCATAAAAAATATAAACAACCCTATATTGGTTTTGTAGAAGGAAAGCGGCTAAACGACCCGTTTTTACTTCAAGAAAAACGTAGCCGAATGAAAATTATGTTGCTTAATCCAACCCAAGATTTACCACTGCATACCTTACAGTATATTTTGCAAAAAGCCTTAAACTTTTATAAAACAGGTGAAATAAAAACCAAAGAATAAGCAGCTAAAAAAAAGGTTATAGGCGTAAAAAAGGTACAAGCACTAGTTGCTTTATTTTTTTTAAACATAAACTACTTAAATCATTAGGATTGCTTAATTTTATAAAAAAACTTTTAACATACCGATAATGAAAAAACTGCTATTACTATGTATTATTTGTACCCGCATACAGCTTTTTGCACAAAACCACGTAAAAGACCTTACCTATTTTTATTATAAGCTAGATAAAGACCCAAGCTTTAACGATTACTTAAAAGCAAAACGCGAATTTAACGAACGCAAAAACGATTTTGTATTGCCTGCATCCAAAGAAGCAGTAAAAGAAATTACCGAAAAACAACACAAAATTTTAAAAAACCAAAAAAACTATGCCAACTTTTTAAGCAAATATGGCATGAAAAACGCCCACGAATACGCCATATTATGGTATAAACAGGCTGCTGCATTTAAAGAATTTTCAAAACAAAACCCCGAGTTTAATAAACTTACCGAAAAAGAACAATCAAACGTGATTGATAAATGGTATTTTACTCCTATCGAAAAGTACGAGTTTAAACCTTAATAACATTCAAAAAAATTCCCCCAAACAATTAGATTGTTTACTTTCGCCTTATGGCAAATGTAAAAGCAACAATACCAAAAGGTACACGCGATTTTAATCCGCAGCAAATGGGGCAACGAAACTTTATTTTTGATACCCTAAAAAAAGTTTTTAAAAAATATGGCTACCAAGAAATACAAACGCCAGCCATGGAAAGCCTCGATACCTTAACCGGTAAATATGGCGACGAGGGCGACCAGTTGATGTTTAAAGTACTTAACAATGGCGATTATTTATCCAAAATCGATGCAAATTTAACCACCATAAAATCACAAACCTTAACCTCAAAAATAACCGAAAAAGCCTTGCGTTACGACCTTACCGTTCCCTTTGCCCGCTATGTGGTAATGCACCAAACCGAAATTTCGCTGCCTTTTAAACGCTACCAAATACAGCCCGTATGGCGAGCCGATAGGCCACAGCGAGGACGCTACCGAGAGTTTTACCAGTGCGATGTAGATGTGGTAGGCAGTAATTCGTTACTTAACGAAGCCGAATTTATAGCTATTTACGACGAAGCGTTAAGCAATTTGGGACTAAGAAATTTTACCATAAAAATTAATAACCGTAAAATATTAACAGGCATAGCCGAAATTTTGGGTAAACCCGAAGCTATTGTTAGCCTTACCGTAGCCTTAGATAAGTTGGATAAAATAGGCTTCGAGGGTGTACAAACCGAACTTTTAAGCAAAGGATTTACCCCAGCTAATATCCAACAACTAAAACCCTTAATACTATTAACAGGTACTAATACCGAAAAACTAGAAAGCCTGAAACTAATTTTAGCAACATCGCCCACAGGCTTACAAGGTATTAACGAAATTTACACCGTTTTAAATTACCTAGCCAGCTTTACGCTACAACATGCAACCATAGAACTCGACCTTAGCCTAGCCCGAGGTTTACACTATTATACAGGCTGTATTTTTGAAGTAAAAACCAACCAAGCCACCATGGGCAGTATTGGTGGAGGCGGTAGGTACGATAACCTTACGGGGATGTTTGGCTTACAGGGCTTAACAGGTGTAGGCATATCGTTTGGCGCCGATAGAATTTATGATGTTTTAGAAGAGTTAAATTTGTTTACCACAAATAGCCAGCAAATTACCCAAGTGCTTATTTGCGTGTTGGGTAAAGATGAAGAAACGTATAGCCTATCTGTTTTAAACCAATTGCGGCGTAAAAATATTGCAGCTGAATTGTACCCTTTTGGCACAAAAATTAAAAAACAAATGCAATATGCCAACGATAAACATATTGCTTACGCTATTATTGTAGGTAGCCAAGAAATGAAAACAGGAAAACTAACTTTTAAAAACATGCTTACCGGCCAGCAGCAAAGCCTCGAAATAGCCGAAATAGAAAAACAGTTAAAAACAACATAATTTTTTTTAGTTATCCCCAAAAAACAAAAAATCTAAGTTGTCGTAAACACTTCTTTAGTAAACCTAAACCTATGTTGCATAGCAGCAGTATGGTGTTTATTTATAGCTGTAGTAAATGTATTCATCTCAAAATTTTTGGCTGCGCCACAATCCAACACATTAAAATAAACCGACGGCTTAAAACTTTCGAAATACTCAATAAAATTGCTGCTCCATAGCAGCTGGCAATCACCCTTTATGCGTTTAATAATTTCTATTATCCCTTCTTTTACTACAATGTGCCTCACATATTGCGACTCTAGGTTGCCTTGCGGATACATTAACAACACATTGCCCGGCGTATTTAATATTTGGGCAGCATAAGCCAAACTTTCGCTTACACTTGCCCTACCAGGTGCTACCGAAAAACAACCCAAATAACGCAAAAACATATTTTTTTGCAACTGTTTTTCTAGTATCATTACATAAAAACCCTTCATATTTGTGCCTTCATGTATGCCATTAAGGCACAAATAACACGCCCAAAAACCATCCCAAAAACTAAAATGATTACACATTAACAAATACGAATGATTTTTATAAACCTTAGCCTTTTTAATTACCAATTTATTAAACATGCGCCCAAACACCCAGGTTAAAAACCTTATGCCATATTTAAACACATAAAACGGTAGGGCTTTGGCCTGTATTATCATGGTGTAAGCTGTAAAGCCATAAAGGTAAAAAAAAACAAACAGCGAACAATTGCTTAGGCATGCCCCTAGCCTTTACGCCCAAAAAATCTTGGCTTGTGGGTCGGGGCTACTTACCTGCCGGCAGGTAGGTTCGTTACAATATTTTTGCGAGGTACCTCGCAAAAATATTGTCTGACCCGCTCTTCCACATATCTCGTTTTTAAACAAAACCCCAAATTAAAACGCTCTTCAAAATTTGTAATTCCGAAGTACATATCGTAGAATTTGTAATCCGCCAATAACTGGTTTATTTATAATATCCTTTAGCAGAGTGAGCTTTTACAATTGATTCGTGAACTTCATAAACAAGTCGATGTTCTTGGTTGATTCTCCGTGACCATTTGCCAGACAAATCGTGTTTTAGGGGTTCGGGCTTACCAGCCCCCCCCGCTCTTGCATTGTTAAGCCATTTCTTCGTCAATGTGAGGGTAAATAAGCAAAGTTTTAAACTTTGTACAGTAAAAACAAAACACTACATTTACAACAACAAAATCCCGCTCTTCGAGGTTTGTAACTTCGAAGAGTGGGGTATCATTTAATTTACCTACAACCCCAACCTCGCCGAAATATCCAACATCCTTTCTATCGGCTTCTTGGCTTTTTCTATAATATCCAAAGGCACTTCAATTTCGGGCAATTCATTTTTTAAACACAAATAAAGCTTTTCTAGCGTGTTTCGTTTCATGTGGGGACAATCGTTACAGGCGCATAAGTTATTGGGTGGTGCGGGTATAAAAACCTTGTTGGGGTTGGCTAATTGCATTTGGTGTATGATGCCTGTTTCGGTGGCTACAATAAAAGCGTTTGCGGGGTTGTTTATGGTGTAATTTAATAAGCCTGTGGTGCTGCCTACATAATCGGCCATAGCCAAAATAGGTTCTTCGCACTCGGGGTGGGCAATAAACTTTGCTTCGGGGTGGCGTTCTTTAAGTTTTACTATTTTTTGCTGGGCAAAAATTTCGTGAACCATACAGGCACCGTTCCATAAAACCATATCTCGGCCAGTTTTTTTAATCACATAAGCACCTAAGTTTTTATCGGGGCCAAATATTATTTTTTGGTCGGCTGGTAAACTATTTACAATTTGTACCGCATTGCTACTTGTGCATACAATATCGCTCAAAGCCTTTAATTCGGCGGTGCAGTTTACATAAGTTATCACCAAATGGTCGGGGTATTTTGCTTTAAATATTTTAAATAAATGGGCTGGGCAACTGTCGGATAGCGAGCAACCTGCTTTGCTATCGGGCAATAAAACCCGTTTGCTGGGCGATAGTATTTTTGCTGTTTCGGCCATAAAATGTACGCCTGCAAACACAATAATATCGGCATTGGTTTTGGCTGCCTCTTGCGATAGGCCAAGGCTATCGCCAATATAATCGGCAATATCTTGTATATCGGGTTCTTGGTAATAATGGGCCAGTATAACAGCATTTTTTTCTTTCTTTAATTTGTTTATTTCGCCAACAATATCTAAGTCGGCGGCAATGGGTTCATCTACAAAACCCCTCAAATTTATTTCTTCAAAACTATTCATTTATCCACTATTTAATAATAACTATAATATTATATATAAATTCTTTATTGTTTATTAAGGTGTTAGTTTGGTGCATAAGTTTATGTATTTAGGTAGTAATTTTTAATTTTTAATATTAAACTAACAAGTTGTTAACATTAATTTAATATCAATTTACTCATTTTCAGCACCAAATATTTTGGGCGTTTTATTTTAAAAAGTTTTACTGTTATCAAATCATCTTACCTAAAAAGTTAATAAAGTTAAAAATTGTACTAGTAAAAACCTTAAAAATATATAGGTGTTTAAATAAATAACAGCCAAACCAACATCTTTTACGAGTTATTAATTATTTTCTTACACAAAATTAACATCTTTACACGGTTTATAAACATTTATACACACCTTTTATAATAAACTAAAAATATGATGAGAAATGTTGATTTCTTAATTGTGGGTTCGGGTATTGCGGGTTTAAGTTTTGCATTAAAAGCAGCTAAACACGGTAAAGTATTGATAGTAACCAAATCTAACGAAGATGAAAGTAATACCAAATACGCTCAAGGCGGAGTTGCCGTGGTGGTGGATAAGCAAGAAGACTCGTTCGAGAAACATATTAGCGATACCTTAATAGCTGGCGATGGTTTGTGCAATAAAGAAGTTGTAGAACTGGTAGTGCGAGAAGGACCAGAAAGAATTAGCGAAATTATTGCTTATGGCACTCAGTTTGATAAAACAAATGCCGGCATTTACGATTTAGCCAAAGAAGGCGGCCATAGCGAACACCGTGTTTTGCATTATAAAGATATTACAGGTTTCGAGATTGAGCGTAGTTTATTACAAGAAATTCATGAAAACCCCAATATTGAAATTTTAACCCATTACTTTGCGGTTGATTTAATTACGCAACACCATATTGGTGATTTTGTAAATAAAAAATCGGACGATATTGCGTGTTATGGCATATATGCTTTAAATACTGCCAACGGACAAATAGAAAAAATACTTTCTAAAATTACCTTAATGGCCGCTGGTGGTGCTGGGCATATTTATGCATCAACCACAAACCCCACTATTGCCACAGGCGATGGTATTGCGATGGCTTACCGAGCCAAAGCCAAAGTACGCAACATGGAATTTATACAGTTTCACCCCACGGCTTTGTATAATCCTGGCGAATATCCATCATTTTTAATTTCGGAAGCGGTACGTGGATTTGGTGGTGTACTAAAACGTAAAGACGGCGTAGAGTTTATGTACGAGTATGATGAACGAGGCTCGCTTGCACCCCGAGATATTGTAGCCAGGGCGATAGATAATGAGATGAAAAAATCGGGCGATGATTTTGTTTATTTAGATATTACGCACCGTAAAAAAGAAGATATTTTAACCCATTTCCCTAATATATATGCCAAATGTTTATCTATAGGTTTAGATATGACAAAGGATAGAATACCCGTAACCCCAGCCTGCCATTATATGTGTGGCGGCGTAATGGTAAATACTAACGGGCAAACATCTATTAACCGTTTATTTGCCTGCGGCGAAGTTACTTCCACGGGTTTACACGGAGCTAATAGATTGGCATCAAATTCGTTATTAGAAGCCTTGGTGTATGCACACCGCATATATCTCACCACCAAAGAAATAATTAAAGATTTTATTATCCCCGAAAACATTCCCGACTGGAACGATACCAATACCAGTTTATCCAACGAAGATATTTTGGTTACGCATAATGTGCGAGAAATGCAGAAAATGATGAGCGATTATGTGGGGATTGTACGTAGCGATTTTAGGCTGGATAGGGCAATGCGACGCCTAGGTTTGCTGTACGAAGAAACAGAAGATTTTTATAAGAAAACTAAACTATCCGTTAAGCTATGCGAGTTGCGTAACTTAATACAGGTTTCTTATATTGTGATAAAATCGGCTATGTTGCGTAAAGAAAGCCGAGGCTTACATTATACCACCGACTACCCAAACCACGATATAAACTTAAATGACACCATTTTATAAATGAACCAAAACCCACTGATACTGCCCGTAAACGGCAAATACCCCAACTGGGGAAGAGATTGTTTTATAGCCGATAACGCTACCCTAGTTGGCGATGTTACGATGGGCGATAAATGTTCGGTTTGGTTTACCGCCGTAATCCGTGGCGATGTTAACTATATTAAAATTGGCCACCACACCAATATACAAGACGGAGCCATTATACACGCCACTTACCAAAAAGCAGCTACTAATATTGGGAATTATGTAAACATTGGTCATAGGGCTTTGGTACATGGTTGTACATTAAATGATTATGTTTTGGTAGGGATGGGTGCCATTATTATGGATAACGCCGTAGTAGAAGAATACGTAATTATAGCCGCTGGAGCTGTTGTTTTAGAAAATACCATTTGCGAAAGTGGTTTTTTATATGCCGGTATGCCCGCTAAAAAAATTAAACCTTTAACGGAGGAGCAAAAGGAGTTGTTGAGGAAGTTACCCGATAATTATGTAATGTATGCAGGTTGGTTTATGTAGGGGGGGGAAAGGTTACATTTTAAATAGCTTTGCTATTTCGAAATAGTTTTTAGTAAATTTGATTTAACGTATCCATTTTAATATGACAGCAACTGCAATAAAAAAACAAGTAGATAATTACCTTCCTCTTTTATCTGCAAAACAACAAGAGTTAATTTTAGAAATGATTAAGAGTTTTTTGAATATCGAAAAAGATAACGAGAGAATTAGCCAAAAACAGTATAACAAAGAAGTTGATGAAGCGGTTTCTAGGATTGAAAATGGTAATTTTGTTACTCACCAAGATGCACTTAAGGAATTAGCTAAATGGTAAAACCTTCTTTTAAAATAATCTGGGATAGAAAAGCCCTAGAACATTTTAAAGATGTTTTAACGTATTTAGAAAAACAGAGCCCCCAAGCCGCCAAAATTGTTAAAAATGCAATTATTGCAAAACTCAAAATAATCAAAATCAATCCATTTATTAATGAGTTAGATAAACTTAAATATTTGTCAAACAATAATTTCAGAGCCTTTGTAATTTATAGCTAACGAGTTACTTACCAAATAAAATTAGAAACAGAGGAAATAAGGGTTTTAAGAATAAGACATACAAGCAGAGAGCCATTGGGGTATTAGTTACATTTCCTCATTTTAGCTTTATATTTAGCGCAGCGTTGCTATATGCCCGCTTTGGTGGCACACCAACAACATTCTTTTGGCATTTGGTGTGCCACCAACCACGGAAGATAGTTTAAAAATTACAGAAATTTTCTACGACCATTTAAAGCAAATTAAATCTTATGCGTTTAAACACGTTTACCCTTAAAACGAGCGCAGCGTTTCCTTTTATCCTCAGAGTTAGCGAAGCGTTCTATAGATTTGTAAATGCTTGGGTGAGTCAAAACTTTTTTATTTATTGAAGAATACGGAGAATTTTATACATAACACCATAAATAGTAATTTCTCACAAAAAACGTTCTATATTTTGTACCTGTTCTTGGTAACTTTATAAAAAATAAAATTATGAAAACATACAACTTTGAACCACCACGTTACACCTACAACGATTATAAAAACTGGAAGGAAGATTGGGAATTGGTAAATGGTTATCCATATCAAATGTCGCCCTCGCCTGTACCAAAACACAATTTGGCAATTGTAAATTTTATTTACCAAGGTAAGTACTCACTCAATAAAAACAACAATTGCAATTGTTTACTTTTTTCGGAGTTAGATTGGAAAGTAAATGAAGAAACAGTAGTTAGACCAGATATGATGATTGTTTGTGGATCTGTTAGTGATGAGTATTTAGAATTTCCACCTGTACTAGTTGTAGAAATGATTTCGCCAACTTCAATAAAAAATAACCGTGTTATTAAATTTGAATTGTACAGAGAACAAGGCGTAAGGTATTATTTATTAGCCGACTATCTTAAAAAAACAGTTGAGGTTTATGAATTAATTGATAATTATTACTAGCAAACCCATACAAATACATTTGAATTAGATAAAAATTGTAAAATTGATTTTGATTTTGAAGATATATGGAAACAATAAAATCTTTTACGTCTTAAAAAAGAATTACACGTTTTCTAAATAATTAAACAAAAAAATAAACTTGTTTTAGGTTAAAGTAATATATTTTAAAAAAAACGGATTGTTATTCAAAGTATTTTGGCACAACTACTTGATATTCTTGGTCCCAGTTTGGCCGTATAATTATATCTTTCTCAAAAAACCAACTTTTTTCGGGTTGCTCTTTCCTTAATAGGTTACCGCTATCGTATTCGCCGTTTTTGTTTAAGTCTTCAATTACCTTTATGCGGTATTTGTTGTTGTTTAAGTAATTGTAAATAAGCGTTTTGTTGCTTTTAATAATATCTTGTTTTATAACCGTACCTGTTTCGGTAATTAGCTGTACAATATAATTTTTGGTGCTATCGGTTTTTACTATTTTAAGGTTTAGGTTGCCGTAGTTTTCTACTTCGTCTAACGTAAATTTGGTTTTTAGTGCTTTGTTGGTGGTGCCATAAATATCCTCAACCGCTTTTTCGTTAAAAGTTAGCGTATATAGTTTTTTAATTTTATATGGATAAAGTATCTGAAAATCGCGGCCATTGTCTAATTTGTTAAGGGTAAAATTATCAATAACGGTAGAGTCTTGCAAAAGCACCACTTTTGTTTTATCAATACCCTCGATAGGGGAATTAAACTTTACCGTAAACCGTGTTGCTGGCTGTATTTTATTGCCCGATAAATTATCGGTATAAGCCAAAGTACGCACATATTTATCGGTTTTATTGCGCTGTAGTTTTACGGTATCAATGGGTTTGTTGTTGTCGTTTATCTCTACCTTTAGCGAATCGAAACTTAAATCACGCAACCACATATTTAAGGTATCGGCCTTGGCCGAAAACGCTATAAACGGCTTGTTGGGCGTTGCATTTAAAAACCGTAACGATGGCTTTTTAATGCCTTTATTAAACACCATTATAATTTTACCATCTTGCTGGATTTTAAAATCTTCGGTTCTAAAATTATCGGGTATTTGTTTAAATATTTTTAGTTTTATACCTGCGGTGTCTTTATTTAATTTTATGGGATTTGCCAAAAAACCAATTTGCTCGCCCGGTTGGTTGTAAATTCTATCGCCGCCGCCCTCTTCTTTTAAAGCATAAATTCGGTAATTATCTTCTTTTATGTTTTTTAAACTAAAATTACCCGCACTATCGGTTGTAGTAAAATACGATGCCCGTTTTTTACCAAAAATACTATCGCGGCTAACGGGGAGAATAAATACTGTAATTTCTTTTTCTTCTTTACCATCTAAATAATTTACCACCTTGCCACCCATTTGCAACGAATCTATTTTATTCCCCGTAGAAAAAACGTAGCTGTAATTTTTTAATTCTATGTTTTCGTTTACATCTTGTATGGCTTTGCCAAAATTTATAGTATAAGTGGTGTTTTTTTCCAGCGAGTCTTTAAACGCAATTTCTAAAGTTTTTTGTTTGATTTTAAAGGTGGGAGGAATTTCTTGCGCCGGCGAAACCGATATTTCGGTAAACTCGTTATTCAGTTTAAAAAATTCATCGAAAGTAATGGCTATTTTTTTACTGTTAAAATTCTTGGTCAAATTTTTTGGCAACTCGTTCAATACTTTTGGGGGGGCGGTATCGCGTGGGCCACCTTGCGGCTGTTGTATGCTTGCGCAAGCTGTAACCAGCAAAATAGCCCAAAAAGCCATCCCGAAAATTAAATAATTAATGCGTTTTACATTTAAGCCCATTTTAAAGCGATTTTATCGTTTTTTGCGTTTTTGCAAGTATTATTATTAAAAATTTTTGATGATGGATTTTTAGTCCATTTTATAGCACCTTGTTTTTTGTAGTTAAGCGGCTATTTACCAAACACTTACCGTTATCTGCTGATATGAACCATCAGTACCGAAATATCCGACGGTGTTACACCCGAAATCCTAGATGCCTGCCCCAAAGTTTTTGGTTTTATTTTTTTTAGTTTTTCTCTCGCCTCATGCGATAAAGAATTTAAGTGGCTATAATCAAAATCAGGATTAATTTCTTTGTCCTCCATTTTTTTCATCTTGTTTACAATCTCCAATTCTTTTTCAAAATAGCTATCGTACTTAATTTTTATTTCGGCTTGCTCAATCGTTTGCCTATCAAAGCCCGAAAGTAAATTATTAAAGCTTTCGCTGATGCTTCTTAAATCGTTAATGTTTACCTGTGGCCTGCTTAATAAATTATAAAGTTTTACGCTTTGGCTTACCGCCGATGTTCCTAAACGCTCTAACAATGGGTTGGCGATGGCCATATCAACAGCCGTAATTTTAGCAAAATTTATGATGTTTTGTGCGTTTGCTATTTTATCTTCCACCTTTTTTAAGCGTTCTTTATTTACCAAACCTAAGGCATAAGCAATAGGCGTTAGGCGTTCGTCGGCGTTATCTTGACGTAATAAAAGCCTATGTTCGGCCCTGGAGGTAAACATACGGTACGGTTCTTCGGTACCTTTAGTTACCAAATCATCAATTAAAACGCCAATATACGATTCGCTTCTTTTTAAAATTAAAGCCTCTTTATTATTGATTTTTTGGTGTGCATTTATACCCGCAATAAAGCCTTGTGCTGCCGCTTCCTCGTAACCTGTGGTGCCATTTATTTGTCCTGCAAAAAAAAGATTGCTTATACGCTTGGTTTCTAAACTTAAATTTAATTGAGTAGGTGGAAAGTAATCGTACTCAATAGCATAACCTGGCCTAAACATTTTTACGTTCTCAAATCCTGCAATTTGTTTTAATGCTCGGTACTGTACATCCTCTGGTAAGGAGGTTGAAAAACCGTTTACATAAATTTCTACCGTATTAAAACCCTCGGGCTCTACAAATATTTGGTGGCGTTCACGCTCGGCAAAGCGGTTTATTTTATCTTCGATAGACGGGCAATAACGCGGCCCCAAACCTTTAATTCGGCCAGTAAACATCGGCGATTTCTCGAAGCCTTCTTTTAGTGTATCGTGTACCGCTTGGTTGGTATAGGTTATCCAACAACAGCGTTTTTCTTTTGGGATTTCTACATTTGTGTACGAAAAACTGCCTGCATCATCATCGCCCCATTGCTCTTCCATTTTGCTATAATCCAAACTTCGGCCATCTACCCGTGGTGGGGTGCCTGTTTTCATTCGCCCAGCTTCAAAGCCTAAAGCCACCAATTGTTCGGTTAAACCCGTTGCTGCTTTTTCGGCGGTACGGCCACCGCCCATTTTTTTCTCGCCAATATGTATCAAACCGTTTAAAAAAGTGCCGTTGGTAAGCACCACAGCTTCGGCCATTATGTTTACCCCTAGCGACGTTTTAACGCCGCAAACTTTGCCATCCTCAATAATAAGTTCAGCTACCATATCTTGCCAAAAATCAACATTGGGGGTTTGTTCTAATGCCAATCGCCATTCTTCTGCAAAGCGCATCCTATCGTTTTGGGTACGTGGCGACCACATTGCCGGGCCTTTAGATAGGTTGAGCATTCTAAATTGCAGCGTAGTTTTATCGGAAATTATCCCCGAATAACCGCCCATTGCATCAATTTCTCTCACAATTTGCCCTTTGGCTACACCACCCATTGCAGGGTTGCAACTCATTTGGGCAATAGTGCCCATATTCATAGTAACCAGCATAACGCTAGAACCTAAATTGGCTGCCGCTGCTGCCGCTTCGCAACCAGCGTGGCCACCTCCTACTATTATAACATCGTATTTTTTAAACATTTTTTTAATTTTTGTTTCACGTGGAACAATCCCTTTTCCCCTCTTCCCCTCTCGGTCTCCCTCCCCCTTTAATTCCCCCAAAGGGGGAGAAACGGGAGATGCCCAATCGCAGACCTAAAGCGTACTTTTTCGTTTTCCTCACGGTCTCTCTTAAGGGGAGATACCCAGTTGCACAATTTTATGACGTTAATTAGTTGTTTTAAATTTGATCAGCAAAGACACCTTTTTATTTCATAAATTGATCAAAATAGCTATAATCTACTTCATATATCGTTTTGGGTTTAACACCCAATTCTACTTTCTCAAATAAATCGACAAGTTTTTTTCCATCAATTAACTCAATTGGAGGTGCACCATCTCTGCTTGCTTCTCGTTTAGCATCTTCAGAAAAAGTTCCAGTAGTTAATATAATTCCTTTCTCTGCTCTTCCTATCATTGCGTTTCTAAAATCTCCAACTTGTGCCCTAGATACAGTGCCTTTATATCTTTTACATTGAAATAAAACTTTAATGCTAACAAATGGATTTAATTCTAACGTTCCATATCCATCTATACCTCCATCGTGTGAAGCTTGTGTTACATTGACACTCTCAAAGCCGTGTTCTCTTAAAAGTCTTTTACAAATGTGCTCAAACCCTATTGGAGAAACAGATTGTAATACCTCTAATAATCCGGGTGCCATTTCTTGTTCAATAGCCTCTGGCTCCTCTTCTTCAACAAGGTTTATTATTTGAGCATCATTTTTAATTTTCTTTGCCTTTTGGTGAATTTCAACCCATTTTAAAAATATTTCTCTTGATTGATTTAAGTCAAGTGTTGTAGAATGCCCTTTTTGCGATAATGCCCAAACGCCTCTTTTACTATCTTCCAGTAAGCCTTCCCATATTAAATATTGTCTTGCCCAAGCTACCTGGTTGTCAAACCTCAAAATCCCAGATTTCATTATCGCCTCTCGTTGTTCGTCGGGTATTCTCATCGATTTTGAAATTTGTTCAACAACCTCTTTAGGTTTCCCAGAGCCCCCTAGATCCCTAAGTGCGTTTAGTAAAGGGCCAAACCATTTTGTAAATTCTGCTTGTTTGGTTTTTTTCTTTTTTTCAATCATTGTTTTTTGGATTTCTGTTTTTTTAAACAAGAGTAAAAAATAATTGGATGGGGTTTATGTTTGTAATCTTATGCTGCTGGATGTCTTCCGTTTCCCCCCCCCCTTTGGGGGAATTAAAGGGGGAGGGAGACCGAGAGGGGACTGTTCCACGTGAAACGTTTTACCTTTTACTCTTTGTTGTTTCCCCCTACCCTTTTGCCTTATCCGACAGTTCTAACCACCTGTTTGTTTTAACATCCAACAATTTTTTTAATTCATCAAT